>JAGFJG010000064.1 GCA_024102915.1 Caldilineales bacterium
AGGAGATGACCCGGTCGCCGTGCAATTCGTGCCGGCCGTCCTCATCCTGGATGACAACCTTCCACCTGCCATCCTCTTCAGGCGTCAGACCCACCACCTGAGCGCCCGTCAGTACCCGGCCTTCCAAAGTCTCGATCCCGGTCGCCATGCGGTCCGGGATCATGCCGAAGCCCAGGCGAGGATACCAGAAATGAGAGATGATGGTGGGGGGAGGCTCCGCGCCGGGGATGATTGCGCGCTTGATCGCCTCGGTCAGGCTGGGCAGGCTGATGCGTTGGGCAGCCCAATCAGCCGAAAGTTCCTGGCAGGAAATGCCCCAGACTTTCTCGGTGTAGGGGCCGAAAAAGACGTCGAACATAGCCCGGCCAAAGCGGTGAACCACCCAATCCTCGAACGAGATATCGACTTCCCGACCATTCAGGCGATGACGGGCGGTCGCAGCGCCATAGCTGGCGAGGATGCGGGCAGCCTGGGCGGGGCTGAAGATGCTAAGCGCGTTGGGAAAACGCAGCGGGTAATCGACGAATTTGTCTTGCAGATAGATATGGCTGATGCGGGGCACTCGCAGCAAATCGGCGCCCAAAAGATTTTGCACCCAATTGACAATCTCCGGCTTGTGGCTGTGAAAACGATGGCCGCCGATATCGAACCGGAAATTGCCATAGACCAGGGTGCGAGCCAGACCGCCGACGACCTTCGCTTTCTCGATCACCGTGACCTGACGACCCCGGCGCGCCAACTCCAACCCGGTTGCCAGACCGGCGACACCGCCGCCGAGCAGGATGATATGTTCGTTTGATTTTGAGATCATGGGTGAAGGTGGAAGTAGCGCTTCAGGTTGAAACAGGGGAGCCTATCAAGCGGCGTCGGCATGCGGGAATGGTTCGAGATGAAACGGCTGTTCGAGCTGTGTTGAACGCTCGGTTTGTTGCCACTGCCGGGGGCGATTCAGAATCGTCGTCAGGGCGGCCCATAACGAAGCAGCTACGTCAACCGGGAAGAGCAGAAAAAGATAGGGGAGCCGCAGCCACCAACCGATTCCGGCACGTGTGCGCACGAGCGCGACGACGACCTGCAAATAGGGTAAGGCGGCGACTGCGATTAAGTATCGTTTTGGGAAATGAAAGCGTGTGTTGAGCAGCGCATCGGCGGCGGTGAAAACCAATCCGGCGAGCAGCGCCAACCGGTCGAGATATCCGAGGCTGAAGGCAAAAAGTTCCAGGCGTAGCAAGGGCGGCAGCTTTTGTTCGAGGGTGATGGTTCGTTGTTTGATGGCGACATCCTGAAATCCTCGACCCCAGCGTACGTGCTGCTTCCAATAGCCCGATAGGGTTTCGGGCGTCTCGTCCCAGGCGGGGATGGATTCCAAATAGCGGGTGCGATATCCGGCGGCGGCGATACGGATCGTCAATTCGCTGTCTTCGAGGAAAGCGCCTGCCGGAAATCCGCCCAATTCATCGAGCAACGCTCGCCGATAAGCGCAATGCGAGCCGAGGATAGCCGGAGCCAGATTGAGACGATCCTTCGCAACCATGGTGATGCGCTGGTGAACCAGTCGCTCCACGGCGCTGTAATACGTGCTGGGCGACTTGAGCGCGTTCCTGGCTGCCGTCCGCCCGCTGACTGCGCCCACATATGGATCGTCGAAAGCCGAAGCGAGCATGGACAGGCCGCCGGATTGCGGGCGATGGTCGGCATCGTACACGACGACGAGATCACCCCAGGGCTCGTGGGCGAGACCGGCGTTCAATGCAGCCGCTTTGCCCGCATTTTGCGGAAGCGATATCGCCCGGACGTGCTCATTAGCTCTGGCAATATCTGCCGCTGTTTGGGCGCTGCCGTCGGTCGAGCCGTCATCAATCAAAATGATACGCAGGCATTCGAGCGGATAACCGTTTGAAATCAGCGATTGCACTATGCCGGGCAGTTGCCGTCCATCGTTGCGACAGGGGATGAGGATAAGGAGTTTGTAAAAGTGCGGAGGACTCTCGGCGGAATCGGTTGCAGATTTCAGCGGCGGGCTGAGCAGCGCAGCCAGGGTGAACACCAACCGGCGGATGCTGAAGAGTAACAACGCGATAAACGTCAGGCCGCTGAGAAGTCGGGTCATGGCGGAAAATCGATAACAGCGTTTTGCTGTCTGCCGGATTGTACATGCAACCGGCGCAGCGACCAACATACAGTCCCGTCAGGAAAGAAAGACAGCCTACGAGGTGAACCAGCCTTTGAGCAGTTGGGCCGTATCCGTGCGATAAAAAAGTAGGACGCTGCGCCAGACCTTCCAGGCTTCATCGTAGCTGCGAGCCCAGCTTGCCGCCAGTGCCCGTTCGCGTACGCCGCGTTGGAGGCGCTGATGCAATTTCGTCAAGGGCGGCTGCTGGGTCATCGCCCACATATCGGCCAGCTGCACCGACATTGCCCGCTCTCTTTGCCGGGGCGGACAGAGCGAATTCAATTCCTGGAACCATTCTACCGGGACTGGCGCGGCGTAGGCGGCGAATGTAAGCCTGAGCGTCGCCAGCAGATGCGGGATGCTTTCCGCCGATTGCGCCTTAGCCGCCAGCACGTCGAAGCGCAAATCGGGCCGCATTTCCAACAGGCGGCGAATGTCGTAGAGTTGGGCGAAGGCCGGTTTGCCCATGAGCAAATGGAAGACCAAATGAACAGCACCGTGCAACAGCGCATGTTCAGCACTCAGGGCGAGCGCCGCCTGCTCCTGACCCTGGCTGTTTCGCAGCGTCCAGGCGGTTGTACTCTCCCAAACGCCCGGCGTGACATCGACCGACAGCCCAAACCAGCTTTCGACCAGCGAGGTATGGGGTTCCACATGAAAGCCTTCGCCTCCGAAATAGGGATTGGCCGCCATTGCATCGCCACCGCCCAACTTGTACGTCCATTCATGTTTGACAATGCCCGGCCCGCTCTTGGAACTGGTGAATTTGCCCTTGTAACCCAACTTCCCGAATACCGATTGCAGGCCGGGGAAATCGTCGGGCTGCACCAGCAGGTCGATATCGCTCATGCCGCGCAATCCCAGATTGCCATAAATTTCGGGAGCCAGATACGCGCCCTTGAGCACGATCAGGCGCAAACCCAATTCCTCGCCCGCGCCGAGCAGGTCGTGCAGGGCGTCGAGCAATGCGCTGGTCCGTGCCGCCGTGCGTTGGGTCGCCAGCCTCAGCCGTGAGGCCAGCACCGGCGGCATTTCGACGATGGCGTTTTCGAGCAGGAGCGGCCCCAATCCCAGGGCGATGGCGTATACGCCGACGTCATCCCAAAGGATATCGGCGGGCATTTCGCCGCGCAAGAGGGCGAAGAGTTGCTGTGCCGGGGCAGGCATTCCAGCGGTCGAAACTTCAGTCATGGCAGGCAAAAGTCGAGGGGCGCTGACCGGCGCCCCTCGTTTTGAGGTGTGATCAGGCAGAGCGTGCTACGCAGCTTCGGCCGGTCCTTTGTGCGTGTTGGCATTGTAGCTCACCAGCATCGGCTTGAGGCTGTTGCGCAACGAACGCAGCGGTTTCACGTTTTCGATCAGGTTCCCCCCCTGGCGTTTGATCGCACCCTCGATGTACCACTTGAAGAAATCGTGACGCCAGCGCCAGCGCAAAAGCCCATAATAGGGAGCCAACAGCCAGTGCCCCTGACTGCGTCCCACAAAGAGAATGTCACAGATTTCCGACATGACCTCGCCCTCGCCGGAGTCGATCCACGGGGTGTTACCTTTGTGGATGTCGAACTCAGTCCAGCCCATCTGGTCGGGTGGTGGGGTGTAACCACGGGCCAGGGCGTCGGGCCAGAGCGGGGTGCCGGGATAAGGCATGTAGATTGCCAGCGAACAGCGGGCGTTGGGGTTGATGTCGCACAGCCGTTCGATCAGGTCGAGCGTGACTCTGCGTTCGGTCGGGTCTTCCGCCGGCAGGCCGATGATAAAGCTGAGGTTCGCCTCGATGTGCGGGGCATGTTCGGCCAGATTGCTCACGCCCCATTCGATCTGCCACGCCTTCTGGTCTTTCGTGATGCTATCGAGCACGGCCTGTGAACCCGATTCCGCCCCGATATTGACCCATTGACAACCTGTTTCCGCCATCCACTGCACGAATTCCGGCTTCAGCAATTGCACGCGTACCTGCCCGCTCCAGGGCAATCCCACCCTCTCCACCATCTGTTGCATGGGCTTGATGCGGCCAAAGAGATAGTCATCGGCATAATCGACGGCGTCGATGCCATGATGTTCTTGCAGCCAGCGTACCTGTTCCACCACGAATTCCTCCGAATGCTGCCGCCACGTGCGTTTCATCACCACTTCGTTATAACAGAACCCGCAGCGGAAGGGACATCCCCGCGAAATGTAAACGGGTATCGCCCGGCGATAGGGGCCGGATTGCAGGAAATAGGCGGGAATGTTCGCCAGTAAATCCCATCGTGGCCGAAAGTCGTCAAGGTTCTGGATGAAAGGACGTTCGCCGTTGATATGAATGCCGCCCTTCTCGTCTCGCCAGGCCAGACCGGCGATCTCGCCAAAATCGCCATCGTCGAGCAGCGTTTGCGTGAATTCCTGCGCCGTGACCTCGCCCTCGTTGACGATCACATAATCGACATAATCCTCGCGCAACACATCATCCGGCATGATGGTGGCATGGACGCCCCCCCATACCGTCGTGATGCCCATCTCCTTCACGGCCTGCGTGGCGGTAATCGTCGACGCCAACTGCGGCCCGGTGATCGTGCTGAACCCCACCCAAAGGGGGCGCTCGCGCTGCACCTCCTTCAGAAAGGACTGCTTATCCGTTTCGGTGAGATGGAATAATCGTACCTGATGCCCCGCCTGTATGAGCGCATCGGCCACGTACATGATGCCGAAAGGCGGATAAATATCGCGCTCATTACGGAAGTTGACGAGGAATACCTGTATTTGTGCCGCCATGTCGCCTCCCTTATCTGACCGGTGTGTGGTGTGGGTTCAGGTCAAATGCTCAGGTGACATGGGTAGCTGCACTGTCGATTGGATGGAAAAGTGTGCCGATGGGCCGGAGTTACCGGCTAGGACAAGAAGTGTTGTTCCGGCCCCAAGCCTGACAGTCGGCATGGCCGGAGGTTGGGTCACATGCGGGCGGAAAAATTCATCGCCGCCCGCACTGTGTCAGCCTTAGTGCGAACTAAAGGTGACCTGCTTGAGTTCTTCGTGCTTGACGAGGGTGGGTTTTTCGTACTTCATAGTTGTCCTCCCTAAATGGTCTGACCAGGCAAAGTGGTTCGACAGTGCAGCTACCCGCGTAACCTGAGCCAGTATGATGCGTCAAGGATGTTCCGGCAAGCGAATCGAAATAGGGCGGGTGGGACTCGAACCCACAAGTCCGAAGACAGCGGAGTTTAAGTCCGCAGCGTATGCCTGTTCCGCCACCGCCCCAGGGTGGGGATAGGCGCGCATGATAACAACAAGGCTGTAGGCTGTCAAATGACATCGAAATGGGGCTTCAATTTAATTTTGCACTCACCCTTCCGGATGCCTGGGCGACGATGCGAAGATGAGACGAAGGTAGACGAGGCCTGTTCGTCTCGTCGTCTATATTCGTCAATGATGGTCTATCGACCAGACAATTTGCGCAAAGCCCATCAAAAATGAAAAAGCACGACAAGTTTTGTGAACTGTCGTGCTTGCTGAGGCGACGGCGGGACTCGAACCCGCGATCGGGGTTTTGCAGACCCCTGCCTTGACCAACTTGGCTACGTCGCCATTTCAATTGCGTTGGTATTGTACTTGCTGGTCACAGAGCGTGTCAAACAAAATCACTCAATGTCGGCCAAAACATCGCCCATGCCAACCGTCTGGCCTGCCGTAATGTGGATATTACTGACGGTTCCGGTTCGGGGAGCCTGAATCTCATTCTCCATTTTCATCGCTTCCAAAACCAGCAATGGCTGACCCGCCTCGACTCGTTCTCCCTGGGCCACATAGACGTTCGTGATCAGACCGGGAATCGGAGCCTTGACGCGCGTATCGCCGCTGGGCGGGCGTGTGACGCTAGCCCTGGCGTCTCGGATTGCCAGACTATGGCGGCCGCTCCAGGCCCGAACCCAATGCATCTCCTCATCGAAAGCGATTTCATAGGGGTGTTCGTCTATCAAAACCCAGTCGAACGGCGTCTGGTCATCACCTTCGGGCGCAACCACCGACACGATGACGCCATCCACTCTTGCCGTGTAGCGCGTGATGTCGGTTGGATCGGCCTGGAGCTCGATCTCGAACGTTTTTCCATCAACAGTAACTTGAAGTCCGGTCATGCGTGATACGATCTCCTACAGGTAGGCCCTAACCTGGCAGGTTGCGCGCCGCCTGATGCCAGCCTCGCGTCGTGCGTTCAGGTTTGCTTGGCCGAAATGCCTTATTTCGGCGGTCGAAGGCGATTGCGGCGGCGATGGCGATATCGCGTAGATCGGTCTCTGCCGACGGCTCGAACGTGAGCGGGTGTTGGAGAAAATCAGTGCCGTATTCGCCGCTGACGAAGACCGGGTGCTCGATAATGCGTTGCAATAGCGGCAGATTGGTTCTGACGCCATTGATGGCGAAATCCTGTAATGCTCGCTGCATGCGGGCGCGGCATTCCTCCCTGGATTCACCCCACACGGTCAGCTTTGCCAACAACGAATCGTAGCGCTCCGGCACGCGACAACCCGCATACCCATACGTGTCCACGCGTACGGAGGGGCCGCCGGGAAGCCGGAAACGAGTGAGAATGCCGGGGCTGGGCATGAAATTGTTCCACGGGTCTTCTGCATTGATGCGGCACTGCATGGCGAAACCGCCAAACGAAATATCCTCCTGCCGCCAGCGCAGGGGTTGGCCGCTGGCGATGCGAATCTGTTCGGCCACGATATCGATGCGCGAGATCATCTCTGTGATCGGGTGCTCCACCTGAATCCGGCCTTTGAAATCGCTGAAATACATCTTCCCCTTGCCGTCGACCAGAAACTCGACCGTCCCGGCATTGCTCAATCCCAGCGTCCTCGCTATCTCGCACGCAAGCTGGCACACCCTCTGCCGCTGCTCTGGTGAAAGGCAGGGCGCCGGGGATTCAGCCACCAGCTTTTGATTCTGCCTGAGCAGCGAACTGCAACGTTCTCCGAGATGGATAATGTTCCCCGAGTGGTCGCCAAAAACCTGCACATCGACATGATAAGAGGGATAGATCGCCTTTTCGACGTACATACGGGCACTGCCATAGACCCGCACAGCTTCAGTTTCGGCTCGCGCCAACGCCGCCTCCATCTTCGCCGAACTGGGAACCATGCGCGAGCCTCGTCCCCGCCCGCCCTGGCAAGATTTGATCACGACCGGATAACCCAGTCTCTCCGCCTCACGGGTCAACGCCGGGAGATCGTTTTCGTACGCCTCCGCAGAATGCGCAGGCGTGTCGAAGCCCGCCTCGTCGGCCTGTTGCAGCATTTTCAGCCGGGAGCCGAGCAGGTCGAGAAAATCCGGCGATGGGCCGATAAACAAAATGCCCGCTCTGGCGCAGGCGCGGGCGAAATCGGCCCGCTCGGCCAGAAAGCCATAGCCGGGATGAATGGCATCGACGCCCAGGCGTTGGGCGATCTCGATGATTTCATCGCCCGCACCATACCGCTGCGGCGAGTGCAAAAGCACGGCTTCGTCGGCCAGGCGTACGTGCAGGGAACTGAAGTCGCGCGGCGTATAGACCGCCACCGTATCGATGTCCATGTCCCGGCACGTGCGGATGATGCGAACGGCGATTTCGCCGCGATTCGCTACGAGGATTTTCTTGAACATATCAGTGTGCGCAATGAGTTGGATTAACTGCTGCGAAGAGAACGATGGTCGATAGACGATGGCTGTAATTCCATCGTCTATCGTCTGCCGTCCATCGTCGGCTCAGAATGATTGGATGGGTTCCCGGACGAACACTTTACATCGGCGAAAGCCCGTGTTTCTTGGGGATATGCCGCTCACGTTTCGAGAGCGTGACTTCTAATGCCCGGATCAGCACCCGCCGCGAGTCGCGTGGCTCGATCACATCGTCAATCAGGCCGCGGGCGGCGCAAACGTAGGGATTGTTGAACTTCTGCTCATAATCCGCCACCAATTCGGCGCGCATCGCATTGGGGTCGGGTGCTGAGGTCACTTCCTTGCGGAAAAGCACATTCACTGCACCCTCGGCCCCCATCACGGCGATTTCGGCATTCGGCCAGGCATAGAGCAGGTCGCCGCGCAAGCCTTTGCTGCTCATCATGCAATAGGCCCCGCCATAGCTCTTGCGCGTGATCAGCATGAGCTTGGGCACGGTCGCTTCGCTGTACGCGTAGATCATGCGGGCGCCATTGCGGATGATGCCGCCATATTCCTGGTGCTTGCCGGGCAGAAAGCCGGGCACATCCTGCAGGGTGATGATGGGGATATTGAAAGCGTCACAGGTGCGAATGAAATGCGCCGCTTTTATCGACGCCTTGATGTCGATCGTACCAGCCAACACCTTGGGCTGATTCGCCACGATGCCCACAGCCCAACCATTCAATCTGGCGAAACCGACCACCATATTCTCGGCCCAAAGCTGGTGCACTTCCAGAAAACGCCCGTCATCGACGATGCTGCCGATCACCTCGCGCACGTCGTAGGGCTTGTGTGAATCCACGGGCACGATGCGCTCAAGTTCGGGACATCGGCGGTCGGGGTCGTCCACCGGCTGCAGATAGGGCGGGTCATCCTGATTGGTCGAGGGCAGATAGCTGAGCAGCTCGCGCACCAGTTGCAGGCATTCGGTATCATCTTTAGACAGGAAGTGGCTGACCCCGCTCTCCCGGCTGTGAATCAGGCCGCCGCCCAACTCCTCGAAACTGACCTGCTCCTGCATCACCGCCCGCACCACTTCCGGCCCGGTGATGAACATGTAGCTGTTTTCGGTCATGAACACGAAGTCGGTGAGCGCAGGCGAATAGACCGCCCCGCCCGCGCATGGGCCGAGGATGACCGAGATCTGGGGGATGACGCCGGAGGCTTCGCAATTGGCGTCAAAGATGCGCGCGTACCCGGCCAGACTGTCCACGCCCTCCTGAATGCGCGCTCCGCCCGAATCGTTCAGGGCGATGAAGGGCGCGCCATATTTCAGGGCCATTTGCATCACCTTGACGATTTTATTGGCGTGCATCTCGCCCAATGATCCGCCCATGACCGTGGCATCTTGTGACGCCACAAAGACATGGCGGCCGTTGACCAGCCCGAAGCCGGTGACCACACCATCGCCTGGGCGCGAGGCCCGACCATCCAGATAGCTTTCGTAGCGCGGCGTTACCAGGGTGTCGATCTCCTCGAAAGTTCCAGGGTCGAAGAGAATGTCGAGCCGCTCGCGCGCCGAGAGACGACCTTTTGCATGTTGGCGTTCGACATCCTTGGCGCTGCCTGCAGCGATTGATTTGCGTTTGCGAAGTTCGTTGACGTGTGTTTCCAAAAAATGACTCCTAGCCTGATCAGGCCAGAAAGAGGTAAGTTATCCGCAGATTTCACAGGTCGAAAAGAGAAAAATCTGCGCAATCTGCGTAATCTGTGGTTTCTGTTCTTCTTGCGTATGTGAAGGCATCATCGCCAAGGCGCTCAGTTCGGTATGTCCATGCTTGAATAGCGCTGAATCGTATCGGGGGCGGCGAGAAGGGCCAGCGTGAGAACATGCTGGCCGATGACGCGCCACTCCGTGCGAAAGATGAAATGGGATTGCGCGGACGGCAGGATTGCTGTGTCCCAGCGGGCTTGGAAGGGTTGCCATCGGTCGGGTGAAGCGACGCCGTTCGGGAAATGGCAATCAACCTGGCGGGTGTCCGCGCGTAAACCGGTGCGGGTGGCTTTCAGCATCGCCTCTTTCCCGCTCCAGATCGCCGTGGTGAGAATATCTTTCTCGTTGCCGGAGGCTGCCTGCACCTGAGCCTGTTCGTTGGCCGTGAAAAAGGTCTCGACCAGCGGCCAGTCGCGCGGCTCGATTAATTCGATATCCGCTCCCACCTGAGCGTCCTCGCCCGGCCAACAGGCGCAAAAGCCGCTGTGCTCGGAATGGCTGATGGAGAGGGATATGAGCAGCCGGTCGAGCCCGGACGTAGTCGTCAGGCTGGCAAAGGGCGCGCCATCCGGGTCTGCCTGGATGACCATGGCGTCGAGCGGATGGCGGATGCCTGTCTCGCTTTCAAGTACGCTGCGAATCAGATGCTTTGCCGTCCAGCGACCCAGCAGCCAATCCCGCCTGCGCTTGATCACACGAAAGCGATCGAGTTGTGCGGCTTCGATGGGATGGAGCAGTTCGGGCGGGGCGATGCCTCCGGCCAGTTCCGGTGCGGCGGCTGTCGTTTGCAGCAGCCAGTGCAGGCGGGGCTGATTAATAGTAGAAATCACCCCCTGCCAGGGCGGCCATCATGGCGAAGAAGAACATCGTGCCAAAAGAGCAGAGCATGATCGGGATGGCGATGATCAGCCCGACCAAAAGATAGTGGCCGTAAACCGCCAGCGCCCTTTTCGCGAGGCTCTCGCTCAGCAACCAGGTTTTCGGCAGATTGCCTTCCACAGCGCCAAGCTTCGTCTCAAGTTCCTGCACACGGGCTTGCAGATCGGCGACTTCATCGACGGAAGTTGTCATAATCTCATTCTCAGACATGGTGGTTTCTCCAGGAGTGGGGAGATTTGGGATTGGCGTGAATCATTGCTGGGTCGCCAACCCCCAATCTCTAATCTCGAATATCCTCATCTACGCCGGCCGGCTGACCGTGCGATAGCCCTTCAATTCTACGAACACTACACCCTTTTCGTCCACTACCCGGCAGTCGAAGGTTTCGCCATTATCGGCGGTGACGACGACGCCAAAGAGGGGCGAAGCGGCATCCGCTTCCTGGCGATAGGCAGTGACCGACTCGAAGCCGAGCGGAAAAGCCATCTGGCCCTTGGATTCCTGATGCCATAGAGCGGCAAGTTGGAAGCAGAGTTCGACCAGCCGGGGGGCCATCAACGAGGCGGCGTCGGCGGGCTGGGCGTTGGCCGGGAGTTGGGCGTTGAACAGGCCAATCGCCTGATTCCCCGCTACCTGTGCTCGCTCGATTACCTGATAGGCCGGGCCGTGGAAAAAGGATTCGTAGATCGTCACAGCCGGTATCGGCAGCTCGACCGGCGGGGTGAATTCGACCGCAGGAGCTTCGATGTCGTCCGCCTGCAAGCGCACATCGGCGACGAAATGCTCTTTCACCTGGGCGGGTAATTCCTCTTTCTTCGGCACTGTCACTGATCGGAGCACGGTGCGGGCCAACAGGTCGCCATTGGCATCCGGCGTGATGATCGAGTTCAGGTAGAGTGTGCGGGGTTCCATACGGAAGAATTTGAACGCTCCCATCATCTCTTCGTTTTCGACCGACACGACCCGATATCCGGGCGCGAGCACCGAGGCGACTTCGGCCAGGGCTTCCGTGGCCATGACGCCGGGCAGCCAGGGCGTGCCCTCGTCCGGCGCGTGGTCGAACAGGAAGGGCTGTTCTTCCGGCTGGAGGGCGGTCTGGACTTCGATGCCGCCGTACAACCGTGCCGCTTTCACCTCGCCGACCATGAGCAACTTGCGGGCAGCAATTTCGGCAGCCATTTTGTCGGCGTCCAGGCCGCCGGTGGGATCCCATTCTTCCATCCAGGCCCCCAGCCGCCCGGCCACGACGACTTCGCCGCGCGTGCCACCATAGGTCAATTCCCGGCGGATGGTGGGGATGCCGGATTCGGGCGGGAGCATGTCGATGCCCAGCGCCGCCATCACGGTGGGAACCGAGCCGCGCGAAGCCATGCCGATTTCGCCCCAGGCCGTCCAGTCGATGGCGATGCCGCGGGTGTCGGGCCGCCAGTTGCGCATGCTGCTGGAAATCTTGCACAGCAGGTCGTTGGCCGAGGAATAATCACTCTGGCCGTTGTTGCCGAAGCGCCCGGCAACCGAACTGAAGGCGACGGTGGCGCCGATGGGCAGGTCGTGGGCGGCTTTAAGCAGGCTGAAGAAACCGTCGGCTTTCACGTCGAACACGAGGGCGAACTGCTGCGGCTCTTTGTTGGGCAAGGTGCGGTCGATGAGTAGGCCGCCCGCGTGCAACAGCACGTCGATTCTGCCGTAACGCTGGCGGATGTCATCGACCACTGCGGCCACGGCCTCGCCACCCATGAGATTGACGGCGTGATAATAAGCGACGCCGCCCGCCGCTTCGACCGATTCCACCGCTCGCAGGGCCGCTTCGCTACGCTCGATTGCCATGATCTGCTTGTCGATGACGACCGGCGTGGGTTTCTCGCCGCGAGCGCGGGCTTTGTCGATTAGTTTGCGTTTGAGCGCTTCCACGTCGGCGCGGAAGAGAAGTACGTCGGGGTCGTCGCGCGGCGGCGCGGGCACGAGGTCGAGCAAATAGAAGACGCCCTGGCTGGCCTGGGCCAGATCGGTGACGATGGCGCTAGTGATGCCCCCGGCCGCTCCGGTGACGATGAAGACCGTTTCCGGCCCCAGCTCCATGCCAGGATTCCCGTCCACCGCCGGTTTCTCGATCAGGGTGACGGCATAGCGCAGGTCGTTGTGATAGCCTACTTCCACGACAGCGGGGTCGCTCAGCGTCTCGGCAATGAGCAGGTCGGCGGGCTGGGCGGTCTTGCGATTGCTTTCAAAATCCACCGCCTTGACGAGCACGCCCTTGCCCTCCTCGCGCATGCCCTGCTCGATGTTGTAGGCTTTGGTGAAGCCGGTGACCGAGCCGCCCATGGGAGCGGTGGCGCCTTCGGCACCATAGCCGTGCAGCCCGTCCAGGCGTGTGGCCGAAATCAGGAAGGTGTTCGGCCCGGCGACCGAGTCGTAAAGCGTGCGCATGGCCGCGTACAGGTTCTTGGCTCGCTGGCGGTTGAGTTCCCGCCATTCGGCCAGGTCGAGTGCCATCAGGTCGGGTTCGACGTCCAGCGCCGGCAGCCAATACACGCCCTGGATGGGGCCATCGGCTAGCCAGCCTTGCAATCGCCCCACCATCTCGTCGGTGTCGATATCGCTTTCAAGCGTGAGCACAGTCACGCCCAGCTTTTGCAGGCGACCGGCGAGCGATTTGCCCACGCCGCCCCGGTCCATCATCACGAACACGTGGCTGTTGGCGTCGAGCGTGACGCTCGTGGGTTTGCACAGGTCGAGGCCGGGACGAAGCGAGGGTACGGGCACGCGGCGCGGCATGTTGTCGGCGTCGGCGGTGGAGTAAGTTGGAGTTGAGAGGACAGCGGTCGGAGGCCTGAGGTCGGAGGTCGGAGCGACCGTACTGACTTCTGACTTCTGACCACTGACCTCTGCCAAATCCGGTCGCATGTCTCGCACGAAGCCGATGACGGCAGCGAGCGTGGGGTAATCTCGCAGGCTGAGGTTTTGCAGGGAGGGGACATCGAATTCGACACGGATGGCGGCGCAGGTCTCGGCTTGCTTGACGGTATCGACGCCACGGTCGGCGTCGAGGTCGAGGTCGAGTTCCAGCATGTCTTGGGGATAGCCGGTCTTTTCGGCGGCGATGGCGAGGACTTGGGGGGTGATGGGGTCGGAGGTCGGAGCGACTGTACTGACCACGGACTTCTGACCACTGACCTCTGCCAAATCCGGTCGCATGTCTCGCACGAAGCCGATGACGGCGGAGAGGGTGGGGTAATCTCGCAGGCTGAGGTTTTGCTGAACGGGGATATCGAATTCCTCACGGATGGCGGCGAAGGTCTCGGCTTGCTTGACGGTATCGATGCCAAGGTCGGCTTCGAGGTCGAGGTCGAGTTCCAGCATGTCTTGGGGATAGCCGGTCTTTGCGGCGACGATGGCGAGGACTTGGGGGGTGATGGGGTCGGAGGTCGGAGCGACTGTACTGACCACTGACTTCTGACCACTGACCTCTGCCAAATCCGGTCGCATGTCTC
>JAGFJG010000067.1 GCA_024102915.1 Caldilineales bacterium
TGACATGATCACGACCCAAGAATGGACCAAAGACGAAATCGACACCGTGATGGATGTCGCCCTCGAACTCAAACGCCAGCGCGCCCTGGGCATCCCCCATGCGATTCTGCGCGACAAAGTCCTCTCCATGCTCTTCTTCTTCACCAGCACCCGCACCCGCAACAGCTTCGAGGCCGGCATGGCCCAGCTGGGCGGGCATGCCCAATTCATCGAAAGCAGCACCACCCAAATCAGCCACGGCGACACGGCCAAAGAAATCGGCGAAATCCTGGGCCGCTACAACGATGGCATCGCCATCCGCCAGTGCGACTGGGGCGTCGGCAACCAGTACATCCGCGAAGTGGCCGCCGCCAGTCGCGTGCCTGTGCTCAACATGCAGTGTGACCATTTCCACCCCTTCCAAATCCTAGCCGACCTACTCACCATCATCGAGAAAAAAGGCGACCCGCGCGGGCTGACCATCAACGTCAGCTATGCGTACGCCGCCAGCTATCAGAAACCGATGAGCGTGCCCATCAGCCTTATCCTGCTAATGACGCGCTATGGCATGAATGTGCGCCTCACCCATCCGCCCGAATTCAAGCTGCTGCCGCAGTATGTGGATCAGGCCAAAGAAAACGCGCGCAAAGCGGGCGGCTCACTGGAATTGCTCGATGATTTCGACGCCGGATTCAAGGACGCTGACGTGGTCTATGCCAAAAGCTGGGGCAGTCTGCTGACTACCGACGACCTGCAAGAATCGGCCCGGATCAGCAAACAATACACCAACTGGATCACCGACGAGCGGCGCATGGCGATGGCCAAGAAAGATGCGATCTACATGCACTGCCTGCCCGCCGACCGCAACATCGAAGTCACCGACGGCGTGCTCGACGGCCCGCAGAGCGTGGTCTACGATGAAGCTGAGAACCGCCTGCATGTGCAAAAGGCCGTCATGGCCCTGACCATGTAATATCGCAATATCGTGACCATCGACCACATCACCGGACTGACCTGCCTCATCTGCGGCGAGACCTATGCCGCAGATGAGGTCGAATACGTCTGCCTCAAACATGGCAACGAGGGCATCCTCGACGTCCGCTATGATTATGGGCGCATCGGCCAGGAAATCAGCCCCGCAACCCTGGCCGCCAATCCTGACCCGACCATCTGGCGCTACAAAGCATTACTCCCGGTAGCGCCAGATGCCATCGTACCCCCACTGGCTGTCGGCGGCACGCCCCTCTATCCGGTTCCGCATCTGGCCCAAAGCCTGGGCCTGGAACACGTGTGGGTGAAGGATGACGGCCGGGAACCCACGGCCAGTTTCAAAGACCGGGCCAGCGCCATCGCCGTGGTCAAGGCGCGAGAGAAAGACGCTGCCGTGATCACCACCGCCAGCACCGGCAACGCCGCCGCCGCTCTGGCTGGATTGTGCGCCAGCGTCGGGCAGGCCAATGTCATCTTCGTGCCGGAGAGCGCCCCGCCCGCCAAAATCGCCCAACTGCTGGCCTTCGGCTCGACCGTGCTGTTGGTGCAGGGAACCTACGACGACGCCTTCGAGTTGTGCCTGGAAGCGGCAGCGGAATTCGGCTGGTATAACCGCAACACCGCCTTCAATCCCTATATGAGCGAGGGCAAGAAGACGGTGAGCTTCGAGATCTGCGAGCAATTGCGCTGGCAGACCCCGGATGCCATTTTCGTCAGCGTGGGCGATGGCTGCATCATCGGCGGGGTGCACAAGGGCATGAAGGATTTGCTGGCGCTGGGCTGGATCGAGCGTATGCCTCGCATCTACGGCGTGCAGGCGGCGGGCAGCAATTATCTGGCTGAGGCCTGGGAGAAGGGCGAGGACGTGCTGACCAAGCCGCCCATCGCCGCCCACACCGTGGCCGACAGCATATCCGCCGGGCTGCCGCGCGACCGCATCAAAGCGATGGCGGCTGTGACCGAAACCAACGGCGCTTATATCACCGTCAGCGATGACGAAATCCTGGCCGCCATTCCCGCCCTGGCCCGTGGCAGCGGCGTTTTTGCCGAGCCGGCCGGGGCAGCCGCCTGGGCCGGGCTGGCGAAAGCGGTCGAGCGAGGTCTCGTCTCCGCCAGCGACCGCATCGTCGTGATGAATACCGGCAGCGGTCTGAAAGACATCAAGAGCGCCATGACGGCAGTGGAGATGGCGGGGGTAACGCCGCATCGTGTGGCCACAGACCTTTCCTCTGTGAAGAAAGCCTTGCACCTTTGACGATGGTCGATTGACGATGGACGATGGTATTTTGATGCCCAGAAGTCGCTCAATTCGCCAATACCAAATATCCAATACCAAAACCGAGCAATAGTATGATAGACCTCAAAACCCGAAACGAAGCTGCACTTGAGCGCACCATTGAACGCGCTCGCGAGCGCAATATCATTATCCCCACCTTCGCCCAGATGCGAGACCCCGGCCTGATCCCGGACGACATCAAGGCCAAACTCAGCGATGTGGGCCTGTGGGACCTGAACCCCATCAATCTTTTCCGCATCACCTGGCACAACGAGCCGGTAGAAAAAGGCGGCGGTTTTGGCGGCGCCAATTATCTGGAATTGCCCAGCGAGTTGACCGGCGTCGACGCCCGCGTCGTACTGCTGGTGGGCAAGTGGTTCCCCACCGGCGCGCACAAGGTCGGGGCGGCGTTCGGCTGTCTCGCCCCGCGCCTCGTCACCGGCCAGTTCGATCCCACCACCCAGAAGGCGGTCTGGCCCTCGACCGGCAATTATTGCCGGGGCGGCGCTTATGATTCCAACCTGCTGGCCTGCGAATCGATCGCCATTTTGCCGGAAGGGATGAGCCAGGAGCGATTCGATTGGTTGGCTCAGGTAGCGGGCGAGACCATCAAAACGCCGGGGTCGGAGAGCAACGTCAAGGAGATTTTCGACAAGTGTTGGGATTTGCGGCTGTCGGGCGAGGATTTGATCATCTTCAATCAGTTCGACGAGTTCGGCAATTACCTCTGGCATCACGAAGTGACCGGCCCGGCCATGGACGAAGTGCTGCATCAGATCATGCGGCCCGGCGATTCCTATCGGGGCGTGGCGTTGACCACGGGTTCCGCCGGCACCATCGCCAGCGGCGATTATCTGAAAAAGCGCTACCCGCTCAGCAAGATCGTGGCCAGCGAAGCGCTGCAATGCCCGACGCTGTTGAACAATGGCTTTGGCGCGCATCGCATCGAAGGCATCGGCGACAAGCACGTGCCGTGGGTGCACAACGTCAAGAATACCGACATGGTCGTCGCCATCGACGACAACGCAACCATGGCGCTGGTGCGGTTGTTCAACGAGCCAGCCGGGTCTGAATATCTGGTCAGCCAGGGCGTGCCTTCCGAGTTGGTCTGTATGTTGCCATTGCTGGGCATCTCTGGCATCGCCAACCTACTCTCATGCATCAAGTTCGCCAAATACTACGAACTCGGCGGTCAGGATATCGTGCTGTCGGTCGCCACCGATTCGATGGAGATGTACCGCAGCCGCCTGGTCGAGTTGGAAGACGAGGAAGGGCCGTTCACAGAACTCGATGCCGCCGCCGCATTCCATCGCTACCTACTGGGTCAGACCATCGACCACACCGAGGAACTGAGTTATTACGGGCGCAAACGCATCCACAATCTCAAGTACTACACCTGGGTCGAACAACAGGGCAAGAGCTATGAGGAAATCCAGGCGCAGTGGTATGACGACGATTACTGGGCGAGCATCCCCGAACACGTGGGCGAAATCGACGCTCTGATTGCGGAGTTTAACGGGCGAGTCGGACTGACGAAGTGATGAGAGACAGGTGATGGAGTGTCGCATTTCACTCTGTCACCGTGTCACTATGCCTCCTCGTCAATCCCGTGTGTTGGACGAACCCGTCCCGATAGATTATCCTTACCGGGTTTCTGTGACCCGGCACGCAATCCCACTCCCTTTGTAGACGACCATCGACTTCCCCGGCAGTTGCACGCGGGAACCAGCCAGACGAGGAGGCTCGTACGGAATTGAGACCCAATCGTGATTTCCTGGATCGGACGATTGACGCTCTGCTCCCGTTTGTCGCTGTATTAGGCGCTTTTGCCGTGGGCGCAGTGATCCTGTGGCTGCAAGGCGTCAATCCGCTCGACGCGTATCAGGCCATGCTGTTTGGCGCATTTGGCACCAAGAACGGCCTGGCCGATACGCTGGTCAAGGCGGTGCCACTAATGCTTGTGGCCCTGGGCATCGCCATCGCTTTTCGGGGCGGCGTCATCAACATCGGGGCGGAGGGACAGTTGGTCATGGGCGCATTGCTCACGACCTTCGTGGGATTACAGATCGGGGAAGCCTGGCCGGGCTGGATGGTCATCGTCATCGGGCTGGCGGCAGGGACGATCATGGGCGGAATTTGGGGGGCGATTCCGGGCCTGCTAAAGGCGAGGCTGGGGGTCAACGAAATCCTCAGCACGATCATGATGAACGCCATCGCCGTGCAGGTCGCATTCTATTTACTGCGTGGGCCGATGATCGACCCGGCGGAAGTCGCAGCCGGGACCAACATCCCTCACTCGGCTCGCCTGCCCCGCACGGTGGACATGCCCCGACTGACCGACATGGCGAAATGGTTCGGCTTGAGCGAATCGGCCAAAGACATGGGATTGCAGGGCTATCTGGCGGAACTCTACGGCGTGTTCGTGGAACCGACCCGCCTGCACAGCGGCCTGCTGTTCGCCATCATCATGGCGATTCTCGTCTATATCCTGCTCTGGCGCACGACGATCGGTTATCGCATCCGGGCGGTCGGCCTCAACCCCGCCGCCTCTCGCTATGCCGGCATCAACGTCAAGGGCAATATCGTGCTCTCGATCACGCTGAGCGGCGCGTTTGCCGGGCTGGCCGGGGCGGTCGAAATCCTGGGTTTGCACCACCGCATGTTTGAACCGCAGGCGGTGTCGGCAGGTTATGGTTTCTCCGGCATCGTGGCCGCCCTGTTCGGCAAACTGCACCCGCTCGGCATCATCCCCTCTTCTATCCTGTTTGGCGGGCTGTTGGTGGGCGGCGACAAAATGCAGCGGGCGATGCAGGTTCCGCAGGCCTTGATTGTGGCGCTGCTGGGGCTGGTCGTGCTGTTCGTGGTCAGCACTGATTACTTCGTGCGCAAACGGCAGAACCGGCGAGCGGCAGCCGCCAGCAAGCCCAAAGACGACGCCCGACCTGGCGCGTCCTCTGGTCGTGTCAAGCAAGAGGTGAACGCATGACAGAGGAACTCACCGCCCTGGCGATCATCCTGGGCATCATTCATTCCGGCATCCGCCTGGCCACGCCCTATCTATTTGCCGCCCTGGGCGAAATGTTCGCCCAGCGTTCCGGCGTCCTCAACCTCGGCGTCGAGGGCATCATGCTGATGGGCGCATTTTTTGGATTCTATGCCGTCTTCATCACGGGGAATCTGTGGCTGGGGATTTTGGCGGCGGCGCTGGTGGGTGCGCTGATGGGCGTCATTATGTCAATCGTCAGTATCACCCTACAGGCCGAACAGGGCATCAGCGGCATTGGCCTCTATATGTTCGGCCTGGGCATGTCCAGCTTGCTTTTCAAGACGATGCTCGGCACCGTCGAAGGCGTGAATGGGTTCCCGGAACTGCGCTTCTGCGTGAGCGAAACCCTCTGCCTGGCTGATGTCCCCATCGTCGGCGAGATTTTCTTCAGCCATAGCCTGCTCACTTACATGGCCTACGCCCTCGTGCCGATCACCCTTTACGTGCTCTTCCGCACCACCTGGGGTCTGAAGATCCGGGCCGTAGGCCAGACGCCCGCCGCCGCCGACTCGCTCGGCGTCAGCGTCTCCGCCGTGCGCTACGCGTCCGTCATCCTCGGCGCTGTTCTGGCCGGGATCGCTGGCGCTTCGCTGTCCATTTCTCTGCTCGACATTTTCCAGGAAAATCTGACCAACGGTATGGGCTTCATCGCCGTCGCCCTGGTTTACTTCGGCAGTTGGCACCCGATTGGCATCCTGTTGGGTGCGCTTCTGTTCAGCAGCATCAACGCTTTGCAACTTTGGGTGCAGGTGCTCGACCTGCCTATCCCATCCGATGTCGCCGTCATGCTGCCCTATGTCCTCACCATCGTCGCTTTGGCCCTGCCCTTCCGTCGCTCTGCCCAACCGTCGGCGCTCACCCGGCCTTTCACGCGAGGTGAAAACTAAGGTCACGTTGCAAACTCAACTTTTTGCTCCATCGTTGACGATTGACCATCGACGATGGACGATAGCGAACTTGACCCATCGTCTATCGTCGGTCGTCAACCGTCTACAAAACGTCATAGATTAACCGCAGCACGCTTCTGCCCATCTCTACTCTCACGTTCGGAGGAATCAATGTCCATCTCTATTCCCAAGCACTGGCTCATTCTAGCCCTTCTCACGCTCGGTCTGGTGCTGGCCGCCTGTGGAGGCGCCGCCACACCCGCTGCCCAGCCTGAGGCCACCGCAGCCCCGGCTGCCACGGAAGCCCCCGCCCCTACGCCGGAAGCGACCAAGTCCGCCGATACCGAAGCGGCAGCCACGATGGAGCCGATCCGGATCGCCATCGTCATGCCCAGCACCATCACCGACCTGGCCTGGAGCCAGGCGATGTATGACGCGCTGCTGCGTATTCAGGAGAATGCCGGCGGTACTGATGGGGTCGAAATCGCTTACACCGAGAACATGTTCAACGTGACCGATGCCGCCGCCGCCATTCGTGACTATGCCGCCGATGGTTACGACATCGTCATCGCCCACGGAACCCAATACGGAACCTCGATGTTCGAGATCGCCCCCGACTTCCCGGATACCACGTTCGCCTGGGGCACGGCCACCGACACCGGCGTAGGTCAGGGTTTGAACAACGTCTTCGCCTATGAAGCGCGAGCGGAACAGGGCGGTTTCATCAACGGCGTGCTGGCCGCCAATCTCACCGAGTCGAATGTGATCGGCGTGGTGGGACCGGTAGAAGCTGGCGACGCCAAACTCTACATCGACGGCTTCAAAGCGGGCGTCAAATTCGCCAATGCAGACGCTCAGGTGAATGTCTCATACACCGGCTCGTTTGGCGACACCGCCCTCGCCGCCGAAGCTGCCAAGACCCACATCCAGGCTGGCGCTGACGTGCTGACCGGCTCAGCCCAGCAGGTCGTGGGCGCAATCGGCGTGGCCAAAAGCGAAGGCGTGTTATGGATGGGCACACAGTCCGACCAGAGCGCCCTGGCCCCTGAAATCGTCGTCGCCTCGCAGGTCTATGACTGGGATGGCGTCATCAGCGACATCATCGCCAAGCACCAGGCGGGCGAATTGGGCGGCACAGCCTATGCACTCACTCTAAAGAATGACGGGCTGAAGATGGTGTTCTCGGATAATACCAAACGGGAAGCTGTGGACGCTGCTTTGGCCATGGTCAAGCGCGTGATCAGCGGCGAGGTCGATGTCGAGGCCGCCGTGGCCGGTGAGGAACAGCCCGCCGCCGAAGAACCAGCAGCGATGGTAATGCCCGAAATCGAGCCGATCCGGGTAGCGCTGATCATGCCCAGCACCACGACCGACCTCTCCTGGAGCCAGTCGATTTACGATTCGTTGGCGGCATTGCAGGAAGCGTACGGCGAGGATGTCATCGACATCGCCTACACCGAGAACATGTTCAACGTCACCGACGCTGCCGCCGCCATCCGTGATTATGCCGACAGCGGTTACGATCTCGTCATCGCCCACGGCGCTCAGTACGGCACCTCGCTGTTCGAGATCGCCCCCGACTTCCCCGATACCAGCTTTGCCTGGGGCACAACGACCAACACAGGCGAGTCCGAAGGTGTGATCAATGTATTCGCCTACGAGCCTCGCGCCGACCAGGGCGGCTATGTCATGGGCGTGCTGGCCGCTAATCTGTCTAAGGCGGGCGTGATCGGTCTGGTCGGCCCGGTTGATGCGGGCGATGCCAAGTTGCATGTCGATGGATTCGTCGCCGGCGTGCATGCCGCCGATCCCGACATCAAAGTCAACGTCTCTTTCACCGGTTCCTTCGGCGATACCGCTCTGGCTGCCGAGGCTGCCAACACCCATGTGGCGGCGGGCGCTGACGTGCTGACCGGTTCCTCGCAGCAGGTTGTCGGCGCCATCGGCGTGGCCAAAGAGAATGGCATTCCCTGGCTCGGCTTCCAGGCCGACCAGAGTTCTGTCGCCCCTGAGGTCGTCGTCGCCACCGTCGTCTACGATTGGAAGAATACCCTGCTGGCGATGTTCCAGAAACATCAGGCGGGCGAGATGGGCGGCGAAGTGCTGCAACTGACCCTGGCCAATGGCGGGCAGGCGCCGACCTATAACGCCGAACTTCTCCCAGCAGAAGCCATCGAAGCCGCCGAAGCTGCCAAGCAAGGCATCATCGACGGCGAGATCGAAATCGTGGCCGAACCTCGTTAAAACAGTCAAGGGATTTGGAGATTGGGAGATGAGGTCTGTTGACTCAATCTCCCAATCTCATCCCCAATCCTCCATCCACGACCGCATGGACATCGTCATCCGCAACGGCATTTCGGACGCAACCGGCGAGCCGCTGGAAGTCGGCATCACCGGCGACCTGATCACGGCGGTGGCGTCGTCTGGGCTGCCTGCCGGCGCGCGCGAAATTGATGCCGAAGGTTGTATGATCTCACCGCCATTCGTCGAGTCGCACTTCCACCTGGAAAACGCCTATCTTTGGGATGGGCTGATCAACCAGAGCGGGACGCTGGGCGAGGCGATTGAAATCTATGCCAGGGTGAAACACGATCTCACGGTCGAAGACATCGTAGAGAGGTCGGGGCGAGTTATTCGGGCGGCGGTCGCCAATGGCGTGTTATGGCTGCGCAGCCATGTCGATATCGACCACATCGCCAAACTGAGCATTCTCAATGGCGTGGCGGCCGCGCGTGACGCCTATCGAGACATCATCGATATCCAGCTTGTCGCCTTTCCGCAACTGGGGCTGGCCCGCAATCCCGAAGCAGTGGACATGATGTGGGCGGCGATGGAGAACGGCTGCGATCTGGTGGGGGGGATGCCGCATGGCGAGCGGGATATGGACGACGCCGCTCGCCAGATCGAAATCGCTTTCGAGATCGCCCGGCATTTCGACGTCGATGTGGACATGCACATCGACGAAACCGACGATCCCTATTGGCATTCGCTGGAGCTTCTGGCCGAAAAGACGATCGAGACGAACTGGCATGGCCGGGTCTCCGCCGGGCATTGTTGCGCCATGTCGGCCTGGGATGATGCGCTGGCAGAGCGCGTGATCGACAAGGTGCAGCGGGCCGGCATCCACGTCATCCCCAATCCGCCCATCAATCTTATGTTGGAAGCGCGGGGGCACG
>JAGFJG010000085.1 GCA_024102915.1 Caldilineales bacterium
TCGAGTCGAACTGCAAGTCCTGATTGAAGAACTCGACTCCCAACTCGTCCGCCTTCGCTCGCGCTCCCGCCACCTCGTCTACAAACCAGGGGTTGTCTCCCATCTTGTTCAAATACGCAATGGAAACGACATTTGAGTCGGATGCGGCGGGGGCCACAGTAGGTGCTGCTTCTTGTGGCGCCGCCGGTTGTTCAGCTGGCGCCGCGCCGCCACAGGCTTGAAGAACAAGCATGGCGATGACTAACAGTAATACGATCAAGAAATACTTGCGATTCATTTTGGCTCCTCCTTAGAGCTCTGACAGGTAGGAATTCGAAACTTTTCATTCAACAATACGGTTATTCATGTAGATTCATGCCATATACACCTCCAATTCTCGGTGAGGCTTCGGATTACTGATGATTGAAATGCCCTCATACGAGCAGAAATATCATTTCAACGGCTTGATTCAATTAGGCCATGTGGTTTTGCATGGCCGCATACGCAGCTGATTGCAGAAAGTTGCTGCTGCCAATCGCTCGTAGATCAAGCGGATCGGACAGACGCCAACTATTGACAGGCTCGGCAATCGCTTCTACCAAACTAATTGCCACCAACCAACCAAGAGTCTCCCATACGACCAAACACCCGAAGTCACAACGTCTGCCCAACTCACTTTCGGATTGCCGCAAGTACCCCATCCTGCATCTGCCGCGACCAATCGCCTCTGCTATCTTCCCATTAGATCCAGAGACGGATGTCAGCGTATTGCCACTTTCCGACATTGAAAGTAAGCTCATGGTGTACTCTGCGAAACAGCAAAACAGATATTATCGATTGTGAGGCATGTGGTGTGACGCATGTATCACCAATCAGGATGAATCCGCTGCACATCGTTAGGGCATCAAAATTAACCTATGGGTATATGCAGAGGGGTTTGAGCACATGTCACAGAATCGTTTTATGATGTTATCGATTCCGGGAACGATAACATGTAGAGTATCACACATTCTAGGAAATGCAAAATCGCGAAATCACTTGGAATATATCCTACAGTTTGCGCCATCATGCCATCCTTCCACCACCCTCCATGAACCGGGCGCTTACATGGCTGGCTTGATTTAACGCGGAATCACCGGCAAAATGATATGCGAAGGATAATTCCCCGTGTGCAAGATCCCCTGCACCGCCGGACGTAACGAATTTGGCCCATCGATGCCAAGAGGGTTTCCGGTATTTGGATTCACATCGAAGCGAGGGAACGAACTGCTGGTGACGTCAACACGGATGCGATGGCCTGGCAAAAACACATGGCTGGTAGCGACAAGGCCGATGCTATAGTGATAAGGCTTGCCAGGCGAAATGGGATGAGGATGCTCTAAACCCGCTCGATATCGCACACGCAGGATGCCTTCACAAAGCAGACGAGATGCGCCATCAGGGGCGACGTCGCACAGTCGCGCCACGAAATCGGTATCCACGGCACTGCTCGTCGCCCATAACTCCATACGTACCGGGCCGGTCACCTCCAACGGCTGGTCGAGGACGGCAGAAGTGTAGGTGAGCACATCAGGCCGGGCTTCGACGCTGCGTTGGTCCGCTGGGCCGGCGTTTGAACCGATCTGGATGACGTTTAGGAACGTAGGGCCGCCGATAGTCGGGCAGGGTTGCCGGGGATCGAACAGATAGATGTCGGCGGGTTCGCCCTCCGGCAGGTCTGTCGAAAGCGAACCGCCTTCCGAGTTGGCCCGACCATCGCTATGCAGGAACCAGGTGGTGAATTCAGTGCGTGCCAGAGGCCATTCCCATTCATCCTTCCAACGATTCTCACCCATCACGAAAATTCGCACGGGCGCTTCCTCATCCCATCCGTTGGGCTCGCCCTTCAGATGATAATCGAAATAGCGCAGTTCGACGCCCTGCAAATCGATGGCATTCGCCGAAGAAAAAACGCCGAAGCTGTGGTGAGGATAATCACCCGTCCATTTGCCATGCGACCATGGCCCTACCAGTAATCGTTGGCCCGACCTGGCCGCTTCAGTTCCGCCCTCCTGGCGCATGCGCACATAGTTCTCGATGGTTCCGCCGATGAAGAGGTCATACCAGCCGCCAATGTTGCAGGCGGGAACTTGAATCTTGCCGTAGTTTCGGTTGATGGCGATGGCCTGCCAATATTCGTCCGGAGTCGAGTGTCGAATCCAATCGAAATAATAATCGGCCAGACCGCCTTCCTTGAGCGCTGGCAGGTCCAGCAAAGGCAGGTGTGCGTACAGCGCATCAATATCATCGACGGCGGCAAGCAACCGCTTAGCCTCATGTGTCAGGCCTTTTCGCAAGGCCGAGTCGCCCACAAAGCCTGTCAGTGTCCACAAGAGGGTGAAGCCGAGTTGGAAAGCCCCGCCCTGGTAGGTCCAGCCCTCGTAATATTCTGCACTGGTCACCGCTGGAAAGATGGCTTTGAGATGCGGCGGTTGCGCGATCGCTGCCAACCACTGTGTCGCCCCGAAGTAAGAGGCGCCAGTCATGCCCACGTTGCCATCGCACCAGGGTTGCGCGGCCACCCATTCGATGGTGTCGTAGCCATCTTGCGATTCGTGGACAAAGGGATAGAAATCGCCGTCGGAACGGAACCGCCCCCGGGTGTCTTGCATGACCACGGCATACCCGGCATCGACGCCGCGCAAGGGCAGGATCGCCTCGCCGTGTATGACGGGGCTGTCCTTATCGTAGGGGATACGGGAGAGAATGGCGGGAAGGGGCCTGTCAGTGTCGGGCCGGTATACATCAGCCCGCAGGATCACGCCATCACACATGGGGATGGGGATGTTGCGGTCGATCAGGATTCTGGACATTGTGACAGGGTATTCGTGCGGCAAAAGGACAGGGCTAGTGACTCATCAACGCGCACTTCAAAATCGGCAATCCGAATTGCGCGATTCAATAAGCGCCATATTCTTGCAGCGTTTCCCACATCGCCATGAAGTTTTGCGGCGGGACCGTGGCCTGGGTATTGTGAATGGTGGCAAACACCAAACCGCCGCCGGGAGCTAGGGCTTCGATATTCTCGATCACATCGTGCCGTACTTCGTCGGGCGAACCCTGATCGAACACGCGCTGGGTATCGACGCCGCCGCCCCAAATCGACAGATCGTTTCCATATTCCTTTTTAATAGCCTTGAAATCGATGCCGGCGGCGCTTTTTTGCAACGGATTCAGGATGTCGATACCGGATTCGATCAAATCCCAGAGAATCGGGGTGAGGGCGCCGTCGCAATGATAGAAAAGCTTGGCATTGGTGCGCGCTTTGATGAACGAGAACAGCCGGGTGTGTTGCGGCTTGATGAACTTACGATACTGTTCCTGGCTGAAGAAAAGGCGATCTTGCCCGGCCAGATCATCCGCCTCGACCACAACATCCACCAGATCACCGACCTCTTGCAGGGCTCGTTCCCAGAAAGCCATCTTCAATTCCACCACCGTATCCATGATGTAATTGGCGAGTTCGGGGTTGAGATAGAAATCGGTGAAGTAGTTCTCAAAGCCACGCGTCCAGGCGTGCATCTCCGATACGCCGGCCGAGATGGAGCCGATGACCACTGCCTTTCCCTCGGCAATAGTCTGCAAGGCTTTCTCACGCAAACCAACAAAACGATTGGGATCGGTGGGGTCGGGCCAGTGATAATATTTTTTTATATCGTCAATTGTATCGAAGGCGGCCAGCGGCCAGGAATACATGTCATAGTAGAGACCGCCCTGCTTGGGACTGCGCCAGCCGATGCCCCATTCGTCGGTATAAGCGGTATATTCGCCTTCTTCGCGATATTCCAGGTTGTAGGCCGCTGAAGAGCGAGGGGCGATGTTATGGACGTCAATTTGCAGGCGCTCAGCGAAATCCTGATCGATCACAGCCAGATTTTGGATCGAATCGGAAATTCGGGTTTCGACTTTGGGCAAGCCCAGATAGTCGCGCAGGTTTTGGTAGGCGATGTAATGGATGCCCGACATCGGGCAACCGGCCACATCGAAAGGGATTTTGTCAGGCTCCTGGTGGTTCAGGGCCATTTGCACGCGTTCACGGGAGTTCATAATATTTTATCCTGAATAACTTGTGGTGGATCGATTATGGGTTTAGTTCTTCATCCGCCTTAATGGTAGACCCCAAACTTTTTGGCTGATTCGACCAGCGCATGCACATTGTCCGCCGGAACCTGGGGGTCGAGTGCACAGCCGGGACCGAGGATGAAGCCGCTGTCCGGGGCCATGATCTCAATAGCTTCTCGGCATTCATCCTCGACTTCCTGCGATGTTTTGAATAGGACATTCGAAGTATGAATTGGTCCCAGGAAACAGGTCTTGCCCCGACCTGCGTCCTTGGCCTTCTGCTTGTCGGTCTTATGGTCGATTTCGAGAACCTGTGCACCCGTGGCGATGAAGTCGTTGATGATGGGAATCGTGTTGCCGCAAATGTGATTGTGCAGGATGATGCCGGCAGACTTGAGTTCTTCGACCATGCGTTTCTCATGCCGCCAGGGGTATTGCATGTAATGCTTGGGCGAGAGTAAATCAGGCCCGGCAATGGGTTCGCCAATGGAAGTGGAGTGGCCGCCGCACTCGATCAAAGCGAATGCATATCGAGTCGCCACTTGCCGGGCGAAATCCAGCAGCCGATGGATGCCGTCCGGGTCTTTGCCCCAGGCAATCTCCATCATCAAAGTCTGGATGCCAATCAGTTGCGCTGCCAGATCCATCGGACCCTGATCCGCGCGAGCGCAAATCCACACCCTGTCACCGATCTCTTTGGAGAGGATGCGGGTGGCTTTGAGGATTTCGCACATGGGGAATGCAGTGTACGGGTCAGGCACTTCCAACCTATCCACTTCATCCAGGCTGTTAATAACCGGCTTTTCGGCAGCGGGTGCAGCATCCTCCCGATAGAAAACCTCCACACCGCAAGCCTGCGCATTACAGGCTGTACCATTTTCCAGCAGGATCATGTCGTGGCCAAACTCTCGCCAGGCCAGCAACATGGCCTCGGCCAGCATCTCGCCATTCTTGAAGACCTCATCCATAGGCACACCCATAGCATAAGCGGCAGGCTGGAAATTATGCAGGTCGACCGGAACCCTGTCGGGCTTCCTCAGGTCGATGGCAGCCTGTACTCGTTCGATTGAATTCATTAGAAACACTCCGGTGTAGGCAAAATGAGTTCAGGTAAGTTAGGGAAGTCAAGCAAGCGTTACCGATGGCGTTTCCGCTGATGCACCCGGCGCGCCGATAAAAACCAGTTCAGTGCGCGGTGTCACATCGCCCCAAACGCCATCTTCATCCAGGTGGATTCGTTTCCCCACCACTTGCACCACCGTGCGCTGCAGGGGCGAATCGATCAAATTCACAAAACCCTTCACACGGTAAACAGAAGATGGCAATGCCTCCAGCATTTGTAGCAAAGCATCTCGCGGCACAGGCTGGTCAGACGTGTGTGTCCAGGTTTCAAAGGCCAGACCATGATCGGCATGGTCATGAAGGGCGGATTCCTGCCCTGCGATTTCATCAGGTTCGGCAACGGGGTCGAGATCGAGCAGAAGCGGCAGGGGTACATCTGCAAAAGTAGTGGGGAATATAGTCACATCAGGAGCTATTTGCCGTATCCAGTCTTGCAATTCTCCGGCAGCCACGGCGTCGATTAGATCCATCTTGTTCAGGACGATCAGGTCTGCATCGGCCAACTGACCTTCGATGAACATTACGACCTCGGCCAGGCGACGCACGTTTTCGGCATCGACCAGCGTGATCACGCCGTCAAGACGCAGGCGTTTTTGTAGTTCGCTGACCTTAAGGATGTCGATGATTTGATGAGGCTGCGAAACGCCGCTGGCTTCGATCAGGATGTGGTCGGGCGGCGTATCGAGCCGGGCGAACCGCAACAATACCTCGACCAGGTTTCCAAATAGCGTGCAACAGATGCAACCATTGGGCAGGCTGATCATATCTGACGTTCGGTCGCCCTCGATGAGCTGGCTGTCGATATTGATCTCACCGAAGTCATTGATGAGCACAGCCACACGCAAGCCATGTTCGGCGCGCAAAATGCGGTTGAGTAATGTGGTCTTGCCCGCGCCCAGGAATCCGGCGAGGATGGTAACTGGGATGGGAGATGAAGTCATGGCGGCAGGCCCACGGTCAGCGAACACCCGGCTAGTTCAGGCGGTTGCGCAGATACTCAAATACAGCCTGTCGCCCGGATCGCAGGTCACGGTTGATGGCGTCATAGCGTCCGCCCTTCAGCAGGCCGACCGTGGGCGAAAACTGTGAGCAAATGGCAATGCCGCGATGATCGAGCGTCCTCAGCATCTCGTCGAAATACTCTTGATACTCGACCGGTGTGAAATCGCAGACGAACAAGACGATTTTATCCTGTAGTTTCTCTTGCAGCCGCGCTACGGACGGGATGTTGTAAAGATTGTAGATATTCAGAGCCTTCAGACCATCCATAGCCAGGAAGCTTTCGGCATGGTGGGTGGCGTCGCCGCAATAGTGTACCGCCCCACCGCCAAAGGCCTGCAATATCCGAGAATTGTAAGGAACGACGAACTCGCGATAGGTCTCAGGCGACATCAGCACGGCATCATCGTCCGAAAACCAAACGCCAGCGTTGGGGCCGGTGTATACCTGCTGGTCGGAAATACACCAGTCCAACGGTTCACCGATCACTTCTTTCTGAGCTTTCACCCACAGAATCAGTGAATCGGTAACGACATCCATCAGCCTGTGCATATGGTCGGGACGATCGAACATCAAATAAATGAGCTTGTCATATCCCATCAATTGATTGGCAGTGGTCAACGGGCCCTGAAAGTCGGTGATGCCCACTGGCAGAAAACTATTCGCCTTCATGTAGCGTAAATAGTCCAGGACTTTGGGCATCAGGCCATCGGTTTCGGGGGTAATGACTTGCAGCCTGTCAATATCCTGCGGCGTTTTCACGGGATAGTAACGCGGGTTCGCCGCCGGGTCGGCCTTGGTGTAATACTCGATCTTGCATCCAAAAGCCGAAGCGGTAACGATAGTGCCGAACCAGGGCATGAGATAGGGCACGAAATCATCGTCGATGGATTTGATTTGATCGAAATAAGTCTGTTCCTGGAAATTGGTCATCGCCGCCGGGTCATCGAAGTAATTGCCAGGCAACGTGTCGGTATCCAATCCAAATACCCAATACAATGCACTGTTGACCATAAATGGCGGCTTGATTGGTTTGAAAGCGAACACATCGGCCATTTTAGTATCGACCCTGGCTATCCGCTCCTCAAACAGTTTTTCAAATTCCCTGCGTTCAGCTGCTGTCAACGGATGAGAAATCTCCATACTCGTCGCTCCTCAATATCTGCCAATTAAACTGCCATCAGTTTGGCGCCGCTACTTTTGATCAACCGTGGATGATAGGCCATTGGCGATGGCAAATGCACTGGCAAAAACCATGCAATCGTCTAACGTCCATCGTCGAAATCATGGTGAGCAGGGCGCTCGCTGGCGCTCTTGTGCCAGAAGGAACGCCCTGCTCTGATTTTCAGGCGACAGGTTCAACACAGACGCCTGTCGCCTGGGTGAGTGTCGCTTTTTCTATTCGTGATAGAAGAAGCTGGCGTTGTCTTTATTGATGACGATCACACCGGTGTCCACGGCCTCAGGCATAGGGACGATGCCTGCCGCTGCATTGTCGGGAACGACGGGCACAGGCGCATGGTTGAGATAGTACATCAGCTTGGTGCCAAGATAGGACATCAAAGCTGTTTTCTGCGCCACCGATGCCTCGATAGTGCCGTCTTCGATGAACTTGAGAGTGCCATCGTCGCGGTCCATGGAGATGATCTTCAACTGGCCTTTCAAGCCGAGTTCGTTGGAGGCGGTGGCAGCGCCGACGCCACCGGCAGCTTCCACACAGCCAACGCCAGCCAGGTCGGGCTCGCGCTGCAACAAGGCCTTGAGGGCGTCGGCGGCAATGGCCGAATCGGATTGATCGTCAAGGATTTGCACAAGCTCGACATCCGGGTAGTTCTCGGCCAATTCATCCTTGTAGCCCTGAATGCGTTCTTCAAGATTGCTCTGGCCTACCTTGGTGAGGATGGCGACCTTGCCCTTGCTGCCGATGGCTTCGGCCAACAATTTGCCACCCACGCGTCCGGCATTGTAGTTACCTGTGCCGAGGAAGGTGAGGCGATCGGAGCCGTAGACTTCAGCGTCGAGCGTGACGATTGGGATGCCTTCCGCCGTCGCCTTGTCGATGGAGGGCTTCAGCGCGGGATCGAATCCAACCACCAGAATACCTGCCGGCTTCTCCGCGATCACCTGTTCCAGGGTATTGACCATGGCGGTCATGTCATAGTCAACCGGACCCACGAATTTGGTTTCGACGCCGAGTTCTTCTCCGGCGAATTCCAGGCCCAGCCGGTGGTCGATGAAGTAAGGCAGGTTGATCAAAGCCAGGACTTCGACATAGGTTTCTCCCGGTTCAGGACCCGTGATCTCGATATTGCTGAAATCATAGGGATCCTGGGCATGGTAGAAATACTTGGCGTTATCGGCGTTGATCACGACCACGCCAGTGTCCACCGATTCGGGCATGGGAAGTACGCCTGCGGCCTCGTTATCTGCGACAATCGGCACAGGGTTGTTATGGAGGCCGTGCATCAGCATGGTGCCGACAAAGGTCATGAGCGCGCTTTGCTGTGCGACCGAGGCATGAATGGTGCCATCTTCAATGAATTGCAGGGTGCCATCGTCACGATCCATCGAGACGATCTTGAGTTGGCCTTTGATGCCCAGTTCATTGGCCGCCGTTGCTGCTCCGACACCGCCGGCAGCTTCCACACAACCCACGCCAGCCAGATCTGGCTCACGCTGCAAAACTGCCTTGAGGCCGTCCGCAGCTTTCGCCGAATCGGATTGATCATCGATGATCTGCACCAGTTCGATATTGGGCCAATTCTCTGCAAATTCGTCCTTGTAACCCTGAATGCGTTCTTCGAGATTACTCTGCCCAACTTTGGTCAACAGAGCGACTTTACCGGAACCGCCAATGGCTTCTGCTAACAGAGCGCCGCCTACACGACCCGCGTTGTAGTTGCCAGTGCCGAGGAAAGTCATGCGCTTGGAGCCATAGACTTCGGCATCCAGTGTGACCACAGGAATGCCCTGGTCGATAGCAGCATCAATGGAAGGCTTCAACGCAGGGTCAAAACCGACGATATTGATGCCTTGCGGCTCTGTGGCCATGGCCTGTTCCATCGTATTGACCATGGCGGTCATATCGTAGTCTACCGGGCCTACATGCAGCGTCTCTACGCCTAATGCATCCCCTGCAAAAAACAGCCCGACCTGGTGGTCGATGAAGTAAGGCAGGTTGATCAGGGCGTTAACCTCATAATAGGTCTGCTCCGGTTCGGCAGCTTGTTCTTCCGCCGGCTGTTCCGCCGGCTCTTCAGCAGCTTGTTCGGCCGGTTGTTCAGCGGGTTGTTCGGCAGGCGCCGGCGCAGGTTGGCTGGCGCAAGCTGCCAGAGCAATCACCAGAAGGCCAATCAAAAGTGTGAACAAAATTGAACGTTTCGACATCGTACTCCTCCCTTGGAGTTCTCTCATTTTGAATGTTTTGATAGTTTTACGCGGAATACCAATGAAGTTTTTGCGTATAGGCGCTCTCCTGCTTAATGATTAACTGTCCATCCAAATTATTGATAGAGGGAATTAGGAACGATTTCGGCGGCTCAAGGCATCGGCAGCAACAGCAATGATGAGAACGCCACCAATGACAATGCTCTGCCAGTACGGGTTTACGCCTAGTAGATTAAGACCGTTGGAGATCAAGGCCATCAAAGCTACGCCAAACAGGGAGCCCAAGACCGTGCCTTCGCCGCCAGCCAGGCTGGCGCCGCCAATTACCACTGCCGAGATGACCCGCAGTTCGACGCCCAGACCGGCTGATACGGATGCCGTGCCTAGCCTGGCGGTTAGTAACAATCCGGCCACTGCGGCCATTAAACCGGCGATGATGTAGTTGGCGATCTGTATCTGGCTGACTCGGATGCCGGAAAGACGCGCGCTGCGTTCATTACCGCCAACAAAATAACTCTGCCGGAAATAGCGCGATCTGCGCAAAAGGATGTCGCCGATGATCGCCAGGATGATCATGATCCAGACCGGGTATTGCACGTCCAATAATTTATCTTGCGCCATGGTGTTGAAAGAATGGGGCAGATTCGGGATGCCGAGACCAGAGGTCAGCAGAAACACTGCGCCACGCGCAACCTGCATCATCCCCAGCGTGGCGATCAACGGATTGACCCGCACTTTTGATACGAGCAAACCATTAATCAGCCCGACAAGCACACCGGTCAACAGCCCGGCGACAATGCCAATCGGAACCGGCATCCCTAGCAACACTATGCTATAACCCGCGACCGCACCGGCCAATGCTACAACCGAGCCCACGGATAGATCGAATCCGCCAGAAACCATGAGGATGGTCATGCCAATGGCGACAATGGCATCGAAAGACAGACCCAACATCAGGGCATTCAGGTTGGCGGGTTTGAGAAAATTGGGTGAGGCCAGTGATAACAAGAACGCACCCGCCAGCACCACCAGAAAAATAGTCAGCTCGCGCTGCTCCACCAACCGCCGCCAGATCGGGCGCTTCACAGACATTGTTGTGACAACGGCTTCACTTGTCATATTCTTCCTTCCTTATTGATTGTCATCTTGAGAAACGCCAGCCGCGTATTGCATGACGCCTTCCTCGGTGGCCTCAGCCTGGGGTATCACGCCCACCAAACGGCCTCGTCGCATCACGGCGATACGGTCGCTAATGATTAAGGTCTCGGGCAGGTCAGAGGAGATCGCCATGATGGCTTTGCCCTGGGCTGCCAGCTCGCGCAGGATTCGATGGAGTTCCTGTTTGGTTCCGACGTCGATGCCACGGGTGGGTTCATCCACGATCAAAACATTGGGTTCAGTCGCCAGCCACATGCCCAGCAACACTTTCTGTTGGTTCCCGCCTGACAGGTTGCGCAATCTTTGATCCAGGCTGGGCGTACGTACGGCCAATCTATCTGTGTAACGCTGAGTGAGGTTCGTTAGCGCCGGCCAACTCAGCCAGCCGTGTGGCGCCACCTTGCGCAAATTGGTGACCAGAAAATTCTCTTTGATCGTTTTTTCCAGATAGAGACCTTCCCGCTTGCGATCCTCCGATAGATACGCCATCCCCAAGGCCATAGCCTGGGATGGATGGGTGAGTCGTACTTCGGCGTCACCAATGCGGATGCTGCCGCCTGTTGCGACATCCATACCCACAATCGCCCTCGCCACCTCGCTACGTCCTGCTCCCACCAGTCCAAAGAAGGTCAGCACCTCGCCTCGCCTTAGCTCGAAACTCACATCCTCGAAGACGCCCTTACGCGTGAGATTCCGCACCTGCAGCAAGACCTCGCCTGCCTGCTCCTCTTTGCGTTCAAGTTCACCAATATCTCGCCCCACCATCATGCCGATGATCTGCTGCTCGGAAGTCTCTGCTGTGTTCACAGTACCGACATAATGGCCATCCCGCAAAACCGAAACTCGGTCACAGATCTCGAACACTTCTTCCAAATGATGGCTGACGAAAATGATGGCCAGCCCCTGCTCCTTGAGTTGTCGCATAATGTCAAAGAGCTGGCCTGCCTCTTGTAATGACAGCGATGATGTCGGCTCATCCAAAATCAATACTTTGGCATTGCGAGAGATTGCCTTGGTGATCTCGACCAATTGCTGGTTGCCCAAGGACAGGTACTCGACCCGAATACTGGGTGGGAATGCAGCATCAAAACGATCCAGCCAGGTTTTCGCCTGCTGGTTCATTTCCCGCACATTCATGAAACCCAGCGCATTGGAGGGCTGCCGACCTGCAAAAACATTCTCCGCTACACTCAGATTGTTTACGAGGCTGAGCTCCTGATAGACTGCACTTATCCCGGCTTCCTCTGCCTGTATTGGGTGTGTGAAGCGTACAGACTTGCCATCAAGATAAATCTGGCCGTTATCAGGAACGAGAGCGCCGGTCAATATCTGGATCAACGTAGACTTGCCCGCTCCGTTCTCGCCAACCAGCCCAAGTATCTCGCCCGGACGCACATCCAGGCTGACCTGGTCTAGCGCTTGCACACCGGGAAATGCCTTCGAGATACTCTCGACTCGCAGGAGCGAAGGTGGATCACTGCCGCTCATAAAGACTCCTTGAAATCGGTGATAAAACTCTTTCTCGCTAACGGAAGATGCCATATCCCGCCATAAACAATATTCATGTTATCGATGACGGGAACGATAACAAGTAATTTATCATACGCCTTGAATGTAAGCAATTCTTCATTGTTTGCTGAGGGGGCGACGTCGGACGGTCGTACAATTGGGAACGGTTTACTGGTCGAAGAGATCGGGGCGCAACCGGTGTTCCGCCCACAACCACATGATGTGATCTTGAATGGCCAGACACGACCCCTCACTATCCTTCGTACGTAACCTCTCGATGATGGGCTGATGGAGATCCGCAACCTGGTGGAGGTCTGGAAAGACGTGTGGATGAGTTGCAATCAAATACCGTTGTTGCTGATAATAAAGCGTCGTCCATGCGCGCAGCAGAGTGGGCTTATCAGCCCATGTGCAGATGCGTTGATGGAAGGTCAGATCGCAGGTCGATAGACTTGCCATGTCATTAGCATCAGCTGCTGTGTGCATGTCGGCGACCAACACACTCAGTTCATCACACTGTTCCGCCGTAATACATTTGGCGGTCTGGCGAATAGCCAAACCCTCCACCGTTTTCCGCACCACCGCTATCTCATACATTTCATCCGGCGAAATCGCAGTAACGAAGGTCGCGCTGCCGCTGTGCCGCTCTACAAAACCAGCCTGTTCTAACCGGTGCAGGGCTTCGCGTACTGGCGACTGGCTGGTTCCCATTTGCTCAGCGATCTCCAACTCAACGATCCTGGCCCCACCCGGCAAGTTACCGCGCATGATCTCATCTCGCAGATACAACTCAATTTGCTCAGCCAGCGAAGTTCGATGCAGTTGAGTTTTGGGAGTCTTCGCCATCGGGGACTCTGAGATGATTTGGAAAGCAAGAAGGATTACTTGCCAAAGTCAATCAATTATCGATAATCGATAATCTATCATCACCATCTTTGTAAGTCAAGTCACACAACATGAAATCAAAACGCTTTTCGGAACAAGTTGCGCTTGTCACGGGCGCGGCAAGCGGTATAGGGCTGGGCATCGTCGGACGGTTGGCGACGGAGGGCGCTCACGTCGTGCTCTGCGATGCTAACGAGGATTTGCTCAGGTCTGAGGCTGCGGCGCTGACTGCGGCTGGTCTGCATGTCAGCATCGCCCCCATGGATGTGACCTCGGAAGAGGACGTGAGTCAGGTTATGCGGAAGCTGATGGAGGCGCACGGAAGATTGGATATCGTCGTCAACAGCGCCGGCATCAATGGCCCCACCTCGGTCAGAATCACAGACTACAACCTGTCTGATTTCGAACGAGTGTTGGCGGTCAATCTCACTGGCTCGTTTTTGGTGACCAAGTACGCAATTCCTCACATGTTGGCGCGAAACTATGGTCGCATTTTGTTGATCGCATCCATCGGTGGGAAGGAAGGGAACCCAGGAATGGTCGGGTATGCCGCCAGTAAATCGGGCGTAATCGGGTTGGTGAAGGCCGTGGGCAAGGAATACGCCGAAACCGGCATCACCGTGAACGGCCTGGCTCCGGCGGTGATCCGCACACCCATGAACGAGGATACTGATCCGGCCATGCTGCGTTATATGACCGACCGCATCCCCATGAAACGGCTAGGGACGGTCGAGGAAGTTGCATCGCTGGCCTGTTGGATAGTCTCGCCTGAGGCGAGTTTCAACACCGGATTCGTTTTTGATTTGTCTGGCGGTCGGGCCACTTACTGATTCAAGTCGAATGTTCCTGTTCAAAGGGGATGATCATCGTGCAAAGGCTCCACGGAAAAATTGCATTGATTACGGGGGCGGCTGGCGGCATCGGCGCCGGCATAGCCCAGCGTTTCGCCAGAGAGGGCGCCAGGATTGCGGTCCTTGATCTCAGGAAAGAAGATTGTCGACCAGTCGTAGACGCCATCCATAAAGCGGGCGGTGAAGCGATCGCCATTGGCGCCGATATCGCGGATGAGGAACAGGCGGAGGCAGCCGTAGCGGAAGTACATGCCGCATTCGGGTTTGTGAATGTGCTTGTGAATAACGCCGCTGTCATGCCCTCTGGGCGCTTACACGAAACGACCGTCGCTGATTTCGACCGTTGTGTGCGCGTCAACCTGCGCGGGACCTATCTGATGAGCAGGGCGGTAATCCCGCACATGTTAGCCATGCGACAGGGCAGCATCATCCATATGGCCAGCGTGACTGGGATTTTGGGATTGCCGGGGATTGCCATCTACTCGGCCACCAAAGCCGCTATCATCGGCCTGACGCGGGCGATGTCCACTGATTACGCTCGTCTGGGTATCCGAGTGAACGCCGTCTCGCCTGGAACGATTGATTCACCCATGCTTCATCGTTTTATCAATGCCCAATCCAACCCCGAATACTTCCGACGAGCATTTGATGACATCCACCCCATCGGTCGTGTGGGAACCATCGAAGAGGTGGCGAATGTTTTTGTGTTCCTGGCATCCGACGAAGCCAGCTTTGTAACCGGAGCTAATTACGAGGTGGATGGCGGTATCGGTGTGAAGGGCGAGCAACCACAAGACCCGGTTTGAGAATGAAGATCACCGCCATCGAAAGCCTGCAATGGCCGGAGTATCCCCGCACACTGTATGTGCGCGTCCATACCGATGCAGGTGTTGTCGGCATTGGCGAAACAGTCGAAAAAGTCGCCGGTTCAAAAGGCGCTTTGCACGGCACAATCGCTCCGCTTTTGCTTGGACAAGACCCTCGCGACATCGATGGCTTGTGGCGTTTCATTTTCGACAACCTCATGTATCATGGCTACAGCGGCGCTGAATTACGTGCGCTTTCTGCGGCGGAAATAGCCCTATGGGATATTGTTGGGCAGGTCTATGGCGCGCCTTTATATCAGCTTCTTGGCGGAAAGGTACGTGATCGCATTCCCACATACAATACATGCATTGGCTTTGGTCAAAATCGGGATTACGAGGCCTGGCACGATGGTGACGCCGGAAACCTGGCAGACAGTTTGCTGGCCGACGGCATCACCGCCATGAAGATATGGCCTTTTGACCCTTTCAGCGAAGGCTCTCACGGTCAGTACATTAGCCCAGCGCAGATTGATCAGGGGCTGAGACCCGTTCGTCAGATTCGCCAGCGTACAGGGTCAGAGGTCGAGATAGGAATTGAGTGTCATTTCCGCTGGAATCGAGCCTCAGCCGAGCGCATCGCCCGCGCCCTGGAGCCATACGATATCCTTTTCATCGAGGATCCTTTGCCCGCTGTGCATGTTGACGAGATCCGTTTACTATCTCAGCGCATCGCTATTCCGGTCGTTGGGTCCGAAACGTTGATGACTCGGTGGCAATTGCGGGAATGGCTGGAGAAGCATGTCTGTCAGATTCTTATGACCGATCCCCTTTGGAATGGCGGTATCGGGGAGACACGACGCATTGCCAACATGGCTGAAGCATTTGGCGTGCCGATTGTATTGCACAATCTATCCGGGCCAATCTGCCATGCTGTGTGCCTGCATATTGCCGCCAATATCCCCAATCTTTATTTTGTTGAATCGTCACGGGCGCTCTACCAAACGACATTCCCCGCACTGACAGACTACGCGCCTAATCCGGTAGCGGGTCACTTCGGATTGCCGGAAGGCCCCGGTCTTGGCATCCAGTTTCGACCGGAAGCGCTGACCGAGAGCCGTGTTATCCGCGAAGTTTCTGACGGTGCGGGGCTTGCGGTGGGGCGCCGCTCTATGGGTGACCACTGGGAGCGAGAGGAAATCAGGTAACCGTCGCCGCTAACAGCGCCCCGGCGGAATGACAACATTGGGCCTGCAGGTGTTGCGGCGCTATCTGCCCCTGACCGACAACTTCTTGGCTCGCGACTTCGAGTACGGAGGAGGACGTCAAGAAATGAACTTCACGACATGGGCAGGAGACGTTGCGACCGCCTCTAAAAAATCCACGCGCACACTGGTCCCGACTTGCTGCCAGTTTACGGGCTGCTGACTGCCAAGCACTTCCACTCGTGCGTGGTCTGGCAATGTTAAATCGTGGATGACTACATGCGGCGGCGAGATTGGCCCTAGAATAATGGCAAAAAGCTCGTTCTCCTTTTGCGTGAAGCGCACAGGGACGCCATCACCAGTGACACCTTCAGCTCGGGTCCAAGGACGAGTGTCAAAGATGCTTTCGCCATTGACTGCCAGCCATCGGCCCAATGCCTCGTATCGCAGGCGCTGAAGCTCAGGGATTGTACCATCAGCTTCCGGCCCCAGACTGAGCAGCAAGTTGCCATTCTTGCTGACCACGTCGGCTAACATGTGAATGAGTTCCTCATCAGAAAGATAGTTTTCGGGCTTCTCGATGCGATTAAAGCTGTAGGAATGAGCCAGCCCTCGATTACTTTCCCATTTATTGTCCATGATCTCTGGGAAAGAAGTGTATTCCGGCGTATTAAAATCATAATGGCGGCCAGTTGGAGAACCCATGATGTCCAGATTACCCGGCTCCTCCATCGGAAGTTCCTGTTTAAAGCGGTCGTTGATCACCCCGTCTGGAATTTTGTTGTAATAGTATGCGAAGAGGTCGGGCAGATTCGAACTGGCAGGATGAGCGATGTCGCTCCAGAGGACAGATGGTTCGTACCGGTCAATGAGTTCTCGCCAGTGCGCATCGACACATGCTACATAGTCATCCGTCTGCGGTACAGCCTGAAAAACGCCGATATAGTCTCGAATCCATGCATCGTTATATGACCAGTCAAGACCGCTGGAGTAGTACAGGCCCATGTGCATACCGCGCGCGCGTACAGCCGCCGTCAGCTCGCCCGTCACATCTCGGTGCACCCGATAGCCAGGTTTATGCGGATTTACATGATCGCTGGGCCAAAGCAGGAAGCCGTCATGATGCTTGGTCAGGAAAACCACATAACGAATCCCGACAGATTTTAGGAAGTCGGCCCAGGCTTCCGGCTCCAATTTCTTTGCCGCCTCATTGAAAATGGGCACGAAGTCGTCGTACTCGAAGGAGTCGCCGTAGGTTGCGTTGTGATATTGCCGCGAGGAGCTGTCAGGGAATTTGATGGTGTTGTAATACCATTCGGCGTAGGGGCTTTCGCGAAAGAAACCTTCCCAGCCCTGATTCTTGACGACCTCATCAAAATCGCCGGTGAGGGGCGCCCATCCGGGCACGCTAAAGAGCCCCCAGACAATGAGAACCCCCAGTTTGGCGTTATGAAACCAGTCCGGCACTTGATGTTGGGCAAGCGATTCCCAGGTCGGCTCGAAATGTGTCATCGCTCATGCTCCGATTTCTAGTGCATTCTTTAACACGACGATCTGATATCCTTCCAGCTTAGGCACTGTAAACCGCGCGAGATTTCCATCCCATTCCCATGCCAATGCCTGGCCCTCGGGTTGCAATAGAACAGCCGTAGGTCCGGCATCCGTACGGATGCCAAAAGAGAGGTCATACAGCGGGAGCACGTCCTCGATTACGTCGAGAATCTTGCCCCGGCGTTGGTGGACGTAGTGGAGCAGGTGGACTACCAAGTCTGCCGCCTGTTGCCGCACGGTGACGATGGCTGTCGTGGGCAGGTTGTGTTCCGCCACGCGAAGGGCCAATAGCCGTTCAATGCAATTCCCAAGTACGAGCTTGTGCATGCGTCTGGCTGTAAGAGCATATTCGGTGAATAGGGGGCGGGCGCAGTAAATGACATTCCCCTGCTGCACAATGACGGCCTCTTCTGAGACATGCGACATGGGGGTATATTGGTGTGAACAGAAATGATCCCAGGTGCGATTAAAGTACGGTTGTCCTGATACCGCCAGCACCTCAACGCCTGGACCGACCGAAACCCGTGTGCCCGGCAATTCACAGGTTTGATCAATGTCTTCGATACCGGAACCCAACTCAGGCCCAAGCACCAGGTAATCGGGAGCATAGGCAGCCGGGCCTTCGTAGTGAACCCCCATCTCCTCAGCAAGATAAAAATCACCGGACTCAGCATTCAACCCCGATGCGCCGCTGATCAATAACTTGCCACCGCCGGCGAGATAAGCTCGCAGTTTGTCGGCCAATTCAGCATTCACAGGCACTTCATCAGCCAGGATGACCAATGAGTATGCAGAAAGATCACAGCCGGCATCGAGATACTCAAACTGATGTTTCAATTGTTCCAGAACATGCAGAACGCCCCGATCTGCCTCGTTGAATTCGCCCTCATGGCTACTTACCCCGGTTGTAGCCACGAGAACGCCGATGTCTGGCAAAGGCTTAGAGCCTGTCACCCATTGCTCGCGGCGTTCCACCTCGGCGTAAACCTCGCCAATACGCTCATAAACCGCAGGATGCAGCCGCCCGCGCGGATGCAGTTGATCGCCGATGCTGATAACAGAGCCATGCGCCAGGGCCTGGAAGCACTCGAATTCCAGCGCCGCCCGATTGCGCAACCCGCCGAAATCTCCCCACATGGTGTGGAACCGCCCCGTCATCGCCAGCAGTGGCAGGCCGAATGTCTGAAAATAGCGCACGCTGAGCGGGAAATGATCATAACCCCAAAAGCCGCCGGGCAGCGATTCGATCTCGAAATGGGTGAAGTCCTGCACTTCGGGACGATTACCCAGAGCAGGGTTCCAATCGATGTTGAGGCGAGCATTGTAAAAGATGCTTGCCTCCGGATTCTTCGCCCGGATCGCTGCTGAAGACCGTTGCAGGAATTGACGTTCAGCCCGGCGAGTGAAAGCTCGCAATTGCTCTGAATTGGTGGGGTCAACGCCCTCTGCCTGCATCTGGCTCAGGCAGGTGGCGCACACGCATGGATGTTCGCCATAGCGCACGATATCGATGAACAGACCATCGACATCGTACATTTCCAGAATTTCCTCCATCTGATTGATCACATAATCGGCATAGCTTGTATTCATGCACAAGTTCTTCCATCCAGGCTTAAGCGGAGTTCCGGCCGGCCCACCAAGTCCGCCATCCGGCGTGATGTGCCGCCATTCGGGATGCGTCTCCCAGGCCAGTTCATCCCAGACCAGGGTCGTGTAGATCGGCACACGAATACCGGCGGCATGGCAGGCTTCGATCATCTCGCCCAAGAGATCAGGACGCTTGAGATGGGGATGGACCGTGCCGATTTTCGTTGGATAATAGCTGTATCCGTGGTGGCACTTGGCGAAGACCGTAATGGAATTGACGTGCGCTAGTTGCAGCGTTTGCACGAATTCGCCGGGGTCGAAATCTATGCCGATGTCAGGGATCATGCCGGCGGTATGAAAGTCAAGATGAATCTCACGGAAAGGAAGGGGTCTCATCGCTGTTCACTCCAGTTTTGGTTTCGGATGTAATGCTGTTTTCATTCGATAACGATCATCGTGTGAATATCGAGGCGCGGCGCCGCAATAGTTATCACGCCATCGGCATATCGATGCTCAATCTCTATGCCTTCTGGCTGCTGCATTATCTTACGCGGCGCTTCGGGACTTTTGATGCGCAGGGTGATGTTAAAGACAGGGGTGATCTCCTCGTTGTGCACCAATAATGCGGTACGCTTTTGGGCGAAGAAATTGAGCAAGTGCACGACGAGACGCTCTCCCTGACGTTGCGTCGCAATCTCCACATGTGTGGGTTTATCGGCGCTGACTAAACGATCTGCGGCTGGCAGAACGACCTCCATCATCGCCTTGATCAGCAGCCGGGCCAGATGATGTCCGTCATGGCGATAAGAGGCGAAGGGATCGACAGCCATGTACATGACACGACCTTCACCCAGTCGTCTCACCGTGATCGCTGGCGCTACCGCCTTTACGCCCGGAGGGCAGGCGCCCATCACCGTATGGTGTTGCCAATGATCGGCATCCTGGACGCCATCGCGCCAGACGGCATCGAGCGGGCCAAACAGGTCGGCCAACGTCACGGCGTCGACTGGCTCCACCTGCGTCGCTGTCCCCCAGCATTGGATGGGCATATCGGGGACATCATCTTCAAAACCCAGCCCTTTACGCGTACGAACATAATGGATCGGTGATGCCAGGTTTCCTGTTGTGCGAATCCCCGCCAACTCATCGAAAAGCGGGGTCTGGCGACGCCGGTATCGCTCATCCCACCAGCCGCTGCGCCCTGTCACCAACAGCGAACCCCCGCGCTCGACAAAATCTGTCAGGGCATGGATGGTTGCATCCTCCAACAAGCATTGCTCGGGAATCACCACGGCCTTTTGCTCGGATAGATTTTCCCGCAACGTTGGCTCATCGTAGATCAGGCAGTTGACGCCCAATTCGACCATTGCCAGATGCGCGCCTTCAACACGGTCGGTGCGAGCAGCATTCTGCTGGTTGCCGACTGGTCCATACATGGTGCGGGACGCATTTAAACCGCTGCCGATTGGGCCAAACAATTGCGACGGACCGCTGGCCAGGATCGCCACTTCCGGTGTCATGACAGCATCCCGCACAAATGGCTCGCGTTGGCGTACGAAATCATAGGCCGGGCGCAATCTCCGATAGACTTCGGGTTCCAGATCACCGGCGGGATACGGTTGGTCGGCGAAGAAACAGCGCCCGCCTACTGCGAGGATGGTGGCGAACTCCAACAGGAGATCGGTAGAGGAACGCAACTGCCATTCGCCCCACTTGTGAAACCGCTCATTCATGTAATCATAGGTCAGGCCGGTAGTGGCCTGGTATCGCCCCGACCTGCTGAGAATGATGGCGTGATTTCCGCCAAAGGGCACAGGATCGCACGAAAGCGCATCAACGATAGTCAAAACGTTCCTGAATACGAGTTTACTGAGGCGGTCAAAGATGCCCTGACACATCTTTATGATTTCCCTCATCTGCAAAATCATGCGCTCATTTTGATGGCGGGCGCGTCAGATGCAGTGCAAGAGATTCGGAATGGACAATGGCTGCGAAGGGAGATCATGATGGCTATCGATATGTTGGCGCCCGAGGATTCGCTCCCCTTTCGCGCTCCCCAGGCCCGGCCTCATCAACTATTGCAGTTACGCTATGTTGAAGGCATGACGGTACAGGAGGTGGCCAGGGAGTTGGGGGTGTCAGAGCGTCAAGCCTATCGAGACCTGAGGCGGGGTGAGGAGAGCGTCAGCGCCATTCTTTGGACGAAGTGGTCGAAACCAGAGCAACCGCGTGGCGTGAGAGCAATGCGCCTTTCTTCTGTCGAATCGGAGGTGGCTCGGCTTGAACCAAAACGTGCCAGAGTCGATCTGGAATCTTTAATCAGGCAGGCCATCAAGTCGGTTGATCGACTGGCGGCTGGTAGAGGCATACAGATCGAATTTGATCCGCCAGCCATTTCACATTCCATAGCTGTCGATCCCGTTCTGAGCGTGCAATTACTAACGAGGGTTATCAGTCATGCCGTACAGCGTACGGTCGGGACAAAGGTATCGTTGAGTACGGTGATCGGGGCGCAGGATGTGGCTATTGAATTACAGTATAAAGGCGCCGCCGCGACCAGCAACGGCTCGGCCAGCGACCGAGTATTAACCGGTCTGGCCGACCGTCTGGGATGGTCTGTGTCGCACCTCGATCTCCCTTCCAATGAACACTCCATCAGACTAAAGATATCGTTGCACGGTCCCACTATCCTGATCATTGATGATAATCAAGGTTTGGTGGAACTACTCGATCGTTATCTCACTGGACATGACTGCAAGGTCTTGGCAGCCACTGATGGACGAGAGGGCTTAGCGCTGGCGCTCAATCAACCGCCGCAAGCAGTTATCCTGGATGTGATGATGCCGGATATTGATGGTTGGGAAGTATTGCAGCGCCTGCGAACACATCCCGATACCGCAGATCTGCCCGTGATCATCTGCTCGGTGTTCGATGATCCTGAACTCGCATACTCATTGGGGGCATCATTGTTCGTGCCAAAACCCATCCGCAGAGTGGCAATCCTCGATGCATTACGTGAGTTAGGAATCGTTTAATCCTTCGCAATTGTACGCGGAATCAATGTCGCCCTTTCAAGGACGACCTGATTTGGAAACGGATGGGGGAAGCGCTGCTGATCGGCGCTTAGCTTCACTTTACAGCCAAATAATCTGACAGAACGTGATACAATCTGCGGCATCTGCGTTCTATTCAATCTCGATTCAGCATGGGACCATAGCCCAGACTTGGGAGCATTCTGATGATGGCGATGCTTAAACCAAACTATCAATTTGCGGGCGATCTGGAAGGGTTGCGCAGTGATCTAAGCCGTCGATTCGCCTATCTGGTGTCAATCTGCGGCGCTTTATTGATGTGGTTGACGCTGATCAATTGGCCTTTTCCGCCCGTCCCGTTCTTGTTAGGGTTAACCCTGGTCGCGGGGTCGGTTTTGCCGGTTATGATGCTGAAGAAGCATCCTGTCTCGGCGCGACGTCTGTTGGCCTTGAGTCCCATCATAGCGGTCATGATTGGGATGTGGTTTAGTGCGGAGCCCTGGCTCCCATTCCTGCTTGTGCCTCTGGCTTTGATAAACATGTCGCTTGCCCCCATTCTCGGTATGACTGGCATGACAGCAGCTGGCGCATTGGCTGTATGGCTTGTCGCCCAAGACCTTCGAAATTACCCAATCGAGATTTGGTTCATCACCCTCGTTTTCACCATTATCGCATCATGGCTAGTCGTTGATACGCTGTTGACGGCGTTGCATTGGGCAAATAATTCCCAGCAGAGAGCCGCAAGTCTTCTTGCCGATTCGCAAGAGCGCCAGATAAAACTGAATCAAGCCGTAAAATCCCTTCAGGTAATGTCTGATCTACAAAAACGAACCGAGTATGCCCTGGCCGAAGCCTATCAGCAGGCCGAAGACGCCCGTCTAATGAAGGAGCAATTTGCTGCGAACATAAGCCACGAATTGCGCACACCATTGAATTTGATCATGGGATTTAGCGAAATCCTGTATCTCTCGCCAGAAGTCTACGGCCTGTTGCAATGGCCCACCAGCCTGAGGAGGGATATTCATCATATCTATCGCAGCAGTTGTCATCTCATGTCGATGATCAACGATATTCTCGACCTGTCTCGGTTCGAGTTGACGGGTTTTACCCTCAGCAAGGAGCCGACGCCCCTTACCGCTCTTCTGATCGAAACCGCTGAGATTGCCCAAGACCTCTTTCGCAGCCATACCGCTGAATTTTCGGCAAGCATCCCTGAAAATCTACCGACTTTAGATGTGGACCGCACAAGGATCCGGCAGGTTGTCCTGAATCTCCTTAACAATGCGAAACGACATACACAGGCCGGTACTGTCAGAATGGAGGTGGAGGAAAAAGAGGGCTGTATCCTCATTAGCGTCTGCGATACGGGACCGGGTATAGCCAAGGATCAACAGGAACGAATATTCGAGGAATTCTATCAGGCCGATTCCACCGTCAGGCAGAAGCGCTCTGGAGTCGGCCTGGGATTGGCGATCAGCAAGCGGTTTGTCGAGGCGCATGGCGGGAAGATTTGGGTGGAAAGCGAAATCGATCAGGGCGCTCGATTTGTGTTTTCCCTGCCGATAGAGAATCGAATGGCGCTCCAACGCAGAGATTATCGTGACTATCTTCCTCGTAGTACAGCAGAAGGGGATGCGCGGTACCTGATTGTATTGGACCCAGACCCTGCTGTAGCTGCACTGGTCAATCGTCACATTCCAAAGTACGAGATCATCCATACCAGTGCATTGGAATCGTTGCGAGAGATCACGATGAATTTTCGCCCGCGTGCCATTCTGTACAATGATAGCATCCCGTTATCCGGTCTGCGGGAAGTGCTGGGTACCATCGCGATCCCTCTAATAAGCTGCACGTTACCTAGCAGGTGGTGGCTGGCTGAAGACCTGCATGTTGAAGGGATCCTTGGCAAGCCGGTGTCTGTTCAAGAAATCCTATCAGTACACGACCAATTGAGTGGCGTACGGCGGCTATTGGTCATAGATGATGACAGGGGATTTGTTCAATTGGTGGAGCGCATCATCTCCGCCCATAGAAATGATATCGAGGTTCTGCGAGCATTTGACGGAAAGGAGGGCTTACAGATGATGCAAGAGTACAGACCCGATCTGGTCCTATTAGATTTGCAGATGCCTGAAACCAGCGGAGATGAAGTGCTAGAAGTAATGCGCGCAGATTCAACATTGAGTAACATCCCTGTTTGCTTGATTACCGCACGTAGTCTGGCGGAAGATGCCCTCGAAAACCGTCAGGGTTCAATATCAATAAATCGCAATAAGGGTTTTAGATTGAACGAGATGCTGCATTGCGCCGAAATGATTGCAGATATACTTGAACCCCAATATGATGCAGAGCGAAAGCCCAAGGAGAGACTGCATTCCGACATTATGCGTGCAATTCCTCCATCTGATGTGCGGTTTAGGTGAGGCGAAGAACATCATTTGTAGTCTAGCCACCTGACAGTTTTCAAGAGAAGTAAGGAGTGAGTCTGAAAGGGAGGAATAGGTCGAATTTCAAATGTCTTTTGATGATACTGCGACCGATGCGAAAAACACTAAGGTCTCTGCGTTCT
>JAGFJG010000089.1 GCA_024102915.1 Caldilineales bacterium
AGGCGGAACGTCTGTTGACGCAAGCTGTCGAGAAGTATGAAAAGTCTGCGTCCAAACTCTCTGCCTGGTTGTGGGACAACGTCTCTGAAGGTCTGACCTGCTTTGCCTTTGCGCCTGAGCATCGACGTCGTATCCGCACCTCCAATGCGGTGGAACGACTCACACGAGAAATCCGTCGGCGTTCTCGTGTCGCCGTACTCTTTCCCAATGAAGCTTCCTGTCTACGCCTGGTCACAGCCGTGGTCATGGAGATCAGTGAAGAGTGGCAGACTGGGCGCATCTATCTTCGACTTGAATCACCTCCTCTTTAACATCCATCATCAGAGATTCATCCTGACTTTTTCAGGTTGGTGTGCTCCTTTGCAGCGATAATTGCCAAACCAGTCAGATGGCCGGCTGCGTCAAGGGTCGGCGGGTTTGGCCGACTTGCGCAGCCCTTGACGCAGATGGACAGCTGACTACACTCTACAATCGCTGCGAAGCCAGCAACCTGACTCAATCTTCCTTTTACAGAATGAAGTTTGCATTATCCCCCTACCCTGTACTTCACTTTCCAGATTCATTAGAGAAAGGAAGGCACAAAATGTAAAACAGATTATGTTGATCAGCTTGTGTCTTCGCTTCATTTTTCATCTCCGCGCGGCAACCAGACGAACTCTGGATAAGCGTAGTCGCTTGTGACAATGAACTCGCTATCTGCACTCAGTCTCTCAACTTCAGACGAGGAGAGTGCAACCCAAGGCTGATAGACATGAGGACTCTCGAAATTTACCATGAACGCCAGTTCATCGCTTTGTGGCGACCACGACGGGGTAAGTACCAAAGCACTTTTGAAGGAGGACATTTCCTTCACCTCCATCGTCTCTGTATCCACTGCCGAGACGTTTGTTCTCAAGCCATTGAACCAATCTAAATTGCCATCTTGAGTGTTGGTCTTGCCCGTAACAAACGCCACGTATCGGCCATTAGGCGACCAAGTAATCCTAAAACCGCCATGATACAATTCGGGGGCTGAAGTGAGAACTGAGGATGCGCATTTGAGTTCCCCGCCGTCTGCCTCAATTAACCACATCTCTCCGTTGACAACATTGTGTGCGATGTGTGGCCTGAGGACGAAAGCAATTTGCTCGCCGTGTGGCGACCATTGTACATCTTCGATTCTGTAATCATCAGTGCGATAAATAAGCTTTCTGTCAGAGCTGCCAATGTCAGTAACCCATAGCTCGTTTGGGCATGTGTTACATTCTGTATATGCATATACGATCCTCTCTCCCTCAGGGGAAAACGAAGCGTTCCGAATGTTTATTCCATCCTTATGTGTCGCGCCAACAGAAACAAGGGCTCCAGTATAAATATTTACCTGCCAAAGCTTGTTTGCTAAATCAGAATTCATGCTTCGTCCGAAAACGAGTATCTCCTCACTATTTGGCGCCCAATCCAAAAATAGCACACGTTGATCGATTTCGGATGCGTTGCCAAACAAGGGTGAAACACGCCCGGTTTGACTATCGATAACCGACACAAAAGTGCCGCCTTCCCCATACACCCAATCCACAACCACATGCCTTCCGTCCGGAGAAGGATATAGTCCTTTAATAGCTGTTCTCTGCCCCCACGCCTCAGGAAAATGAATCAGCATACCTTCAGTCGATATACGATTTCGCTCACTAGCCTGGACACGATAGATTTCAGATTTACGTTCACTTGTTCCTGATGTCACGTAGAAAAAGGTATCCCATTCCGGAATCAAGGTCGGCAAGGGTTCGGGCGTGGGTGTGGGTGGGCCAAGGGTTGGTCTGGGCGTGGGCGGCCGGCGCGTTGGTTCAGGCGGTCGGGTAACAGTCGGCTCCGGCTCACGCGTTGGCTGTGTTATTGTCGCAGTCGGCGCTTTGGGCAGTGGCGTGGGTAAGGGAGAGTCCAGGCCAACAGTTGTCTGCGGATTCTGCCCACGCAAAAGCAATGCCAATACCGCAACCACGACCACAGTCACGAAAAAAGCAATGAGATTGCCAATTTTGTTCTTCGTCATCGCTCGCCTCTCCTGCAAAGCGCTTCATTCATCCACGAACCAAAATACGATATAGCGGCAGGCGTATCGGCGACAATTTTGGCGAGAGCGATCATCATGCCGCATCGAGACGCAAAGCGCTCATTAATAAAATGATAACGCACCAAGGAAAAGACATTTGTTATTTACATTACATTTTTCAATTGTATTCTCACTGGGCGGCTCCGATCTGGTCATGAAAATGTACTCCTCATGGATATCATCCTTTGACTAGAAGATATTTGCAGTGCTATAATCACTAAAAGGTCAGACGTTTATCGTTTGACCAATTTTGTTCAGCGAGGCATCGATGCCAGTCGAACGTCCCAGGCCAATTGCACATCAGGTCTCCGATATCCTGGTGGAGCGCATCCGCAGCGAGGAATACGCGCCTGGGTTGCGGTTGCCGTCGGAAAATCTGCTGGCCGAGGAATTGGGGGTGAGCCGGGCGACCGTGCGCAGCGCCCTGGCCAGGCTGGCAGCCGAGGGATTGCTATTGCGCAAACAGGGGGATGGCACATACGTCAATCAACATATCACCGAGGTGCCGACGCGCCTGGGCGGGATATGGAACTTCTATCGCCTGATCGAACAGAGCGGGCGCATGCCGCTGATCGAGACTATCAACGTCACCGCCCGAACCGCCACCGAGGAGGAACTGGTCGAGTTGGCGCTAGAGGAAGAGGCTGAGGTCGTGGCGTTGCACAGGCTGTTCCTGGCCGATGGCGTGCCGGTCATCCTCGCCCGGAACATCATCCCCACCGCCCTGCTCAACCAACCTTTTACGGCTAATGAAGGAACGCTGCCGATCGAACAGATCGTTCAGCGCTATGCCAACAAGCAAATCAGCTATGTGATTTTCGACATCGCCGCCATCATGCCGGACGCCGCCGCCCAGAGTCTTCTCAATTGTTCTGTTTCGCAGCCGATCTTAAGTCTGAAGCAGAAATTTTATGACAAGCAAAACACGCCGTTATTCTGTGGAGACAGCGTGTACAACGACCGGGTTCTGGGATTGCGTCTGGCCCAGGCCTGGAACTGAATCCGCACACATCAACCGATCCTTCCGAGAGAAAAATGACCAAAACTGCAATCGTCGCCGTGGGCGGCAATTCCTTGATCACCGACAGTGCCAGGCCGGACGTGCCGCACCAATGGGACGCCGTGCGCGAGACCTGCGTGCATCTGGCGGATATGATCGAGCAGGGCTGGCGGCTTGTGATCACGCATGGCAATGGCCCGCAGGTAGGCTACATCATGCGCCGCAACGAACTGGCCGCGCACGAGGTGCACACCACCCCGCTCGACCTGATCGTGGCCGACACGCAGGGTTCCATCGGCTACATGCTGCAACAGGCCTTGCGCAACGAGTTGTTCAGCCGGGGCATTGACCAACCGGTCGTCACCATCGTCACGCAGGTGCTGGTGGACAAGGATGACCCTGCTTTCGCCAAGCCGACCAAGCCGGTGGGCGCGTTCCTCAGCGAGGCGGACGCACGGAAGTTCGAGCAAGAAGGCTGGTCGGTTGTAGAGGATGCCGGTCGAGGCTGGCGACGGGTAGTGGCCTCACCCCGACCGATTGAGGTGGTCGAGCAGGCCTCGATTCGGGCGCTCGTCGATGCGGGCGTCGTCGTGATCGCAGCGGGCGGCGGCGGCATCCCGGTGGTGCATAACACGAAGGGCGAATTGCGAGAACTTCAGGGCGTTTATGCCGTCATCGACAAAGATTGGGCCAGTGGATTGCTGGCTGAGCAGCTTGGGGCCGACCTGTTCCTGATCTCCACCGGCGTTCCGTTCTGCGCCATCAACTATCGCACAACTGAACAAATCAACCTGGAAAATGTGTCGGCTGCGGAAATGGATCGCTATATCGCCGAGGGGCATTTCGCGCCGGGCAGCATGCTGCCAAAAGTGCAGGCGGCCGTACGTTTCGTCAAAAATTCGGGTGGCTCCGCTCTGATCACTTCGCCTTCCGAAATCACCGAATCGCTGGCGCATCGCAGCGGAACGTGGATTGTACAGTGATGGAGTTATGAGTAATGAAGTGAGCGGTATCGTGCTTGGTGCAGCGTTTTTACTTCATCGCTTGACTACTTCATCACTCCATTCGCTTTAAATTCCTTTCAAGGAGAACTTTTTCAAAATGAACGAAATCGTCGCTCAAATCAACGCGGGCGTGGCGGCAGCGGAAAACGATATCTTGCGTTTTTTCCGTGAAATCGTCGCCATCCCCAGCATGGACAGCGACATCGCCGCCGTGGGCGAGCGCATCGGCAAAGAAATGCGCAAACTGCGGTTCGACGATGTCTATACCGATGGCTACGGCTCGATCGTCGGGCGCATCGGCAACGGCCCCACCGTCTTGCTGTTCGACAGCCATATCGACACCGTGGGCATCGGCGACCGCAGCCAGTGGGAATGGGACCCGTTCGAGGGCAAAGTCGTGGACGGCAACCTGTACGCCCGTGGCGCGCTCGACGAAAAAGGCAGCACGCCCGGCATGATCTACGGCATGGCATTGGCCCGTGACCTGGGACTGCTCGATGGCTTCACGCTCTATTATCTCGGCAATATCGAGGAATGGTGTGATGGCGTGGCCTGCAATGCTTTCGCCGAATGGGAAGGCATCCGCCCCAATTTCGTCGTCATCGGCGAGCCCACCAAAATGACCGTGTATCGGGGCCACAAAGGACGTCTCGAACTGGAAGTGGTGTGCAAGGGCAAGAGCGCCCACGCCGCCAGCAATTATCTGGGCGACAACGCCATCTACAAAATGCTGCCGGTGATTGACGCCATCGACAAAATGGGACCCAGCCTGCGCACGCATGAATTCCTGGGCCAGGGGCGGATCACCGTGACCCGAATCAGCAGTGTCAGCCCCAGCGATAACGCCGTGCCCGATGAATGCCGGATTTTCATCGACCGCCGCGTGACTTTCGGCGACACCAAGGAGAGCGTCATCGCTGAAATCGACGCCATTCTCCCGGCGGACAAACGCCAGGACTTCGAGATTCGGGAACTGCTTTATGAAGACCCCAGCCACACCGGCGCTGTCTTCGCCTATGAAAAATACTTCCCTGCCTGGGCGCTGGACGAGGATCATCCCCTGGTCGAAGCAGGTCAGGCTGTCGCCGCAAGTCTTTGGGGCGAGGCCAAAGCCCCCGGCAAATGGGATTTCTCGACCAACGGCAATTACTGGGCCGGACGTGAGGATATCCCCAGCATCGGCTTCGGCCCCGGCGATGAAATCTATGCCCACACCGTGAACGAGCACGTGCCCCTGGCCGAAGTCGTGGAAGCGACCAAATTCTACGCCCTGCTCCCGCACATGCTGGCTGCCGGAAAAGACTCGAACTGACGATAAACCACGGTTGCGATCGTGCAACGTGACACTTGATACCTGATACTTGATACGAACCGCTGCCTGCCATCTGCTACCTGCTTCCAGGAGATTCAATGCAAACACACCTCCGTGGC
>JAGFJG010000091.1 GCA_024102915.1 Caldilineales bacterium
TCCACGGACTCGAATCGCATACAACAGGTTGGGTGAGGGCAGCAGGCGTTCGAGCCAGGATGTGAAGGCGGGGTGAGCCATCGTCTCGGTGGTTGTATAAGTTTGTACGGGCCGAAATCGAGAAACAGCCGCATATGGCGTCAGGGCGCTTTCATCAACCTCGTCCACGTTCCCATCTGCACTGATATGAAAGACCCGACCATCGACGATCACCATTTCACCGTCGAGATGGTCGAATGTCCCCAAACCAAAATCACCATGTTCGAGGATGGCAGCGAGGGGGATTTTCTCCTCATAGATGCCTTCGACCAGGGCATTAATGGGCGCGCAAAGGAAAATCCGATCGTAATTGTCATCCAGCGATCTCTGCCGGTTCATCGAAATGTCCTCTCAAAATAAACCCATGGCACGAGTTCCGATCTCAAACGCAGGAACCGCGCACGGGCTGTACAACTTTGAACCTGGAACCTTGAACTCCCAGCCGACATCAATAGGTTGCGCCGCGTCCGCCGAGACGCTCGACATGAATGGGATCGTAACAATCGCCAAATTTCGTCTTGGGCATCTCGGCCTTGCGGGCCATCAGTTCCGCATATTCGTCGTCTTCGACCATTGCGACGATGCGTGAGATGCAAGCCTCGCCATCGACAAATCGCCAGGGGAAACAACCCACCTGCACGCGCCGATTGACCAGCAGGTCGATATCGCCGCCAACGCATTCGGCATGGATTATGCCCTTGGGGAACATCCACAAATGCATCATCTGATACATGTCAGGCGTGAAATAATCGCGCAGGGATTTGCCATATTTCTGGCGGAAATGTGCGTCCGCCTTTTCCGCCTGTGCCGGCATCCAGTCCCGTATTTTGGTGTTCATGGGATGGTCGGCGCTGCCACAATCCACACCCACCCACTTGATTTTCTTTTGCTCCAGCCAGGCGGCAAAACGGGCGTCGGGGCCGGGATGCATGACCATGTAACGCACTTCGTTACCATAAGGCTGATCCCATCCAAAATGATGAAAGCCGGTATGAATGATGAGGATGTCGCCGTCCCGCACTTCCACGCGCTCTTCGATCATCTCCGGGGTGTAGACATCGAAGTCGCCGCAGACGTCGCTTAGATCGACAATGGCGGCATCGCCGCACAGGAAATCGAACTGTAATTCGGCGATGTCCTTGCCCGGCGTGTAGAAATGGATTTCGCCATCGAGATGCGTGCCAACGTGGTTGCTGTGCGTCAGCAATTGACCATTGGCGCCATTTGGGGCCAGCCGCTTGAAGTATTTCACCTGCAATGGCTCGTAAGTGGGCCAGGGAGGCGTGCCGATTCCCAGGGGAATGGTAAGGTCGATGAATTTCATTGCCGTATCTCCTTTGGAAGAATTCAGCCACTCATTTCGCGAATGAGCACGAAGGTTTTTTCTGAAATCCGTGTCATTCGAGCAGAGTCGTGGCAAGTGTGTAATTCCTATTGTTACGTCAGTGTACTTGCAGGCGCTGATACCGGCAACGTCATGACGCTATCTGGGATGAGGTTGCCGCCGTCCACAGTTCATGCTGCGCTGCGGTCGGAAGAGTTGCCAGTTCGACACCCCGGGCCTCGGCGATGGCGACGACGGTCTGCAACTGCGCCCGCAAAGCGAGCGCCGCACGACGTAACGCCAACCCGGCGTCAAGACCTGCGGATTGACTCGGTTTCACCAACTCCAGAAGCGCTCGGCCCAGCTCTGCTTCGTCCAAGTGATTGCCATCGGAAAGCGTGTATCCCACGCGCGCCAGCCGTTCGACATAGCTTTGGGCAAGGGTCAGGGAGGGCAGGGCGGTGGGGACGCCGTCGAGCAGGGTTTTCTGCACTTGCTTCTGCGCTCCATCTCCATTTGCGCTTTTGCGCTCAGCGGCTTTGATCGCCTCCCAATTCCGGGTGACTTCCGCAGCATCCGACACATCCACATCAGCAAAGACATGCGGGTGACGTCGGATCAACTTCTCGACCACATGCTCAATCACATCCCTGAGCGGAAACTCACCCTCTTCGGTCGCAATCTGTACGTGCAACGCTACCTGAATCAACAGGTCGCCCAGCTCTTCCGTCAACGCCACCGGATCCTCGGAATCAAGGGCATCGAGAACCTCGTAGGTCTCTTCAAGCAGATAGGAACGCAGGCTGGCATGCGTTTGCTCACGGTCCCAGGGGCAGCCATCTGGCGCTCGCAGGCGGGCGATAACTTCTTGCAAATCGTTGTATTCGCTCGGCCTTGAGAGAGGCGTCACCCAGAGTGTGGTCATATCGTCGAAAGCATCGAATCGATCCAACTCGAACAGCGCAACTGATCGCACGCGCAATTCGCCGGTTCCCGCGCCTGAGATAATCTTGACTGGATGGTCAGGCGGATAAGCATTCATTAGAGTGAGCTTGACATCGCCGGCCAGAAGCCTGCTGTAAAGCTGCGGGACCATCAATCCCTGGCGGCTGCTCCCTGGCGGATGGAACGATGCTGCAAGCGTTTGCGAGTCGATTATCTGCATGCCGGTAATCGGATCAGCCTGGAGTTCAGCCAGGGTTGGTTCCAAAAAACTGACGCCGCAAAGAATTGACACAGGGATGTTACGTTCGGCGGCCAGCTTGCGGATGATGGCCGTCGTCGCCTCCGCCACAGTTGGATCGCCGGGGACGGCATAGACCATGTCGCCCTGTTCGCCTCGATTGGCGACATCGAGCGAGATCGCTGCGTAGACAGCCTCGAAATCTGGATGCATCTGATACAGATCATCGTAACTGTGTATCTGTGTGTGCGCCGCCAGAGCGGGAATGGCCGGATGTTGGGTTGTTCGAACCCAGATTTCATTGGCTTCGGTCAGGCAACGCCATGCCTGACGCGTCATTAGTTCGGGATCGCCTGGGCCCAGGCCGACGATTTTGATCATGATGGATTTGGTTGGTTTGAAATGTGGATGGGGGATGGTTTGGGATGACCTGACAATGCCAGGGTTTCAAGTCTGGCCGGTTTCAGCAGAAAAAGCAAAGGTAGAGCCGTCAATAGCTCTACCTTTGCCGATGAACGTGGGCCGATGGATCAGCCGCCGAATTCAACCGGTCAGCCGATCCAGGATTGGATTAGTAGACGTCGGGCAAGACCCACAGCTGGCTCGAATTTCGTGCCGTGACAAAGGCCAGACCGGTGGTCGGGTCTACATCGACGCCGAAGGGATCCAGCGTGATGGGCTGGTTAGCAAGCACGCCGTTGTTGGGGCCGTTGACCACTGTAACCACATTCGACTGCGAGTCGGGAACAAAGATATGGTTGGTGGTGGTGTTTACGCCGAATTTGCCGGGTGCATCGATACCGCCATTGGGCAGGGTCACGGTTGTGAGCCTTGACAGACCCGCAGCCGATGCATTGTAGACCGCCAGTTGAGTCACCCAACCGTTGTCGGTGTACGAGACATACAGGCGATTGGTCAGGGGATTAAAGCCAAGACCATATGGATGGTCGCGCTCACCGCCGGGCTGCACGGAGTCAATCACCGCCATCGATACGCCGTCGAGCGTATAAACCCGGCCAGCATCGCGTCCCGTAACGTAGATGCGGTTCAGGTTCTGGTTGACCACGACGCCGAAAGCGCCTGCGCCTACGCCTGTGATTCGACCTGTGGCGGTATCGCTGCCGCCGTTGATTTCGACCACGCCGTTGTTGCCATGCGTGACGGCGAAGATGCGGTTGGTCAACTCATTGACGCCGACATAAGTCGGCTCAGGCCCAATAGGGATGTTGGCGATTACGGTGTTCGAGACGCCGCTGATCACATTGACATTTCCGCTGCCGAAGCAGGCGACATAGACCTTGTTGGTGGCGCTGTTCACATCGATGCCGAATGGCTGATCGCAGACCGGAATCTGGGTGATGACATTCAATGACAGGCCGTCCACCACATAGACCCGGTCGTTGTCACGGCTGCTCACATAGACACGATGCGTTACGGGGTTCACAGCGACATCCTTGGGATGAGTCAGGCCAGGAACCGGGATGGGCGTGGGCGTGGTGGGGATCGACCGTGTCGGCGTCACCGTCGGCGTGGGCGTCCGTGTGGGCGTGTTGGTTGGGGTGGGCGTGTTCGTCCGTGTGGGCGTGTTGGTTGGGGTGTTGGTCGGCGTATTTGTGGGTGTGGGCGTGGGCGTCGGCGGACCCGGGTTGATGATGATCGGGAACCACAGCTTGTAGTTGCGGGTAAAGGTCAGATCGTAGCGATCACAGTTGCTATCCGGGTTGTCGCCAAATGGAACGATCCGGAAGTAAAGAGGCCCACTTACTGCTGCCGTCCACACGATCTGGCTGGAAAGCATACCGCCGTGGTCGTCGTTCTCAGCGATGGCAGTCACGAAGTCTGGGGGTTGGTACAGATACATGATCGTATCGGTGCTTGGGCCTAGATTCAGGGTGGTCATCGTGTAGGTGATGCCTGCCTGCGCCTCGAAAGTGAACCAATTCTGATCCCCGGTGAAGCCGAAGTCGAGCTGGTATACCGTCACCGGGCCGCCAATCGGACTCGGCGTCAAATTTGTCGCCTGCGCCGGCGTGTCGTTCGGCTCAAATGGGTCGATGGATTGGCAGGTCCCTGTCGTCGGCGTTGGCGTAACGGTTGGGGTGGGTGTTGGCGTGGGCGTGTTCGTCGGCGAGCCGGTCGGTGTGGGTGTTGGCGTATTGGTCGGCGAGCCGGTTGGGGTGGGTGTTGGCGTGGGCGTGTTCGTCGGCGTCGGAGTTGGCGTCGGGGTGTTGGTCGGCGTATTCGTGGGCGTTGATGTTGGTGTGGGCGTCGGGGTCGGGGTCGAGCGCACGTTCACCTGAGCATCATCCTCGTCCTCCACCGGCGGGCCGGAAGGCGGATCGCCTGTTACAATCGCCACATTGGTAAAGTTGGCGGTTACAGGGCTGAACGAACAGTTATAGCTGGTCGACTGGAGGGGAACCAGAGTGCCGATATTATTGTTGCAATTCGGCGCCAGCACATCGGACACGGTCACGTTCGTCAACGTGATGTCGCCTGTATTCGTGATGAAAATCGTGAAGTTGGCGGTTCCGTTCAGGTCGATCAATTGCACGTCAGGCGTCTTGGCGATAGAGATAGCCGGCCCGACGATCTGAACCTGGGCCGTGTCGTCATCCTCTACCGGCGGGCCGAAGGGTGGCTGGCCGGAAGCAGTCGCCACGTTGGTAAAGCTATTGGTGACATTGGCCCTGGTGCACTGGAAGCTCGTCGACTCAAGCGGCCCCAACTCACCAATCACCTGCGAACAGCTCGGCGCCAAGGGATCGCTCACCGACACGTTGGTCAGGGTGATGTCGCCGGTGTTGGTCACGAATATGGTGAAGGTCACCGCCTCGCCCGACTGAATCTGCTGCAAGTCGGGCGTCTTGGCAATGGCGATGGCCGGGCTGATGGTGTAGCCGAAATCGCCGGTCAGATTCACGCCCGCTTGCGGCAGATCGATGCCGAAGGGCTGAACCTTGTTGTTGTTGTCGGTGGTCTGGTTTCCGGGGAATGTCGTGTCAAAGAACCCGGCCAGTACTCCGAACAGGTCGGTCACAGTCACAGTGTATGCGCCCGAAGGCAGGCCCGTGAAGCTGTAATCGCCGCTGGCGCCTGTGGTCGTGCTGGCATAGAAGCTGCCATTCCGATACAGATCGACTGTGACGCCTGCCTGGCCGACATCGCCATCGAGCGGGTCGAATATGCCATTCTTGTCCAATTCGACCCAGACCTGGTTGCCTATCACGCCGATATCATCTCGCTCGGCCTGATAGAAACCGAAGTCGGCGGTATTGTTGGTTCCGCCTGCGGGCAGCACCACACGGTAGGGATCCGGCTTGGCCACATTATCGGCACTGCCAACGCCGGTGATGGGGATGAAGTCAATGAGGACGGCATTGGTATCGCTGACGTGAACCAGATAGTTACCGGCTGGCACGCCCTCGAAGCTGTATTGCCCATTCTCATCGGTCGTCACCGTGGCGATCACCGGTTCACCCGCATCCCAGACGCCATCGTTGTTGGTATCACGGATCAGGTCGACGCTGACGCCGGAGATGCCGAGATCGCCGCCGTCGAACACGCCGTTCTGGTTGCGATCATCGAATACCTGATTGCCGATCGAACCCAGGTTGGGGTTGTCGTAACCAAAGTCGGCGTCCAGGTATTGCTCATTCGCCACCACCGTCACCACCTTGGGCACAGGCGGCGTGGTGACCGTGCCTGCAGGCGGGTTCGTGGGCGCCACACTGTACGATCCCGGCGGCACTTCGATGCGGTAATTGCCGTTGCTGTCTGTGGTATCGCAGAGCGGAGCTCCACCGCCGACCGGTGTGGCGCAAACGATTACGCCAGGGACGCCCGGCTCGCCCGGCTGTTGGATGCCATCGCCATTACCATCGTAGAACACGGTGTCGCCGATGATGGCGTTGCCCGGCGTGGGTTCATCCACGTAGGCGAAGTCAGCGTCCTTGTATACCTCGCCGGCCGAGAGAGAAATGGGGCCGGTGGGGTCAGGTTGACCTTGATTGTTGACGATCTGCGTCATCCCGGTGAGAACGCCATTCGTATCGGTCACATTCACGTAGTAGCTGCCGGGCGGCAGATTGGTGAACAGATAGCCGCCGTCGGCATCGGTGACCGTGGTATCGATCAGGTTGTTGGTTCCCACCTCGCGCAGTTCGAGTGTGACATTGGGGATGCCAGGCTCGCTCACATCCTGAATGCCGTCCTCATTGGCGTCGTACCAGACGAAGTCGCCAATTGCGCCGGGGCGGGTATAGCCGAAGTCGGCAGTCATGTTAATGCCGTCCGCCGGCAGCACCACCTGATAGGCCTGAATCTTGTTGTTGTTGTCCGCCGTCTGGTTGGCCGGGAAGCGCGTGTTGATGTACCCGTCGAGCACATCAAAGTCATCGCTCACTCGAACGCTGTAGGTGCCAGCTGCTAATCCGGTAAAGACATAGTCTCCGGTGGCGCCCGTGGTGGTGGTCATGATCACCTGGCCGGTCACGTTGAGCAATTCAATGGTAACGCCTTCCACGCCCACGTCGCCGTCGCCCGGCTCGTACACGCCATCACCATCCACGTCGTACCAGACCTGGTTGCCGATGATGCCGCTGTTGCCAGGGGGGCCGTCCTGCACGTAGCCGAAGTCGGCGGTCGTGTTCGTCTGATTCACACCCAACACGACCGAGTACGGCTGCGCCTGATTGTTGTTGTCAGAACCCTGGCTCGGTCCCAACGGTCCGACCGCGTAGTCGTCCAACACATTCTGCGTGTCCGATACCACGACTTCGTAGGTTCCTGGCGGCAGACCAGGGAAGAGATAATTCCCACTTGCGTCCGTCGTCACCGTGGCAATGATGTCGCCGGTTGACGGGTTCACCAAATCCACGCTCACGCCCGGCAAACGTTGCTCGCCGCCGTCCAACACGCCGTTCTGGTTCTCGTCCACCCAGACAGTGCCGCCGATGCTGCCATCGTTGGCGGCCACGTAGCCAATGTCGGCGTCGAGGTATTGGTCGCTAGCAACTACGGTGAACGGCGATGTCGGATTCGGCGCGCCCGTCGAAGGCGTTGCCCCGCCCGGCACGCCGGAAGTCGCCTGCACGTAGTAATTGCCTGGTGGGACGTTTGTGATCAGGTATTCGCCATTGGCGTTCGTCACCGCCGTGAATCCCGTCGGGGTGTTCGTATCCGCATTGTACAGCGTCACCGTCACACCCGGAATGCCTGCTTCGCCGTCGTCACGCACGCCGTTCTGGTTCGGGTCCCACCAGACGGTGTCGCCCACCACGGCCGTGCCGACATTCGGCGTCCGCACATACCCAAAGTCCACATCGCGATTGATCTCTCCTGCCGCAACGGACAGATCGAACGCTGAAGTCCGGCTTTGCGGTCCGCTTGTCGGATTCAAACCGGTCAGGATGCCGTTGTCATCCGTGACTTCGACAATATAATAGCCAGGCTCAAGGTCGGTGAAGATGTAGCCGCCGTCGATGTCGGTCGTCGTCGTGCTCTGCACGAAATCGCCGCCATCGATGATGCCGTTCTCGTTCACATCCCGCCACAGGTCGATGGTTACGTTGCCGATGCCGTGTTCCGTCACGTCCTGGATGCCGTCATCGTTGGCGTCATACCACAGGTAGTCGCCTATCACTGCAAAATCGGTGCTGGGACAGGCGTCGTCGGTATTCGGAATGCCATTGACCACTACGGTAACCTCGTTGAAGAGGCCCGTTCCCGGTGTGGGGTCGGAGGGTTGGCAAGCCTTGAGCCCTGCGGGATTTCCGGAGACATTGACATCGACCATGATGGTCCAGGTATGGACGCCACCACCGGGAATCTGGACGCCGTTTGCCAGGGTTGAATTCGTATCGCCGTCAAAGGAGCCGTTGGGCGTCACGCCGGCATCGGTCGTGACCGTAATCAGTCCGGTTGTGTAGCTTCCGTCGAAATCGAAAGTATCAGAGATGTCGTAGGTCTCGGTCAGCAGGCCCGTATTCTCCACCACGATTTCGTAAGTTACCGTGTAGTCAAAACCGCCATGATTCACCAGCGAGACCGCTTCTTTGTTGAATATGACCGCTCCCTCATCCGTATTGGGGCAGGAGTCGTCGCTGCGAACCTCACCGCTGACACGGACGGCGGCTTCATTGTAGAGGCCGTCATCCGCAGTCGGATTGCCCGGATCGCAGGCGTTTATCTGAACGATGGGATCGCCGCCGCCGCCAAAGGTCACGACAACTTCGATCGTCCAGGTGTGAACCGTGTGCGGCAGAATTGTCGCCCCGTCATAAAGCAAGAGCACGCCAACGCCATTGAATGATGGGTTGGGCGTCACCCCGGCGTCGGTGGTAACCACTGGCGTACCCGGTGTGAAATCACTGTCGAAGCTGAATTCGTCGATCAGGGTATAGGTCTCGGTCGTATCCCCGGCGTTGTCCACCTTGATGTCATACTTCACGGTGAATGTGCCGTTGTGATTATCGACCAGAGAAGCGGTCGTCTTGGTGATGAACACCGTGCCGCCGTCGGCGGGCGGGCAAGCGTCCGCACTCTGCGGAACCTGGTCAACCGTCACTGTGGCCTCGTTGTACAGGCCCTGCCCCGGTGTGGGGTTGGAGGGCGAGCACTGGTTGATTTCCGCTGGCGGATTCTGTGCGGCGCTGGCATCCACACGCACTTTGATCAGATAGGTGTGCGTCTCGCCGGCGGGCAGATTCACGCCCGTCGCCAGAGTGGTGGGCGAACCATCGGTCAGATTCACCGTGCCTATACTGCTGTCGGGATAGGTGACATCAGCCGGGTTGATGATCGTCAGGTCGTTGGAGAAATTAGGCGTATCCTCAAGATCGTAAACGGCCGTCTTGCTGCCCACATTCTTGACCACCACCTGATACGTCACTTCCCAGATGTCGCCGCCCAGTGGCGTCGCTTCCGAAGCGGACTTGGAGATGCGCACAATCGGCTCGCCGCCGCCCGGAGGACAGGCGTCGTCGGTGACCGGTACGCCGTCAACCGTCAGTTCGGCCTCGTTATACAGGCCCTTGCCCGGCTCCGGAAAAGCGGCGTCGCAGGCGCTGATCGTTTCATCCGCATCGCCGGCGCCATTGTATTGCACATCGACTGAGATGTCATAGGTGTGAGTCACTCCGGCGGGGATGGCGACGCCAGTGACAATGTTGGTGTTGGGGTTGGCCCCGGTGAATCCGGCATTCGGCGTCGCCCCCGAATCGGTGGTGACGACCGGCAGACCCACCACGCTGAAATCGCTATCGAAGCCGAATTCGTCGCCCAGATTATAAGTCTTGGCTATAGGACTGCTGTTGTCCACCGTGATGCGATAGACCACAGTGTAACTGCCGCCGCCATGATCGGCGATGGCCGAAGCGATTTTGTTGAATTGCAGTTCGCCGATGCGAGGACAGGCGTCATCGTAATTGGGGATGCCGTTGACTGCCACCGTCACTTCGTTGAAAAGCCCTGTGCCAGGCGTGGGATCGGCGGGATCACAAGAACCGACGTTGGTCGGATCGGCAGAGGCGTCGACCACGACCTGGATTTTCCAGCGGTGGACCGCCTTGCCGGGAATCGAGACGCCTGTGGCGATTGTCGTGTTTGTTTCGCCATTAAACGAGGGGTTGGGCGTAGCGCCGGAGTCCGTCGTGACCGTGACCGGCGGGGTCACCACGAAATCGCTGTCGAAATCGAAGGTGTCGGAGATGTCATAGGACTCGGTCAGGAGGCCGGTGTTCTCCACCACGATCTCGTACTCGACCAGATAGCTGTTCCCGCCCAGATTGGTGAGAGTGGTCGCATCCTTGCGGAAGATGACAGCCCCCTCGTTCGTATTCGGACAGGTGTTGTCCGTGCGGGTCACATTGCCGGAGCGCACTTCAGCTTCGTTAAAAAGACCCAATCCATTGTCGGGATCGCCCGGTTCACAGGCGTTGATCTCCGCAATCGGGTCGCCGACGCCGGTGTAGGTTGCCACAACTTCGATTGTCCACGTATGCGTGGTCAGGGGATCGATCACAGCCCCGTCGTAAAGCAGAGTGACGCCGACGCCGTTGAATGATGGATTTGGCGTCACGCCCGCATCGGTATTCACCGTCGGCGCGCCCGGTGTGAAATCGCCGTCAAAATCGAGGGTGTCGACCAGCGTGTAAGTTGCGGTCGTAACGCCCGTGTTGTCGACCTTGATGTCGTACTTCACCGTGAATGTGCCGTCATGGTTGTCCACCAATGACGTCGTTTGCTTGGTGATGTAAACTGTGCCACCATCGGCAGGCGGGCAGGCATTCGCGCTTTGCGGAACCTGGTCCACCGTCACTGTGGCTTCGTTGAATAGGCCCTCATCGGGGATGGGATTGATGGGTGAACACGCGTTGATTTCGGCCGACTCATCCCCAACGGCGCTGGCGTCGACGCGTACGGTCAGGTCATAGTTATGCAATTCACCCGCGCCGATGTATTCGTTCGTAGCCAGCGTCGTCGGCGATTCGTCCGTCAGGTTGACAGTGCCCTGACTGCCGTCGGGATATTTCACATCGGCCGGGTTGACGATGGTGAGGAGATCGGAGAAGTTGGGCGTATCGGTGAGATCATAAAGGGCGGATTTGCTGCCCTCGTTCTTCACCGTGATGCGATAGCTCACTTCCCAGATGCTGCCGCCAATGTTCGTGGCTGCCGCCGCCGATTTACTGATGCGCACGGCCGGTTTGCCGCCGCCCGGAGGACAGGCGTCGTCCGTGAGATCACGTCCATCGGTCGTTACCGTCGCCTCGTCGTACAGCCCTTTACCCGGCGATGGATAGGTTGCATCACAGGCGCTGATGACTGCGTCCGCATCACCCGCGCCGTTGTATTGCACATCGACCGTGATGTCATAGGTGTGAGTCACTCCCGCGCCGATGCCGACATTGGAGACGATGTTCGTGTTGGGCGGTGCGCCCGTGAACCCGGCGTTCGGGGTCGCCCCGGAATCCGTCGTCACCGCAGGCTGGCCCACAACGCTGAAATTAGAATCAAAGTCGAATTCGTCACTGAGCGTATAGGTGCGCAACAGATCACTCACATTTTCGACCGTGATCCTGTACACGACCGTATAGCTGCCCCCGCCGTGGTCGGCAATGGCCGAGGCGATCTTGTTCATGACGATGCCCTCGGCGATCACGACATCATCCTCGTCGCTGACCGGCGGCGTCTGGTTCTGATTGGTGTCGGTGCCGACAGCCGTCGCCACGTTGATGGTCGGGTCAGGGCTGGGCGCGTCGGCGTCGAAAGTCACCGTATACAAAAGGCTCTCGGTGGGCAGCAACGACCCGCCGCCGGTGACATCATTCCAGGTCAGCGTGCCCACGCCGGTCGAATCGGGCAGGGTGGGCTGGCTGGTGTTGAAATTGAGCAGCGCATCATCGAATGTGTCCACCAGTTGCACAGCGGTCAATTCGGTGTTGCCGATATTCTCGACCTCGATGTTGTAGCTGATCGAGTCGCCCACATAGGCCAGACCTGAAGCTGGATCGATCAGGGTTTTAGTGATGTCCAGTTCCGGGCAAGCCCCAGGAAGTTGCAGCGACTGCATGATCCATTCCATGTTGGGCGGATTGTTGGGCCCTGAAAGCGCCTGGAATATGACATGAGTAGCATTGGGCGGGATATCGAAAGTGTTCGTATATTTCCAGGAATCCCAGAAATCTCCGCTGTTGGCGCCGAACGGATCGGTAGCGAGCAATGTAGCGGTGTAGATATCGTATGGAACGGAGATAGGTACACTGCCGTAGCCAATTTCGTAATAGATTGAGTTGTCTTGCGTGGGGAAGACGCCGCCTGCAACCGAGTACAATTCCGCAGTTCGGGTGACGACAGCTGGATCGAAGGCGATGACGACAGGCTCGATGCCGGGAGAGGTCAAGGGTCCATTCGTGCCCCTTGCCAGATCCATGCCGACGGCCAGCGCAACGCTGTTGGGCTTGGCCCCTGCGTCCTCATACAACACGACCAGTTCCCAGCCATTGTTGTATTGATTGAAATTGTCGACTCCGGCCAATGTATTGGTGCCCGATACAACCAGCGAAGTGACATCGACCTGGTACAGATAACTCCAATAGCCGGACGCGCCCTGATCCCAAAGCGCCGGCCCGGCGACCAATGTGCCGGACACTGGATTGCCGTTGAAAATGACGTTATCGTCACCGCCGATGCTTGGCGTATCGCTATCACTGGCCCCGTTGTAATAGACCCAGGCCTGCACCACAGTTCCGGGAATGGTGATGTTGACGTTGCTCGTGGTAACGCCGTCCAATCCCGCTCCTTCCATCACCAATGCCAGACCGTTGACATCGCTACATGTGCCGTAATAGCTGGCCTGAAGCGGCGTATCCTGACCGCCAGCCAAGGCAGGCATGACGACAACAGCCCACAGTACGGCCAGAGAGAGCATGGTGGTCAGCAAGGCGATGGCGCTGAAGCGCAGCCATCGACGCTGCCCCCAGGGATCGCCCAATCGACTCGATGATTGTTTTCTCAATTGCAGCATGGCGTCTGCCTCCTAATATATCCGGAACAACGAAAATCGGGGGAGAGGAAGAAAGTGAGGAGATAAACTATTTTCTATACCAGAGGGCGCAGAGATCAAAGAAAAACACATGGTTTCGAGTCTTAAGAATGTACGACTATCGCTGCGTGCTTTGTGATCTCTGTAGTTGAAGAACCGTTCTTACAGTAACGTCAATCTTCGATGATTGACAGCATCCTTAAAAATATATCTTTATGCGATCAATGCTTCGTAAACAAAGTAATGAAATATGTGTCATTGCGAAGCCTGAAGGGCTGAAGCAATCCCCTCCCTGTCAGTGTGACGATTGCTTCGCTTCGCTCGCAATGACAGTAACAACTTTGTTTACGGTGTAATCAACAATAAGGAATTGAAAACTGAAACTGTATTGCGAATAAAGTATCCGCCCATTTTACAGACATTTCAGGTGACGTCAGTACCTACGCAACCGGAAAAATATCGTGGCAAATGCGTAATTTCTATGTCGTAACAGTTCTCCCCCAAAAAGCGGTTCTCACAGAAATGGAACACTGATATGGCATTGAGCGGCGCTGATTCTCGTTGTCGCGATTTATTATGCTTCGGTTCGAGGACTGGCATTGATTTGCGGAAATCTTTGCGAGCGATTGTTGCGCAATCAATGCCAGTCCTCCAGTAGAGTGAGTTTTGCTGATCAGAAGCGTTCCCTGGCGCTAACAGTTATCAGCCAGCGCCAGGGAACGAGAGGTCTAGCGGTATCCGGCAGGAGTTGGCGTCGCTGTCGGAACTTCGGCGCCCGTCAACGGTGTCGCTGTGGGCGTGGGATCATCGACTGAGGAATCGATGTGGATGGTTCCACACTCGGTGCGGATGAAGAGCTTGTAGTCGTCGCCAGCATGGCCGCCGGGATACGTAAATTCGTAGCCGCCCTCTTGCTTGACGTAGAAGGGCCGGTACTGCGTCCACAACACATCGCCTTCATAGTTGACGATCTTGAAAGTTGTAGGACTTTGCCACGGCAACGGCTTGATCGTCTTGGCATTGCCATCGGGCAGCAAGTTGAAACTGTGGAAGACGCCCCAGACAACGACCTGAACCTGACCATAAACGCAGCGGTCCGGCAACTGCAAGATCATCGGGAAGTACAGCTTGTACGGCGTTGCAGTCGGGGTGACCGTCGGAGTGTCGGTCGGGGTCGGGGTCACGGTCGGGGTATCGGTCGGGGTGGGGGTGTTCGTGGGGGTGTCGGTCGGGGTCGGGGTCACGGTGGGCGTCGGGGTCGCCTGACGATTCTTGAAGGCGACCTGGGCGCACTGCGATCCACGCGCTACCGTCACGTCGAACTGGGGCGAAGTGACCGGCAACCAGCCTTCTTGCATGACTTCCCACACTGTCCATACGCCGATGGGCAGATTGTCGAAGCGGAATTTGCCCTCGCCATCGGTCATGGCCTGGTATTCCGGATCATCCGCATCGGCGGGCTTGACATGGATCTCCCAGTCGGGCAGGCCGACATGGGCGTCGTCACGCTTGATGCCTTCGATACAACCGAACGGAGGTACACAGTCCGGGTTCTTGAGATAGAACTCGTTGCCCTCGTAGGATTCCAGCTTCGGCGCATCGATACGAATATGCTCCGGCGACACGACCACGCCCTCCAATGACAGGGCCAGGTCGGGCATCAGTTCCGCCGGCCAACCAGTCAGGAAGACATGGTAGTAGGGCGGCGGCGGCGTTTGCAGATGGAAGTTGTAGTAACCGCCGGCGTCGGTGTCCTTGGTCATCAGGTCGTTGTAAGGACCGTCGAGGTTGTCACTGCCGCGCAGGGTCAACGTGGCGCCTTTGATCGCTTCAATTCTGCCATCGCAGGTGCGATAGTAGACGCGACCGTCGATGCGGGTGGCGGCTGGGCCGGGCGTGGGCGTTGACTGCTGCATCTTGAAGAATACTTCCGAGCAGTCGTTGCCAACTGTGACCGTGACCGTCATCAACGTGGGCGGCACAGGCGACCAACCGGGCGTCGGCACCAGATTGACTACCCATTTGCCCTGAGCAATCGGCCAGAACTCGAAGAAACCGTTGCCGTCGGAGACCTTTGTCAATTTCCCGCCAGGATTTCCTTCTGGCCATGCTTCGACTGTCCAGCCTGATAACGGCTTGTGTTCTTTATTCCAGACGTAACCAGTAATGGCTCCACCTTCACAGGACACACCGTTAAGAGGTGCGGCATTCTGGGCCGGTGCTGCCATGCTTGGCATTGCCGCCAACATGAGCATGATCAACACGATTGCCAGCGTTACTAAACCGCCGACACGCACTAGCCGGGTTCTGGAAGATGAAATGGATCGATGATTGAGAGAACGTTTATTGTGCATTGTTGACCTCCTCCGGTCTGAGCGTTCCCTTCTCTTACAAGTTCTGAGCAACATTACTATTAGATGATGACGCAGAAAATGTAATTAGGTTGCGCCCGATGAGAGAAAAATACGACTCATTCGACAAGTAGCACCAAGTACGCGGTTGTTTCTGAGCACCTGACCGCCATACTCTTGCATCTGGGATGCCAGTTGAGCTTACCTGGGCGGTGAACGTGGGTGCTGCTCGCATGGGTGTGGATGTACGCTCATACCTACAACTCACTTACTGTGACGCCGGATAAAATACGCACGGACAAGCAGAATGAAGACCCGATCCCAATTTAACCGCCTCAACTTTGTACTCGACGGACATGTGACCGGTGAAGGCCGGTTCGGAGCATTCGTGCGGCACGCTCACGGCCTCCAACAAATTCAACATCATTCTGTTACCGAGCGGCGGACTTACTTTTACTCTGACCGTTGTCGCATGTTGAACGCGCTGCACGTCGATCTCGGCAGAGTATTTGCTTATTGTAGCAGCAAGCGTTACAAGTGTCGAGAGCCGCTATGAGGATTATGGGATTTGTGAAAGAACTGTAATAGTCACGCCAATTGCACCGTGATAATCAGAAACGCATGTCACAGTTCATTTTGGCTCAACTGCGAAAAGGCTTTTCTAGCACAGCGGCTACAAAGAACACAGAGGTTTCATGAAGTATTGAGGCTCGAAATAAGAGATCTTCCCGGTGATCTCTGCGCTCTCTGCGGTGATTTCAAGAAAACCAGTTTTGTATCTGTTCACCTACTGTCTTTGATCTCACGCAAAGACGCAAAGTCACAAAACATCTGTTGATTTTCTTGGCATCTTAGCGCCTTTGCGTGAACGAATTTTTCGACCGGTTGAATTATTATCTCAATTTGACCAATCCGAAATTGACCAACCTGCGGGGGTAATGATGATTTAGGGTGTGGTAACGAGCATCATCGGCAGGAAGAGCAAGGAATTACCGCTGAAGCTGAGCTTGTACTGGCGACAATCGCCCCGATTGCTGGCTTCTCGAACTTTGAGATAATAATCGCCGTTTGCAGGCGCAGTCCAGCGTAATGTCCGCACGCCGCCGCCGCCGATTTTACCATCCTGAGCGATGGCGTTCGCTTCATCGAACAGAGGAGGTTCCATCAGAAACAGGATGACGTCGGTGTCGGCATTGACCGGAGCGGATGTCAGCAATGTTGAGAAGAGATATTCGACCCCTGCCTGCGCTCTGAACCGGAACCAGTCGACATCATTGCTTAACCCGAAATGCGTGACTCCGAGGGGCCGGTTGGGCATGAGCAACGAAGCCTGCCACCAATCGTTGTTCGATTCGTAGTCATCAGCCGGGGAACAGCCGTCTGCTGACTGGGTCGGAGTTGATGTCGGAGTCGGCGTGGCGGTTTGCTTCGATGATTGTGTGGGCGTCGCTGTGGGCGTGAACGTCTGTTTGGGAGTCGGTGTGGAGGTTGGGCTTGGCGTGTTTGTGGCGCCAGAAATGCTGGTTGACGTCGCGGTGGGCGTACGCGTTGATGTGGGGCTGGAAGTGGCAGTCTGGGTTGGCGTGGTTGTGCGGGTCGGCGTGGTCGCGGCAGTTGGTGTAACTGTGGCGGTTTTTGTCGCCGTAGCCGATGGATCAAGCGTCGGCGTGGTCGTCGGCGTATTCGTGGGGGTGGCCGTTGGCGTTGCCGTCGGGGTGTTGGTCGGTGTGAAAGTCGGCGTCGCCGTGGGCGTGCTGGTGGCTGTTGGCGTATTCGTCGGGGTATTCGTGGGAGTCGAGGTTGGCGACGCTGTCGGGGTGATCGTTGGCGTCGACGTATTTGTGGCAGTCGGCGTATTCGTCGGGGTATTTGTGGGCGTCGAAGTGGGCGTCGCTGTCGGGGTGATCGTTGGCGTCGATGTATTCGTCGCCGTCGGCGTATTCGTCGGGGTATTTGTGGGCGTCGAAGTGGGCGACGCTGTCGGGGTGTTGGTGGCTGTAGGCGTAATCGTCGGCGTCGGCGTTATCGTGGGGGTGCTCGTCGGCGTGGGGCTGGGGCCAGGCGTGATCGTCGGCGTCGATGTGGCCGTCGGCGTGATAGTCGGCGTGTCCGTTGCTGTCGGCGTCGGCGTTACCGTCGGGGTATTCGTGGGCGTGCGTGTGGGTGTGGCCGTGGGAGTTGAAGTCGGTGTGTGCGTCGGCGTTTGTGTGGGCGTGTGCGTCGGCGTCGA
>JAGFJG010000141.1 GCA_024102915.1 Caldilineales bacterium
GATTTGAAACGATCCAACACTCGCAGCCGGGCATCCTGGCTCATATCGCCATTCAGCGCCTCAGCCTGGAAGCCGCGTGCCGCCAGTTCCGCCGCCAATTCGTCCGTGCGCACACGCGTGCGGGCGAATACGAGGGCGCTGACGATTTCTTCGACCTCGAAGATGCGGAGGAATGCAGCCAGTTTGTCGGACTCGTTGACCAGATAATAGCGCTGCTCGATTGCCTCGACGGTGAGTTGCGTGCGGCTGATGGCGAATAACTGCGGCTCGTGCATATATCGATCGGCCAGGCTGCGGATCTCCGCCGGCATCGTGGCCGAAAACAGAGCTGTCTGCCGGGCCGATGGCGTCTCGGCCAGAATCGCCTCGATGTCTTCGATGAAGCCCATGCTAAGCATCTCGTCCGCCTCGTCCAGCACCACGGTCGAGACTCCGCTCAGGTCGAGAACGCCCTGGCGAATGAGATCGAGCAGGCGGCCGGGCGTGCCCACGACGATATCGACGCCTTTGCGTAGGCGGCTGATCTGGCGGCCATAGGGCTGCCCGCCAAAAACAGGTAATACCCGCACGTCCAACGCGCTGCCATATTGGTGCATGGCATTCGCCACCTGCATGGCCAGTTCACGGGTGGGAGCCAGCACCAGCGTCTGCACGCGGCGGCGGTCGTCTGAAAGTGAGTGCAAAATCGGCAGAGAGAAGGCGGCGGTTTTGCCCGTGCCGGTCTGAGCCTGACCGATCACATCCTCGCCTTTCAGCATCGCCGGGATGATGGCGGATTGGATCGGAGTGGGGGTTTCGTAGCCAAGCTCGGCTACGGTCTGCAGCAATTGGGCGCGCAGACCCAGATCATTGAATTGTTCGGTTTTCATGTTACTTCCTACTTGCGTTCCGATGGACTCATCGCATTGCATCGCCCTTGCGGGCAATGCCCCTAGTGGTTGCCTGGAGCCGACCCCGCATCGCAAGTAAGAGTCCGCCTGCTGCAACAAAACGCCCGAACCTTGCGGCCGGGCAGTCGTCTGGAGATTTCAGACGAGGAGTATTCGAAACAAACTGAGATAATTGAGATTTTTCGCTGATTTGAGTTCAGCCGAACGAGTATATCATGTCCGACGCTAAACGCAAGAATTCGACTTGTGTGTTTGAAGCAACAGAGATTGGCAATCAGGATTAGTTTCCTAATTTACCAGACCACCTCAACAACTACAAAACGTTTGTGCCTGCCCCTCACCTCTTCTATAATCCTGTGTATGTCTGGCCTTGATCCATCTCTGCCCGTGCAGCTTGCCGATGTGCTGGCGGCGCGGCGCAACATCGCCCCCTATCTGCAACCCACGCCGATGTATCACTACTTCGGCTTGAGCACGATGGCCGGGTGCGAGATATGGGTGAAACACGAAAATCACCAACCGGTGGGGGCGTTCAAAGTGCGCGGGGGCATCAACCTTTTGGCGAATCTGCCTGAAGAACAACGGCAGCGCGGGGTAATCACCGCCAGCACGGGGAACCACGGTCAGTCGGTCGCCTATGCCGCCCGTTTGTTCGGCGTGCGCGCCATCGTGGCCGTGCCAAAAGGAGCCAACCCGGCCAAGGTGGCATCCATGAAGTCGCTCGGCGCGGAAGTGGTTTTCCACGGCGTCGATTTCGACGAGGCGCGGGAATGGGTCGAAGTCGAGGCGGCAGAGCAGGGTTATCGTTACATCCATTCCGGCAACGAGCCGCTGCTGATCGCCGGCGTCGGCACCTGCACCCTGGAAGTCCTGGAACGCCAGCCCAGGCTCGACGCCATCATCGTGCCGGTGGGTATGGGCAGCGGTGTGGCGGCAGCCTGCCTTGTCGCAAAAACGATCAGTCCTCAAACCCAGATTATCGCTGTGCAGGCGGAAGAAGCGCCTGCTGCTTATCTTTCCTGGCGCGAGGGGCGGCCCGTGTCCAGCCACATGCGCACCTTCGCCGAAGGTCTGGCCACACGAACTTCCGCCGATTTGCCGCAAGAGATCATGCGGCGTTATCTCGACGAATTCGTCCTGGTTAGCGAAGATGAAATGCGCCGCGCCATCGTCACATTGTTGGCGCACACTCGCAATCTGGCCGAAGGCGCGGGGGCGGCGGCGTTGGCGGCAGCCATCAAATTGCGCCATCGTCTCCAGGAAAAACATGTCGCCATCATCCTGAGCGGCGGCAATATCAGCGTCGAGCAACTACGAGAAATCCTCGCCGCCGAGGGCGCTCCATCCTTCAATCTCTCTCCCATCGAGTGAAATTATGAGCAATCAAATCCTGATCATCGAAGATGACCCGTCTATTGGCAAGCTGCTGCGCCGTGCCCTCATTTTGGAGGGCTATCAGGTGGAGATGGCGGCGGATGGGTATACCGGCCTGGAGTATTTTGCTCGTGACGAGCCTAGCCTGGTCATCCTCGATTTAATGCTGCCCGGCATCAACGGCATCGAGGTTTGCAAGAGAATTCGGGACGACAGCAACACGCCCATTCTCATGTTGACGGCGCGTGATGCCGTCGATGATCGTGTGCTGGGCCTGGACAGTGGCGCGGATGATTATGTCACCAAGCCCTTCGACATTGACGAACTTCTGGCCAGAGTGCGCGCCCAACTGCGGCGCACCGAGACATTGCCCCAAAAGCAGGTGCTCGAATTCGCCGACCTGAAACTGGATACCGCAGCCCGTTCGGTCACTCGTGGGCAACGCGAGGTGGAATTGACGGCCAGGGAATTCGATCTGTTGGAGCTTTTCATGCGACACCCGAACCAGGTACTCACCCGGGCGCAGATTTACGACGAAATCTGGGATTATGATTTTGGCGGGGAGTCGAACATCATCGAGGTCTATGTACGGTATTTGCGCACGAAGTTGGAAGAAGATGGCGAGCCCAGGCTGATCCACACCAAGCGCGGGGCGGGCTACATCCTGCGCGAAGTTTGAGTCTTGAGTTAGGCCTTAATCACCCGACGCCGCGCCTCGATTCATGTCACTTCGGTTACGTCTGACCCTCTGGTATACCGGGCTGCTGGCGGTCCTGCTGTTGCTCATCAGCGTCATGGCCGTGTCGCAGGCCCGGAGCAACGTGCAGGCGAATATCGACAACGACCTGCGGATTACCGGCGACCAGGTGATCCGCCTGCTGCAAATTGGATCGACCAGCGGGCCGTTGGCGGGGGTGCTCCTGCCGGCGATCGGCGGCTCGTTCGAGACCGAGGTCTATGTGCAGGTGCGCAATACCGAAAAGCGCCTGGTTTACCGCTCCAACAATCTGTCCGACAAGATCATCCCTTTTCCAGAAGAATATTACAAAGCCGCTGAAGCTGGCGGACGAGGTTATTACTCCCTCTCCATTAATCGCCCTGACGATCTGCGGGTCTATTACGCGCCGATCGATTTTGGCGGGGAATTTATCGGCGCTGTGCAGGTTGGGCGCGTTCTCTCCACCGAACAGATGATCGTCAATCAGTTGGCGACTAATCTGTTCTGGATCATCGCCGTTGTGCTGGCGTTGGGCGCTGGCGTCGGCTACTGGCTGGCAGGCGTGGCGCTGCGCCCCATCAAGGAGGCGACGGCGACCGCACTGGCGATCACCCGCACCGGTAGATTGGACGCACGCGTGCCGGTCACCGGCCAGCGCAACGATGAGGTCGGCACGCTGGTCAATACGTTCAACGAGATGTTGGGACGCCTGCAAGAACTTTTCGACAAACAGCGTCGCTTCTCCGGCGATATCTCGCACGAACTGCGCTCGCCATTGACGACGATCCTGGGCAATGTCAGTCTGCTCAAGCGCGGGCGGGCTTTGCCCCCGGACGAGCAGGCTGAAATGCTGGAGGAAATCGAGTCGGAATCCGAGCATATGCGGCGGCTGATCTCCGATTTGTTGCTGCTGGCCCAGGCCGATGCCGACCTCGTGCTCACCCGTGAACCGGTCGAACTCGACACCCTGCTTCTGGACGCTTACCGGCAGGCAAAGCGACGGGCGGGCGAGCGGGAAATCCACCTGCTGCACGAGGATCAGGCCATCGTCATGGGCGATGCCGAACGCCTTCGCCAGGTTTTGGTCAATCTGATCAACAATGCCATCCAATACACGCCCCCCGATGGCCACATCGACCTCAGCCTCACCTGTTTGAGTGACTTCGCCGAAATCGTCGTGGCCGACACCGGCCAGGGCATCTCCGCCGAGGACCTGCCCCACATTTTCGACCGGTTTTATCGGGCGGACAAGGCGCGTACGCGTGTTGTCGGCGGCACCGGGCTGGGACTCTCCATCGTCAAGTGGGTGGTCGATGCACATTGGGGTGATATCGAGGTCGAATCGGAATTAGGCGTGGGAACAACGTTTCGGGTGCGCCTGCCTTTGTCGGCCGGATGCGGCGACAACAAACCGCCTATCGACGAAGACGCTCCAGACGTTGTACAGGCATGAGCCTGACGCCGGAGCTGGCGAGATGGCTGCAAGGCGATGAAGCTACCCCCTACTTGCAGACGCTCTCGGCCGAGCCGCCCGGTGATGAACAACTCATTGGTGCATTGACACGCCTGCGTCGGCATTTCACGCCCGCGCAGGCGGCAGCGTTGGTCACGACGGCGCGTCTACGCCAGAAGGCGGAGGCAAAGTTTGGCGATGATGCCAGGGCGATGTTGTTCAGCGATGAGTTGTTGCAGCAGGCTTCATCCGCCCTGGTCTCGGCTCACACCGCCAAGCGTTTTGCACGGTTCGCACGGGTGGGAGATTGGGGTTGTGGTCTGGGTGGCGACAGCCTATCACTCGCCCGGACGGGTGCGCAGGTGGCGGCGGTCGATGTCGATGAACTCGCCATTACCCTGACCCAAGCCAACGCCAGGGCATTGGATTTGGAACATGCCATCTTCCCGGTGCGGGCCAATGTGCAGATGCCCGCCTGGCGCGTGGAAGCTGCCTGGGCTGATCCCGGACGGCGAACCGACGCCCGGCGACTCTTTGATCCCGAACAATTGCATCCGCCCCTGAGCGCCGTACTGGCCCAGCTTGCCCACACACCCAATCTGGGGATCAAGTTGATGCCGGGACTCAGCCACGATGCCATTCCCCCGGCTGCGGAGGCGGAGTGGATCAGCTTGAATGGCGACCTGAAGGAGTGCGTACTCTGGTTTGGCGAGATTGCAGAGCCAGGCGTGCGGCGTGCGACCATCCTGCCGGCGGGCGGAGAAATCATCGCCGTCGGGGTCAGGGCGGCTGTACGGGAGCCGGGGGCATATTTCTATGAGCCTGATGACGCTGTGCTGCGAGCGGGCGCTGTGGGCGATCTGGCTGGCATGTTCGGCCTGTGGCAAATCGATGCAGAGATCGCTTATCTGAGTGGAGATGCGCAAATCGCAACGCCCTTCGCCCGTAGTTGGCGCGTGATCGAGCATATGCCTTTCAATCTCAAGACACTCAATCGCAGCTTGCGCGCGTTGGGCGGTCGGGTCACCGCCGTCAAAAAGCGGGGATCAGCCGTCGAGCCGGAGGCATTTCGGCGGCGATTGCACAATGAACCGCAGGGACGCGAGCTGGTGGTTTTCCTCACGCGGGTGGCGGACAAACCATGGATGTTGTTATGTGAGGAAAGGACGCCCGATTCACTGTGAGGCCGTAACCAATTGCACTGAATCACGTCATCGTTGGTAGGGCATTTGCGCCATGTAGTTACTCTGGTATCATCGTACCAGGTTGCAAACAATAAATAGTTCGGCAATGCAGATTGGCGTATGACAATGTCAGCGGCATGACTTTCTGCATTGCGCCACCGGAGGACACCAATGCGTATTTCTATTCCGTCGTCAGTTCGTAATCTCTTTCAGGCATTGTTCGTCACATCCATAGGCATTGCGCTTCTGCTGCTGATGGTCGGCACTGCCACCGCCGCAGGAAGCATCGACGCAAGTGATCATCAAGGACAATTGAAGACCGGCGGTGTGTTGGGGAGCTATACCAGCGGGGATGTCAAGACTTATGCGGAGCTTGATCCGATCAATTTTCGTTTTATCCTGACCGCAACAGGGCTTGGCGTCAGTGAAGAAGCCACGGGCACGCTAGAAGTCATCTTTGATCACGATATGGGTGAGTGCAATTTCTTTGACGGCAGTTTTGTGCTGGGCACACACGACAGTTCAGCCAACGCTGTGGAAAACATTTCCGGCGTATCCCCTTCAGTCAGTCTTGACGGCGTGGTCGATAATGGCTCCGTCTGGGTGGCGACCCTCGATGTCAATTTCTCCGACAATGGCTCCGCTTATGTCAATTACTTCCTGACGTTGACCGATGAGGCCAGTGAATGCACAGGATCTTCCACGCAAAGCATGTTCGGAAGCGTGACCGGGGATTTTGGCAGCGTCGGCGCTCAGGGCGTATCCGTCCCTGCCGATGACGTCATTCCCCTCTCGCAGATCACACTGCAAAAAATCGTCGCCAACAACCACGGCGGGCCTGCCACAGAAGCGCAATGGATGCTGACGGCGTCCGGGGCAGTTACTATCACCGGCACCGGGCCTATCGTCTCGGGCAGCGTTCCCAGCGGAACCTACACATTGACCGAATCCGGCGGGCCGGCCGGTTATCAAGCTTCGGACTGGGGCTGTGTCGATGACGCTCAAAGCCAGGTCGGGGTGACGCAAGGTCAGGTGACAGTGGGGGCGAATTCCGCAATCACCTGCACAATCACGAACAGCGACATCGCCCCGATTTTGACGGTGCGCAAAGTCGTTGTCGACGATCTCAGCGATTTTCCGCTGCCGCCATCGGCCTTCACCATGACGGTGACGGGGACGAATGTGGCCCCAAGCAGTTCCTTCCCAGGCTCTTCAACCGGCGTTTCCGTCACCCTCGACCAGGGCAACTACTCAGTCTCGGAATCGGGTGATCCCGACGATCTGTATCTCGATTCGTACTCTGCCGATTGTTCCGGCATTATCCTGGTCGGCGCCAGCAAAACGTGTACTGTCACAAACACGCGCCTCTCCGGCACGCTGGAGATCACGAAAGTGGTGAGCGGCGGGGATGAAGCTGTGGATTGGGAATTCGATATCTTTGGAGCAACCAGCTATACGGCGTCGGTGGCGCATAACGAGAGCGCCGGCCCCACGCCCGTCGCCACGGGCGATTACATCGTCACCGAAACCGGGCCGAACCTCAGCCTTTACGACACTTCCCATGAATGCCTTGTAAACGGCCAGACCGGGTCGAGCGGCAATAATCACATCGCCGAAGTGACGATAACCGAAGGCGACGTGGTTGAATGCACCTATACCAATGTTCGCAAGACAGGCGACATCACCATTACCAAAATCGTCTCAGGCGGCCCGGCCAATGCCAACGACTGGACATTCGACCTGATCGCCATCCCGGCCAGCCCGCCTGAGCAAACTCCCCTGCCGACCGATATCCCCAACGGCGGAACCGAGAACGTCAATACCGGCATCTTCGGCGTGGTCGAGAACCCGCAAAATGCCGCCGCCCAGAAGTATACGGTTGTCGATGCAACCGGCGCATGCAGCCTGGTCAATGATGATGTCGTGGTGACGGTCACTGAGAATGGCGGCACGTGCACGATTACCAACTCGCCCGCCCTGACCGGCACTTTGGAATTGCTCAAGTTCGAAGACGTGAACGGAAACGGCGTGCAAGACCAGGGCGAGCCGCCCTTTGCCGGGGTCGATCTGGATTGGAGCAATGAATATGGCGAGTCCGACTCGTGCACGACGCCGGGATCGGGGCTTTGCGTGTTTACAAATGTCCTGGCCGGTTCCTACACCATCAGCGAGACGCTGCCCGCCAACACCATCGCTGTTTCGGGGACGGTGACAGCGGCTGAGGTGCTGGCAGGAGAAACCACTCGCGTGAATATCCCCAACCGCCGCACCGGCAACCTGGAGGTCAATGTCTTCTTCGACATCACCGGAAATGGCATCCCCGATGGCTCCGACATACCTCAGGCTGGCGTTCCTGTTTCCTACACGAATGTTTATACCGAGAGCGACCTGGCAATCACAAATGGTTTTGGGGACGTCTCATGGCCCGATGCGTCAGTGGGCGACTATATGGTGACCGCGCACATCCCGCCGACCTGCGTATTTACAACGCAGAATCCGGTGGCAAGAACGGTCACCCAGGGCGGAACCGCTAATGTCTTCTTCGGCATGCGCTGCATGATCTACATGCCGCTGGTGCTCCACGACTACCACCCGCCCACGGCCACGCCCACCTCGACGCCGACACTGCGTCCCAGCGATACGCCTACCCTGACGCCGACGGCAACCGAATCGCCGACGCCGACCAACACGCCAACCGCTACCAACACACCAACCAATTCGCCGACGCCAACCATTACACCTACCCCCACCGTAACTTGGACGCCGACCAACACGCCAACAACCACGCCAACGCCAACGAATACGCCCACCCCGCCATCATCCACGATCCCCGTTCCCTTCCCCAAAGGGATCGACATCGATAGTGTGACCAACCACATCTTTGTCGCCAGTCGGTTGAACGATCAACTCTATGTCGTGAATGGGACGACGAATGCCATCATCACGATGATCCCGGTTGGTTTGCAGCCAGATGGCGTAGCTGTGAACCCGATCAGCCGCAAGGCTTATGTAGCGAACAGCGCGAGCGGTACGGTCTCCGTCGTCAACATCGATACGAATACCGTGATCAAAACGATACCGATGGGGGTTGGCAGCGAGCCATTACAGGTCGATGTCGATACCGGCGTTAACCGCGTGTATGTGACGCTGCACGGTACGCACCAGTTGGGAACCATCGACGGCGTGACCGACACCTTCGTTGCGGTCGTGCAGGTTCCCGGCGCATTCGATGTGGCAGTCGACGAAGCGCATGATTACGTCTTCGCCAGCGCCCGTGACGGCAACTATGTTGCGGTGATCAACGCCCTGAGCAACACCGAGATTATGTCAATGCGCACATTCCCCGGCGGAGAACCCTTTGGGTTGGCGGTCGATCCGAATCTTTCCCGACTTTACATCCGTTACAACGCCACAAGCTCCGGTCGGCCGGCGCCTCGCCCGCCCCTCGGTTTGGCCCGACCGCTGATTGGCCCCCAGAAGAGTCTGGCTGTGGTCAATCCGATTCATGTCGCTGCATTTGAGATTAAGCCCGGCTCTCTCGGTCGAATCTCCACTTTCACAGTCGGAGAGGCTGGACCGCAGGGCGGGGTTGGCATCGCGGTCGGCTCCACGTCCAGCCGGATTTTCACCAGCAACTTTGCGGCGAATTCTCTGTCCGTGGTCGACAGCAACGGCCTGGGCATCATCACCACCTTACCCATGCCCGGTGAACCCCATGAAGTCGCCGCTCACCCAACGCTGGCGCAGATCTATGTGGGCAACATTTCTGGCAACGTGGTCGTACTGGTTCCGGATAACTTCTAAGCCGCTGTCCGATTAGCAAATAAAGAGGCTGCCGCTCGTTGTGATCGGCAGCCTCTTAATCGTGGGAATCTATCCTAATTCTCCGCCTGTTTCAGGTCATCGCGAACATCACGCGTGAGGTCGCTGTTCAGATATTGCTGGCTGGACGGCAGTGAGAGTTCGAGGATGTGCAACGGCTGGATATCGACAGTGATCCCGTGCGGCTGGCATTCCAACAAATGCCCGCCACTCTTGAAATCGTCTGCGAGAAAGTGAAGGTGCAGGCCGGGGACGCTGAGCGAATCCATAAATCCTGGTGTGTAAAATCCGACAAGCACGCCGCTCGCATCGTGGAATTCAAAAACGCTTTGCACACGCGCGACTTCGACCAGCGGCAGGTAGCATTCAGATTTCGGCACGGAACGCGCCTTGATGTAGGAATATCGTCCACGGACTCG
>JAGFJG010000123.1 GCA_024102915.1 Caldilineales bacterium
GTCCTGGTCGGCGTCAACCTGCACCGCATGAATCTGGACGTGACCCCGGTCTGGTATCAGGAGGCCAACCTGCTGGGCGCTGTCGGCCACGACGTGGTCGAGTGGCAAGGCCAGCCGATCTCCACCTTCGATTTGGCGCTGCACTGGCTGGCTGATGAGCAAATCGATACTCGACCTTTGCTCACACACCGTTTTCTGTTGGAAGATTATCGCATCGCTTTCGCCGTCGCCGTCGACAAAGCCCAGGCCCGATCCATCAAAGTCGCCTTCGACATCCCCATCCCATGACACACTGTTTCCACCACACCCTGCCCCATCCGCCCGACCCAAACCCATGAGGTGACACATGACCGCATCCGCCGCCGCTCCGCCCAGTGACCGCCGCGCTCGCATTTCCTGGTACCTGTACGATTTCGGCAATTCCGCCTTCGCCTCTGTGATCTATCTGGCCGTCTTCTCCACTTACTTCAAACAGGAGGTGGTGGGCGGGGCCGAAGGAACCCGTTTGTGGGGTCTCGCTATCGGCATCGCCCTGTTCATCGTCGCCATCATCGCCCCGATTTTGGGGGCCGTGGCCGATTTCTCTGGAGCCAAGAAAAAGTTCCTGCTCTTTTTCACCGCCATCGCCATCCTCTTCACCGGGCTGTTGTTCTTCGTGCAAAAGGGCGACATCCTCATGGGCATGATGTTCTTCATCCTGGCGGAAATTGGCTATCGCAGCGGCCAGCTTTTCTACGATGCCTTTTTGCCGGAAGTAGCCGGGTCGGATGACATGGGCAAGGTCTCCGGCATCGGTTGGGCGATTGGCTCGGCGGGCGGGGTGATCGCTTTGTTGATCATCTTGCCGCTGGTATTGGTCATCGGCGGAACCCTCATCGTGCGCCTGTCGATGGTGATCACGGCCCTGTTCTGGGTGCTGGCCGCCATCCCGCTGGTCTTCTGGCTGCACGAAAGAGCGAAGCCACGGCCACTGCCCGCCGGTGAAAACTACGTATCGGTTGCGATCAAACAGGTCGTTCACACCGTGCGCACCGCCAGCCAATACCCCCAGATGACCAGATTCATGATCGCTTTTCTGCTCTACGGCAGCGGCGTGGCTATCGCCCTGGAGTTCGCCGCCATCATCGGGGCCACGCTGTACGGCATGGGCACGGAGCTCATCATCGTCTTTGCCATTATCGTCCAGATCACCAACGTGATCGGCGCTTTCGGATTCGGCCTGCTCGTACCGCGCACCGGCGTGAAAACCTCGCTGATCCTATCTCTGCTGCTGATGCTCCTCGTCGTCGCCGCCCTCTATTTCAATCAATCGCAAATCGGCTTTATCATCATTGGCGCTGTGGCCGGGATCGCTATGGCGGGCGTGCAATCGCTGAGTCGCACCGCCGTCGGCCTGTTCGCCCCGCCACCGCAAACCGCCGAGTTCTTTGGCTTTTTCACGATGGTGGGACGGCTGGCTTTCTGGATCGGCCCGCTCGTCTTCGGTTTTGTGGCCGCTGAGGCTGCGCTCTGGTACGAAGGCCAGGGCGTGGCGATCGGCCCGGCGGAACAACAGGGTTTGCGATTGGCCGTGCTTTCGATCGGCCTGTTCCTGGTCGTCGGTCTGATCGTATTCCTGGCCGTAAATGAGAAAGCGGGCCGCGCCGCCGCCCAAATTGAGAGCTAGACCGATGTCACGCTGAGACGACGGCTTCTGTTTCACAGGTGACGATGGACCATTGTCGATGGACGATGGCGACGTTGCCAAAACGTGACTCACGGCCTATCGTCCGTCGTCGGGACCTCAACCACGGATGTAAACACCCAAATCAATTCCTGGAGAAATCACATGTCATCAATAACCGGCGGCGAACTGCTGCTGAAAACCCTCAAAACCGAAGGCGTCAGCATGATTTTTGGCGTGCTCGACGGCAGCTTTAATACCTGGCTGGCGAAACTCAAAGAGTACGATATGGGCTATGTGTGTCCTCGCCACGAGGCGGCCGGCGCACACATGGCCGAAGCCTGGGCGCGCACGCGCGGCGAGCCGGGCGTTACCATCGGCGGCATCGGCCCCGGCGCAGTGAATATGAGTGCGGGCGTGGCCGTGGCTTTTGCCGAGGGTACGCCGTTGATTGCGATCAGCGGCCAGCGCCGCCGTAACATCATCTATCCCGACCGGGGCGGCTCCTTCCAGGTGATCGATCTGGTCGATTTCTACCGGCCCATCACCAAGTGGCAGGCCAGTATTCGTGACTTGCGTCGCATGCCTGAGATCATGCGTAAGGCTTTTCGCATGGCGCTGAGCGGAAGGCCAGGCCCGGTCTATATCGAGATACCGGAAGATGTGATTCGCAGCGTCATCGACGAAGACCTGGCCGATATCTGGCCCGCCAGCAGCTATCGGGCGGGTTCATTGGGTGCAGGCGATGTCGCCAGCATCGAACGGGCCGCTGATATCCTGGTGCGGGCCGAGCGCCCCATGTTTCATGCCGGCGGCGGCGTGCAATGGGCGGGAGCCTGGGACGAGTTCATCGCCCTGGGCGAGCACCTCGGCGCGGGTTTCACCGGCAGCCTGGGCGCGCGCGGCGTCGTGCCCGAAGACCACCCCCGCTATTTCCATCCCCTGAATCGAGACGCGCTCGAAGCCGCCCGCGTGGATGCCGACCTTTATCTGGTCGTGGGCAGCCGATTGGGCGAGTTGGATGGTTGGGCGAAGGAGCCATTGTGGGGCGATGCCGCTGAACGCACCACCATTCAAGTCGACGTGGATCCGACTTCCATCGCCATAAACCGGCCGGTCGATCTAGCCCTCATCGGCGACGCCAGGGCTGTGCTCGCCGCCTTGCTGGCCGCAGTGCAATCTCGCACCGCCGCCCGCACGCCGCACGCTGGATTCGAGCGTTATGCGGCCATGACGGCGGAATGGAAACAGGAATTGGAGCAGGCTTTGGGTTATGGCAGCGGGCTCGCCATCAATTCCGGCCAGATGATTCGTACCGTGCGCGAGTTCTTCCCCCGCGATGCGATCATGGTGCAGGATGGCGGCAATACCAGCCTGTGGTGCGCTAACTACAACCCCATCTACGGGCCGCGCAGCTACTTGTACACGGCCAAATTCGGGCACCTGGGCACGGGCCTGCCCTATGCCATCGGCGCTAAAATGGCCGCTCCCGACCGCCCGGTCTATCTCATCACCGGCGATGGGGCGCTGGGCTTCAATATCCAGGAATTGGAGACCGCCCGCCGCCACAATGTGCCCATCGTGATCGTCGTCGCCACCGACCAGGGTTGGGGGATGGAGCGCTCCTCGCAGATATTCGCCCAGATCGGCGCGTTTGTAGAGACGGAATTGGTGCAGGAAATCCGTTATGACCACATCGCCCAGGCGTTTGGCTGCCACGGCGAATACGTCAGCGAAATCGATCAACTCGCCCCGGCTTTGCAGCGAGCCCAGGCGTCCGGCATTCCCGCGCTTGTGCAGGTGATGGTGGACAAACAGGCTAATCTGGCTCCGCCCGGCGCGCTCATCTTCGGCTCGATGGTTTATCGGGCGGAGGATTAGAGGATATCAGGTATTGGGTATTGTGCGCCGTTGAAAGCCAGCGTCAATACCCAATATCCAATCCAGTTGATCAAACATGCAAGATGAGGACAAGAGCATGAGCCAATTAGCAAATAAGGTCGCCATCATCACGGGCGCGGGGCGGAAGAATGGCATTGGCGCGGCCACAGCCTTGCGGCTGGCGCGGGCTGGCGTTCAGGTGGTCGTGGGTGACCTATGCGCGCCGCCGCCATCAAACGCCGCCAATCCCGGCGTGGGCCAGTGGCAGGAATTGGAAGAGGTGGCGGGGATGGTCGAGGCCGAGGGGGTGCGCTGTCTGCCCATGCGGGTGGATGTCACTGACCTGGCAGCGGTCGAGAGTATGGTATCGGCGACGATGGCCGAATTTGGTCGCCTCGACATCCTCGTGAACAACGCCGGCGTGGTCTTCGGCCCGGCCCCGGTGTTGCAAATGCAGGAGGACGCCTGGCGCAAGACCTTCGATGTGAACGTGACGGGCGTGTTTCTGTGTTGCAAGGCCGCCCTTCCCGCCATGATCCAGACAGCCGGGCAATATGGCGCGGGTCGCATCGTCAACATGTCATCATTGGCGGCGGCGCGGCCCAAGCCTTTTATGGCCTCCTACGCCGCCAGCAAGGCCGCTGTCATCGCCCTCACGCAAGCATTGGCACAGGAAGTCGCCCAATTCGGCATCACCGCCAATGCCTTGCTGCCTGGCGATATCGACACCGGCTTCAAGCAATGGGGACTGCAATTGGAATCGCTGGTGCGCGGCAAGGCGCTGGACGAGATCACCAGCGAGGCCGTAGCCCAGATACCGGTGGGGCGACTGGGCACGCCTGAGGATGTGGCCGGGCTGGTCGCCTACCTGGTCTCGGACGAGGCTGCTTTCATCACCGGCCAGGCCATCAACGTCACCGGCGGGCGCGAGCTTTCGCAGGCGGCGATGCCGAGATAGCAGACGACGGTAACCATCATGCGTTTGCCAGCTGATCTGGTGATACCGGACGATAAATTGACCCAATACCTTCTTGCCCCAAGACCACGCAACGACAAGTCCCGCTTTTTGGAACGAGCAGGCTTTACAGTCCGGAACCATCAATTATTGGCAAACTCCATACGCCAGCAAGCCACAGGCAACGATGCGATTATTGATCGTAATGATAATTACGGCACGTTCTATCGTGTGGAAGGAATACTGGTAGGGCCGATCGCAGCCCTTGCAGTTGTCACCATTTGGTTGCAAGATGCACACAGCGATGTGTATCGCTTCATAACTTTGAAACCGCTGAGGTAATCAAATCAAATGAGACTTGATCTCTATCAGGACATCACACTGCTTGAAGATATTCCAGAATCAAACCTACGCAGGGGTGACGTAGCCGTGCTGGTTGATTACGTGTCTAACGCCGGAGGCGGTGAAGATGGAGCTGTACTCGAAGTGTTTAATGCTGTGGGTGAGTCTATCAATGTGATTGTTGTGCCGGTTTCCGTCATTGCCCCGCTCAGCCCGGACCAAATGTTGACGGTACGCAGTCTCTCATTGGCGGTGTAATTCCATCCACCGCCACGACCGCTCCGCCACATCTTGCCACTGCGCGTCCACCGTCAGGCAGTGGCCGCAGCCGCTGAGGGTGAACAGTTCTTTGTCGGGCGAACCGAGGCGATCGTAGGTCAATTGAGCGCTGTCAGCGGCGATTGCGCCATCGCCCAGGCTGTGGACGATGAGCGTCGGGCAGGCGATTTGTGGCAATCGCTGTTCGACTACTTTGGTCAGCTTACGCAATTCGTCGGCAGCGTGAGCGGGCCACACATCGTAATGCCACAGCCATTGTTCAGCTTCCGGGTCGGCTAAATCGCTGTCAGTTCCTTTGGGGAAGGCGGCGATAAGATGCTTGCCGATGGGGACGAGGTCAAACAGCCGGTTTTGCACGCGCAAGGGCGGAGAATAGACCAAAATGCCGGAGATGTCGGGATGTTCGGAGGCGAGATAGAGGGTAAGCAAGGAGCCCATCGACAGCCCGCCCACGAACACGGTTTCGCAGCGGGCTCGCAATTCGGCCAATGCTTGCCCGACCTGCGCCGTCCATTCCTGCCACCGCCGTTTGTTCAAATCATCGGGCGTGGTCCCGTGCCCGGCCAACAATGGCCCCACCGCCGTCATGCCCCTCTGGTTGAAATACTGGCCCAGGCGCAGCATCTCCGGCGGGGAACCGGTGAAGCCGTGGATGAGGAGAACGCCGGTCGATCCGCCGGGCAGGTCGAAAGCCACAGGTTGGCCGCCGCCTCGCCCGTGGCTCATGCGCTTTTCTCCGGCGGCGTGGTGAATCCCTCCACCAAATCGAGCACCAGCTCCTGCAGATCACCCCGATTGGGTAGCACGCCCATCATGCCGTACATGGCCGCCGAGCGTTTGGGCAAGCTGCCGCCCCCTCCCAGCATACCCGCCGCCCGATCCACCAGCCAGCTTAGCCAGCGTTCCGGCAGGATTTTGGTAATGAGGGTGATTAGCCACAGCAGCATGCCTGTGCCCACGCGTCGGGGCGTAGGTCGTTTCACTTCAGCGACGGCGGCAGCCAGGTCAGACAGGAATTCGTCGGCGATTGCCGTGTGTCCTCGATGCAGGGTGAGATGCAGGCTGGGCGGGCTTTGCTGGCGGTCGAGATGCCAGCCTCGCACCGAGAGTTCGTCGCCGATCTGGTAAACGTCGAGTCTGTCGGCGGCGATGGCCATCACGCTCATGTCAGGGTCGCTCAGTACGTGCACGTCGTCGATGGCGGCGATGCCCTGGCGCAGTTTCGTTGCCGTCTGCATTACTTCCTCGGCGATGTGCAGATAACCCTCTTCGCCCAGGTAATTCATCACCGCCCAGGCCGAGGCGATGGCCCCGCCCGGTCGCGTGCCCGCCATTGTGGGCGAGGCATAAATGCCGCCGGGCCAGTCGCAAAAGGCGAACATCTGGTGGCGGCGCAGGTCTTTGTGCCGGTAGAGGATGACTGAAGCGCCCTTGGCCGTGTAGCCGTATTTGTGCAGATCGGCGGATATCGAGGTGACGCCGGGCGTGCTGAAATCGAAATCGGAGATGGGATAGCCCAGCTTGCGCACGAAAGGCAGCATCAGCCCGCCTACGCAGGCGTCCACATGGCAGAGTAGGCCATTTGCAGCCGCGAGCGCGGCGATTTCGGCAATGGGATCAATCACGCCCTGGGGATAGGAGGGGGCGGAGCCGACAAGCATGATCGTGTTGGGCGTGATCGCCGCCTGCATCGCCTCCACATCCGCCCGAAAATCAGCCCGCACGGGGATGTGGACGATTTTGGTATCGAAATAATGCGCCGCTTTCTCGAAGGCCGGGTGACCGCTGACCGGCATGATGATTTCAGGAACAGAGATGGCGGGGCGGTTGGCGCGCGCCCATTGCCGGGCGGTGTACACAGCCATGAGGATGCTCTCGGTCCCGCCCGAAGTCATATTCCCCACCGTTTCGCCATCCCCGCCCAGCAGACCAGCGACCATTGCCAGCACTTCTGCCTCAAAGCGGCGCAGGCTGGGGAACGCGCCCGGATTCAGTCCATTCTCCGAGAAATACATCTCGTAGGCGCGCTTCGAGATTTCGGCCACGTCCTCGCCCGCCTGAAATACCAGGCTGAACGCCCGCCCTTCCTGCCAATTCACGTCCTGCTGGCGTGCGTCTTGCAGGGCAGCGAACACTTGTTGTTTGGTTTGGCCGGTTGCGGCGAGGGTGGCGGGCATGCGTGATTGAGTGATGGGGTGAAGACGTGGATGTGCGATATGAGAAGCGTGCGGTCACTTCATTATTTCAGGGCACTTTCACTTCGGCAATCGTTCGAACCAGCGCGGCATGTCTTTGCTCTGACCGCCCATCCACAACTGATAGGTGATTTGCATATGGCCCAGGTGCAGGGCTGCGTGGTCGATCACATGGAGGATGCACCATCGTAAGGGCACGGACTTGCCGTGAGCAATGCGGTCGCCCGCCAGATCGGCTTCGCTCAGGGTGCTCAGCACGGCGCGTGTTTCCTCGGCCACAGCCTGTAGCCGCCGAATCAATTCATCCGCGCCGTCCGCCTGGGTGACGAATTCGGCGGGGCGATTGCGGGTGGGCGGGTGGCCGCCGATCACTTCGGCCATCCAGAAGTGCTCGGCCCCGGCCACGTGCGCTGCCATCACTGCCAGCGAGTTGGTGGCGTGCTCATCGCTTTGCGGTAACGGTCGCCAGTTCAGGGCCTCGGCGGGCAGTCCGGCGAGCAATTCGATCACTTGCTGGCGCAGATCGTCGATCATGTGTTGATATTGGGCGATTTCAGGCGTCATAGCAGTGTTTCCTTTGATGGTGGGTATTGGCTGAGATTGTAACGAGTCATCCTGATTGGGGCAACTTGTCGCCTTCAAATTCGCACTTGACATCAGAACATGAGTTCTATAAACTGAGTACATCAAATTGCCTGGCTTGTTTCCCCTGCAAAAGCCGTCATTCCGTCCGCAGACAAACGTTTCGTGGGCGACACTCACGTCAAACTCAAAAACCATGGCCCGCAGGAAGAAACAACGGCTGGAACGCACAATCACCTTTATTCAACAAAAATGGGGGCGAGACGCACTGCGCAAAGGGGCGGGGCGAACGCGGCAGACGCAAACCATCCCCCACATCGCCACCGGCTTTCCCGCCCTCGACGCCGCCCTGGGCATTGGCGGCATCCCTCGTGGACGCATCACCGTGCTGGCCGGGGCTCCCACCTCCGGCAAGGTGACGCTGGCTGCCCTGATTCTGAGCCGGGCGCAGGGGCGAGGAGGTCAGGCCGCCGCCTATATCGACATGCCTCACGCCTGCGACGCCGATTATCTGGCTCGCTGCGGCGTGAACCTACGCAACCTGCTGGTCGTTCGCCCCGAGAGCGACCGCCAGGCTCTAGAAATGACGCTCACCCTAGCCGAACGCTCGGAGATCGCCGCCATCCTTTTCGACCACTGGTCGGCTTTGGATACCAGCCGGGATAGCCAGCGTTATGCCGCCGGAGTGCTCGATCATCTGACCGGGCGGCTGGCGAAATCGCAGGTGACGATACTGGCTTTGGACGACCAGCCTTCCTTTCTCCGTTCCGGCCTGGCGGTTACCACCGGCGCTCTGGCCCATTACACCTCCCTGCAACTCACAGTCAGCCGCGAGAACTGGATGCTGCTCGGTCCGGATGTGCGCGGCTGTCGCGCCCATGTCAACATCCAGAAAAACAAATTCGGCCCCTCTGGCCTGAGCGTGCCCATCGAAATCCATTTCAACAGCGCCGCGCGCGGGAAGGGGATCTGATCGGAAGTTAGAGATCAGAGGTTAGATGCTGTCCCCCAACCTTCGGCCTCCGATTCAGGATGATAGACGATAGCAACGCGCAACGACCTCAAGCTTTGACTTGCGACAAACTGGCGTTTGCGTCAGATCGAAGACGTCGTCCGCCGGGGTGACACCATTGACGCATTCCAGGTCGAATCACGTGCACAGATGCAGATGATGCTCCGGCTGCGCCCTCACCGCTTCGAGGGCATCGTGATTGAGGTCGCCATCATTTATTCGTGGACGGGACGAACGGCCTTATCCACGATGAAGCAGCGGCGGAGAGAGCGCATCAGGCCGGGTTGGAGGTCGTGATGGACGCCTGCATGCGGGCCACGCACAAATATTTGATTGATACACCTGCCGCCAGGGCGTAAGGTCATGATGATAGGGGGGCGATAGACGATGGATTAGCGTGTCACCATCGTCCGAAACAAGAAGTTTACATAATCGGTACGACTTTTTATGAGGGATTGACACAGCAAAACACCTGTGCTATTATCGTGGAAACGGTTCCAAAACCTTAATCGTTTCCATTTGATTCACTGGGAATTCTAGAGTTCGGTAATACGACATTGATGTCGCAATCTCCTACGATACGTGACGTGGCAAAACGAGCGGGTGTTGGCGTTGGCACTGTATCCAGAGTGCTCAACAACCACCCATCCGTCAGCATCTCCACGCGCGAGATGGTGGAAGAGGCCATCGCCGAGTTGGATTTTTCGCCCAACCCCAGCGCCCGGCGGCTCTCTTCTGGCAAGACCATGACGATTGCCGTTGTGGCTCCCTTTTTCACGAGACCGGCTTTCGTCGAACGATTGCGCGGGGTGGTTTCAGCCATTGCGGATTCAGCCTATGATGTTGTGGTGTATGATGTGGAAACGCCGGGGCGTCGTGAACAATATTTTCGGGATTTGGCCCGGCGGGATCGAGCGGATGGGCTGCTTATCATCGCGTTGCCGCCAACCGATGAGGACGTGGCGCGCTTTACGAATGCAAACATCCCAGTCGTATTGCTCGATTGCAGCCATCCCGACCTGCATCGGATCGTGATCGATGATGTTTATGGCGGTTTCATCGCCACAAAACATTTACTCGATCTGGGTCATCGTCTCATTGGTTATCTCAGTGACTCGCCCGAAAGCCCATTCGGGTTTGTCGCCAGCCGCTATCGTCTTCAGGGATATCGCGATGCGCTGGCTGATGCGGAAATAGACTTCAACTCTGATTACCATGTTGTGGCAATCGATCACGGCATACGTGAGGCCAGGCAAGCGGCCAAGGGTTTGCTGCAATTGCCGGTACGGCCAACCGCTGTCTTCGCCTCCAGTGATACCCAGGCTATCGGGGTGATCCAGGCCGCCAACGAATTGGGACTGCGTGTACCTGATGAACTCTCCGTTATCGGATACGATGACATCGATCTGGCTGAATTCCTGCATCTCTCCACTGTTCACCAACCCCTTTTCACCTCGGGCGCAGAGGCTGTCGATCTGCTGATGGAGGCAATCGCCAATCCATCTCTGCCAACGCGCCATATCCAGATGCCTTTACAATTGGCAGTTCGACAATCGACCGCACCGCTAGCGCAAAATTGAATGGCGGAACGTCGTTTTTTGATTAAGGAGGTAACAACCAATCGAGCATAAACGGTAACGACAATACATGTCTTTCAATCCTTCCACATTTCTCAACCCTTTCTTCGAGGAGAAGAAAACAATGAAACGATTTCTGATGATTTTTTCGGTCTTGCTGATTGCGGCAATGCTGGTAGCAGCATGCGGCGGTGGCGAAGAGCCGACTCCGGCGCCCGCCCCCACCGAAGCGCCAGCAGCAGCCCCCACCGAAGTGCCCGCCGCTGCACCCACGGAAGCTCCTGCGGAGATGCCTGCTGAGGCTCCGTTTATGGCTCCTGCCGGGGGTTTTCTGGAGCGCGCTCTGGCCGGTGAATTTGCCGGAACCACCGTTACAGTCGACGGCCCCTTCACCGATGAAGACGAAGTGAAATTCAACAAATCGGTTGAGCCCTTCGTAACGGCCACCGGCATTGGCATCAACTACATCGGCAACAAGGAATTTGAGGGTTCGATCTCGATCCGTGTCGATGCTGGCGACGCACCCGACATCGCCGACTTCCCGCAACCGGGTCTCTTGTCTCGGTTCGTGTCACAAGGCCTGGTTGTCGATCCTACGACTTACATTCCGCAGAGTTGGCTGGATCAGCAATACAACCCCAGCTGGCTGCAGATGGGCCAGATGGCAGGCCCCGACGGCACGCAGACCGCCGGCGTCTGGCATCGCTTCAACGGCAAAAGCCTGGTGTGGTATCCGAAAGCGCAATTCGATGCAGCCGGATACGAAGTGCCGCAAACCTGGGATGAATTGATGACCCTGACCCAGACCATCGCCGATGATGGCGATACCGCCTGGTGTATCGGCATCGAGTCGGGCGCTGCCACTGGCTGGCCTGCGACCGACTGGATGGAAGAATTCATGCTGCGCACCACATCGCTGGAAAACTACGACATGTGGACGACGGGCGAACTGC
>JAGFJG010000144.1 GCA_024102915.1 Caldilineales bacterium
GTTCGAGGAATCGTTCGCCCGCTTCGATCTGTTCCGGGTCAAGGCGCAGCCATTGCCCTGCCTGTTGCACCAGCGGAGAACGCAATGCCACCAGTTCGGCAAACGTTTCCGGCGTGAGCACCGCATCGCCGAGAACGAGTTCCCAACGATAGCAAACGGGCTTCGTCTCGGCGTCTTCGGGATTGCGCAGAAGATCGGGCGGCTGCGGCAACACGGGCGTCAAATAGATGCGCAGGCCAAGACGAGCCTTAGCCGCTTCCCACCAGGATGGCAAAATCAGGCTGAAGCCGTTTTGCTCCAACAGGGGCGCGGCATTGCGCAAGAAATTGTAGACTTCAGGGGTCGATAGTTCTACGCCGGTGGGAGCTGGCGATTGCAAGCTGCGCTCGATCGGAGTGAAGATACGGGCCGCCTGTCCCAATCCCAACAACAGCTTTTCGTGCGGGCGCTCGAAACGGTGTTGCCCGATCACCAGATTCGCTGCCGGCGCCTGCCACACTTGCTCCGCCGGGATCCTCATCCCAGATTCATCCCTGGCCTGTAACATATATTCGAGTTTCCAACCGCTCTCTGGTACATGCGCCCGCCCATTGCTTTCACCGTTTTTCTGGGGCGCAAGCAGGCTCAAACCCACCGAAAAGCTGGTGTCGCCAACGACTTCCAGGTTCTGATGCCATTGCCGGATCTCTGATTTCAGCGATTCCGTTTCAGGCCCCGATGGAATCGTAGTCGCATCGGGCTGCACCAGAGATTTTAGCCAGATTGATGTACTGTCTCGTGTGTGGAGGTAACCGAGGCGATGGGGAGCGTCGATGCTCCAGGAGCGAATCATATGGTCGCCAACTGCGGTGATGAAGCAGTCTAATAATGATGTTGATTCCGGAAACAGATCGGACTGATCGGCTTCGGCCCGGCAGATGGGGGGCATTGCTTCGGCCAGAGCTTTGCGGTTCTGTTTCGCCCGTTCGCTCATTTGCACAGGTTGCCACAGGCTGACAATGCCGCCCTGACCATTTTCATGGATGCTGGGCACATATCGCTGGCGGGCCAGCGTTTCCAGAACGAGATCCCCTGCGGATAACCAATATTGCAGATCGGAGCCGAGGGCGAATTCCCCTTGCAGCGATTCTTGCCTCAACTGCACAAGAAATGTCACGCCAGAAGCAAGCGGCAGTTGCAAACCTTCGATAAGCCACGGCGCCAGACGCGGCGCATTCATATCCAGTTGCCAGTTGTGTACAAGGCCAGGGCTGGGCAGCGGGCCGGTACGAGTCGAAGGCAGGTGAAGGGTGATCTCCGCCCCGCCTTGTGTGATCAGTCCCGGGCTTACCGTCTGGATAATTGTGCGCAGGATGCTCAAATCAGCCGCAACAAAGGGGTGCTCGCGAGGTTTCGGTTTGGCCGCGAGACGTCCGCGCTGAAGCTGAGGCTGCGGAGCAGCACTCGATTCGGCCCACAGCAGAAAGACAGGAGGATTGCCTGTGCTCGCCATGGGTCGCCAGTGCAAATGTAATTCCAGGTGCATGACGCCTTAAACTGTAGTGAAGGTATCGCTCAAAGGATAATGCAAAGATGACGTCAATCTCAGCGCGGTTAGCATAAGCTATAACGTTCTGAGCATAGCCATCGTTGGTGAAGAGCGAGAATAGGCCGCAGGGCTTAGCCGAAAAAATGCTGACGCCGCCCCAAGGCTTATGTGTGATGTCACCAAAGGCATCACTGATCCGCTATGATGCGCTCACCGACCATCATTATCGGGCATGTTAAGATATTTTACAAATTCAGGATTGTTTACTTGTGTGGTGCGGCAGCGTTTCTGTCGATCATTCGCTCATGCAATAAATGGAATGCCATACGAACACCAATTTGACTGCGCCCATCGCTCCCCACTGGATGGAAACGCCGTCAGATGGCGAGAGAGTGACTAAACGCCTCCCTCGCCAGTGATTCCGGTTTTATGCGGTTGATTGCCCTGTAGAGAAATTGGAGATCGATGACTGCGTAGAACGCTGTGCTGGCAATTCGAGTTTTAACACCCAACCTTCAGTCAGTAACCTAGTTGCTGCTGGCAATCGCCGCAAACAGCAAGGCAATGCCGATCCCGGCCAACAGACCAATCAAAACGACGATCAGGATATAGGGCAGCAGCACGGCGGCGATTGCCCGTCCCTGGCTCAGGTCGTGGCTGACCTCCACCGCCTTCACCTGGATGATCAGTCCCCAGATCGATCCGATCAGCGCCAGCAACCAGCCCACGCAGGGGATAAAGCCGAGCGCGCCCAGCAAGTGCGGGATCGTGCTAAGGGCTGACACGCTGAGATACGCCAGCAGCCCGCCTCTCCCGCCCAACAGCCTGGCAAAAAGCATGATCCAGATCGAGATGCCCAGCCACCGCGCCAGCAAGGCGAAGGGTGTGGATAGCCACTCGCCCACCCACATGAACAGGCGATCGATGAACTTGGGCAATGGGGTTCTAACGTTGGTGACCTGCTCGATGAAGGGTGCGAAGTTTTCCAGGCTGCCGCGGTAAATGTCCATGAATTGCTGGGCATTTGGATCATCGCCCATAAATGGCGCTATCTGGTTGAAAGACTGTTCCATTTGAGAAACGAAATCTTCGGCATTGAACGGATTGCCAACAACTAGGCTGGGCAGCCCGACCACCGCCTGAACCGCGCCAATCAGCAGACCCACAATGGCGACGACGATCAGCGCCCGGCGAAGAGACGGTTTGCCGCTGACCATCCGCAGATAGGGATCAGGTTTCAGGGTCAGGGTGTCGCGAGTCAGCGCCCACCATGAGGACAGTGTCGATTGGTATTGATTCGTCGTCATGCTGCACCTCCGAACGTCGCGGCCATAATGGGTATCAGCAACAAGCTTGCGCCGATGCTGAGAATGATTAAAAGCAGGGTGAGGATGACAGGCGGGGCCAGTACGGCCACAAGCGCTCGCGGCCACGACAGATTCTCATGGACGCGGCGGATTGCGATATAGCGCGCCAGCAGCGTCAGGGTTCCCACAGCCGCCACCACGACATACGGCACAAATCCGAATACATTCAGTAGGGCAGGGGCAGTCGCCAGGGCGCTGGCCCCTAACGTCTGCCCAAGAGTGCCATTCCCGCCCAACAAACGGGCGACGAACTGGGCGATCAGTGAGAACCACAGCCAGCTCAAGATCAGGCCCAGCGGCGTCAGGATGATGCTCGCCAGCGCTGTTCCGGGTTTTGGCGACAAAGTCTGGGCGATCTGCCAGCCCATATCATACTGCTGGCGGAAAATCTCCATCGCCTGCGGTTCCTGCTCCATGAAGCGGAACCAGGGCATCGTCTGCATTCCTTGCAGAATGATGTCCTTCATTTGCGTCAGATTAGGTGTGACCGCCCAATCCAGGATTCCGCCCACGACGGCAGCCACCCCAGCGATGATCCCTACGATGAGGACGAGGAATAAGCCTTCGACAAACGTATTGTCATCGTCGGCTGCCTCATCGTAAGCGTCAGGCTCCAAAAACAGGCCTCTTTGGAGCAACGATGCCGAATCGGCGAGGCTTCTACTCATTGGATACGCTCCTTCCTTAATAAAAGATGTTGATAGATCGAGTTGGTGGTGAAGGTATCGCGAGATTGTTTGTTTGCAAGACCCAAATCATTCAAGAATGAACTGTCGGTTACCCTGAAAAATCGCAGAGATTACAGAGGAAAATCCGGATTCAAGCCCAAAAACTCATGAAACTTCTGTACACTCTGTGGACTTTGTGGTTGAATAATCTTTCTGCTGTAAGGTCAATGGAATAACTCAAGAATTGGCTCGAATCTTCTCACGAGATGACGGAGGCCGCTCCGCCAAAATTGTACGCGCAAGTATCTCCTCATCTGCTCGCGTCTTGATTTCACCGTCCAGCCGGGCTGCGCGAATGGACTGGAAGATTTCACGATACACCGGCCCTGGGCGGATGCCCATCGCCCGCAGGTCTTCGCCGTTCAGTGCGATGGTCTGAGACTGCAACTGCGTTCGATAGAGGTCAAGGCGTTGCCGCACGAGATCATCATCAGCATCGATCTGCGCCACTAGCAAAGCGGCTTCGCTGAAACTGGACAGCATCTGGTCGAGTTGTGAATTCGGCATATCGGGCGTCAGCAGTTCGGGGACGATGGTTCTGAATCGAATGCCTTCTTCGACCAATCGGCGGGTGCGGGCGCCAGCCCGCAGTGCGACCAGCATCTCGCGCTGCTTGCGGGCAGGTTTACGATGTTGCCACAGCGCCAGATACAATCTTTCCATCGCCTCTGGCGGCGTTGCATCAGATTTGACCGCCATGCGCAACTCGCTGAATTTGGCATCCAGGTAGGGTTCCCAGGCGAGGGCCGGGTGCAGGATCGAGAGGACGCCAAGTTCACTCAATCTCGACAGCGATTTCTCCGGCTCCTGTTCCTGAAAGATGAGGTCGAATTCGTGACGGATATGCGCTCCACTCACGCGCTGTAAGAGGTCGAGCGCATCGGCGATCAATTCCAGTGTGCGCGCTTCGATGCGAAAACCAAATCTCTGCTCGAATCGAGCAGCGCGCAAAATGCGGGTGGGGTCTTCCACGAAACTGAGGGAGTGCAGGACCCGGATCGTGCCGCGCTGCAAGTCTCGACCACCGCCATAGAAGTCGAGCAGTTCGCCCCAATGGGAGGTGTCCAACCGGATGGCGAGGGTGTTGATGGTGAAATCTCGGCGGTGCAAATCGAGCTTGATATTGGCGCTTTCCACCACCGGCAATGCGGTCGCTTCCTCGTAGAATTCGATGCGCGCGGTAGCGAAATCGAGGCTCGATGCGGTTCCATCCGCCAGCGGCGTTCCGGCGGCAAAGGCGTTTTCATCACGAATCCACTTGGCTGTGCTGAATTGGCGATGGCTGCGGACACGCCCGCCATGTGTGCGGGCAAGGGCGTGCGCGAGCTGCTCAGCATCACCTTCCACAACCAGATCGACATCGAAGTTTGGGTAGCCCAGAATCAGGTCGCGGGCGAAACCGCCCACGGCATACAACGAGAATCCAAGTTCCGCCGACAGACGACCGACTTCCAGCAAGAGTTCTAGGAGTGCGGCGGGAAGCGCTTCCTCCATCTTCTCGGCCACCGAGGCGGGCAGGGATTTCTCCTCCGGCGGGGCCCACAGTTTCAAAAGGTCCGTGCGGGTCACGATCCCGATCATCTCGCCATCATCCCCGACGACCGGAACCTGACCCCAACCGGCCTCCATCATCCGCTTTTGCAGTGTGTGAATGCTGTCATCGGTTGTGACGGTGAACTGGCCGCTGCGCATCACGCGGCGGACGGGGTATCCCTGCATGTTGTGATGGATGGCGTTGTCGATATCGCGTCGCGTGATCAGCCCGATTAACCTGCCATTCTCGGCCACCGGAAAACCTTCGTGGCCGAGGCGACGCATGCGCTGATCGGCTTCCGACACCAGGACGCTGGGCAGCAATGTGTTCACGCCAAGTGACATAATATCGCCGACCGTCATGGGCGGGCGCACTTTGTCGTGCAACACATGCAGCAACTTCTGGCGTACTTCTTCGACCGTACTGTCGGTAATCGGCGCTGCCGCCGCCCGCGCATGCCCGCCGCCGCCAAATGCTTCGGCCACTTCGCCCACATGGATCAAGCCCGTGGTCGAGCGCGCCACCAGTTGAATGCGGTCGCCCAAATCGACGATGAGGAACAAGCCATCGGGGTCGAACAGGTCGCGCATCTTGTGCGCCACGGTCGAAATCTCATCGACATATTCGCCCGCTTCCGAAGATGCGATGACCACGATATTGCCGGAAATGTCCAACGTCTCGGCATTTTCGGTCAGTTCTTTCAGCAATGCCTGCTGACCCGGAGTCAGCGGGTGATGGAGAAAGTTATTGACGACTTCGAGATTGGCGCCGCGTTCCAACAGCCCGGCGGCACAGCGCAAATCACGCGATGTGGTGCTGGTGTAGGACAGGCTGCCCGTATCCTCGTAGATGCCCAACAACAGAAGCGTGGCCTCGATGGCGGACAGGGGGATGCCGCGAGCCAAAATCTGTTCGACCAGAATGGTGGTCGTGGCGCCGACCGGTTCGCCCCAAAAATGATACCGTTCGGGCAGGTTTGGCTCCTGGGGATGATGGTCGATGATGCGAATGGGCGTCTTGCTCGTCATGCCCCGCACCGATTGCGCCGTCTGCGTGTCGACGAAAATGGCTTGTTCGACCGACTCTCGCGGCAACTCATTGGCGGCGCGGAAGGGGAGTGAACTGCGGTAAAGCACCAGAAAATCACGCAAATTGCGATTGATTTTGCGCGGAAGCACCGGAATCGCTTCTGGAAATAGTTTGTTTGCAGCCAACATGCTTGCCAGCGCGTCAAAGTCTGTGTGCTCGTGGGCGAGTATGACCTCCATTTCTCAATTATAGCACAAACGAGATTGTTTTTGAGTGGTTTGCAGGCATTGGGACGACTCAGTACTGACTATTGTCCCGTCTGGTTTCCAACCGCTCTTGCGGCTGTGCTACAATGCTCTTTACTCTCATCTCGCATGAGGATTTTGTCCTTTGAAGCGACTTTTACCCCTTGATTCGAAGCGTGCATTGATTTGGGTGGGCGTGCTGATCAGTATCGTATCGCTGGCGTATGCGATGCGTGGTTTGCGTCTGTCCGAATTCCTGGAAGTGATGCGTACCGCCAACTACATCTGGATTCTGCCGGGTGTAGCCATTTACTTCTTTGGCGTATGGGCGCGCACCTGGCGCTGGTCTTATATGCTGCGCCCCTTCAAGCGCGTCCCATTGTGGCGACTGTTCTCAATCGTCTGTATCGGATATGCCGGAAACAATATCTATCCGGCCCGCGCGGGCGAGGTCATCCGATCATATGTGTTGAAGAAGACTGACGATATCGCCATCAGTTCGAGTCTGGCAACGGTCTTCGTCGAACGCGTCTTCGACGGACTGGTCATGCTCCTGTTCGTCTTCCTGGCCCTGCCTTTCACCTCCGCCATCCCCGAACGCTATCGTGATTTCGTCGTGTTGCTCAGTTCGCTGTTCGGGATTGCCCTGATCTTTTTCATCATCGTGGCGGCACGGCCGGAAAAGGCGCGGCGCATCTATGACATCGTGGCGGTTCGCCTGATCCCGGCTCGTTTTCAGCCCAAGCTCAGCGATATTGTCGATCGCTTTATACTGGGGTTCTCCTGTCTGCGCAGCGGTCGCGGCGTCCTGGCCATCTTCCTGACCTCAGTTGTCGTCTGGCTGGCCGAGACCATGAAATACTGGTTCATCATGCACGCCTTCGACTTCGAGGTCTCGTTCCTGGTCTTGATGCTGATGAACGGGATCGTCAATCTGTTCACCACACTGCCTGCCGCGCCCGGCTATATCGGCACATTCGATGCGCCCGGCATCGAGATTCTCGAAGTCGTGGGCGGCGTCAATCGCCAGGTCGCCACTGCCTATACCCTTGTTCTGCACGTCGCCCTGTGGCTGCCGATCACCGCCCTGGGCCTATGGTATTTTTATCGCCAGCGCCTGCATTGGTCCGATTTCGATCGGGCCGGACAGGCGGCGTTATCGGAGAGCTAACCTGAAGTCACAATGAGAACTGTAGTTTGTTAATCGACGATGGACGACAGACGATAGACGATTGAAATCGTCTTGTCGGTGCATCCGCCATCGTCCATCGTCAATGGTCTATCGTCAACGATCGGTCAAAAGTAGCGGTCTCAAACTGACGTTAGATTAGACTGACGTATTGCGTAGACTTCTGCCTGAAACTAAAATTGATCACGTAGCACGTAACCCAATCAACTAAACCAGAACCGTCATGAAAAACCTATGCGTACTTGGGGCCGGATATGTCGGCCTTGTCACCGGTGCTTGTTTTGCCGACCTGGGAAATAGCGTCATCTGTCTTGACATCGACGATGCCAAAATCGAGGGATTGCGTCAGGGAAAAATCCCAATCTTCGAGCCGGGCCTGACCGAACTGGTCGAACGCAATGTCAAAGCTGGGCGGCTGGGTTTCACCACGAGTTATCAGGATGCGTTGGCCGAGGCTGAATTCGTGTTCGTGGCCGTGGGCACGCCCTCTGGCGTGGATGGCGAGGCCGATCTGCAATACGTGCGTATGGCCGCCGAGTGCATCGCCGACAATATGCAGGGCCCCCTGATCATCATCAACAAATCGACCGTGCCGGTTGGCACTGGCGACTGGGTGGCCGATATCATCGCCCGGCGGCAATCCGATCCGATCCCGTTCTGGGTGGTCTCCAATCCCGAATTCCTGCGCGAAGGCTCGGCCATCTACGATTTCATGAACCCCGATCGGGTGGTGCTGGGTTCCATGCATCGCGAAGCGGCGGAAAAAGTAGCGCAATTGCACCTGCCCCTGCGCACCAAAATCCAGATCACCGACTTGCGCACGGCCGAGATGATCAAGTATGCGTCCAACGCCTTCCTGGCCACGCGCATCAGTTTCATCAACGAGATCGCCACCATCTGCGAACGGCTGGGCGCGGATGTGAAGGAAGTGTCCGTGGGCATGGGCTATGACAAGCGCATCGGCCCGGCTTTTCTGGATGCCGGGCTGGGATTTGGCGGCTCCTGTTTCCCCAAGGATGTGCGGGCGCTGGAACACATGGCGTTGGTTCATGGCGCTCACCCGCAATTGCTGCGAGCCGTGCTGGACATCAACCAGCATCAGCGGCACCAGGTCGTGGTGAAATTGCGGGCTGAACTGGGCGGGTTGCGAGATCGGAAGGTGGGGTTGCTCGGCCTGTCGTTCAAGCCCAACACCGACGACATGCGCGAGGCCCCCTCGGTGGACATCGCCCGCCAACTCATGCGCGAGGGAGCGTCTGTCCGGGCCTTTGACCCTGTTTCCATGGAAGTCGCCCAACGAATCTTGCCGGATGTGCGTCTGACTGAGACCGCCTATGAAACCGCCGAAGGTGTGGATGCGCTGGTTGTCATCACCGAATGGAATGAATTCCGACACCTGGACATGAACCGGGTGCGCCAAAACATGCGCGGCAGAGTGCTTGTAGATGGCCGCAACATTTGGGACCCCGACACCATGGTCGCCGCAGGATTTCGCTATGTCGGCATCGGTCGCAGCCCGCACAACGAAACGGACGGAACGGCGGCATGACCGGCAATGGCGTGGCGCGCTCCCGCCTGGATAACGGACTCCTCGTTCTGCTGCGCGAGGTGCATCACGCGCCAGTGGCCAGCTTTTGGATCTGGTATCGGGTGGGCAGCCGTAACGAACGTCCAGGGCTCACCGGCATTTCGCATTGGGTCGAACACATGTTGTTCAAAGGCACGCCCGCCTATCCCGAAGGCGAGTTCGACCGCATGGTGCAGCGCGAGGGCGGTTATCTCAACGGCATGACCTGGATCGACTGGACAACCTATTATGAGACCATGCCCGCGGAGCGCATCGACGTCGCTTTGGGCATCGAAGCGGATCGCATGACCAATTCGCTGTTTATGGCCGAAGAGACCGAACGCGAGCGCACGGTTATCATCTCGGAACGGGAAGGAAACGAAAACCGCCCTACCTATCGGTTGTATGAACAGGTTCAGGCTCTCAGCTTTCAAGCGCACCCGTATCGTCATATGGTCATTGGCCGTAAAGAGGACCTGCGCCGGATCACACGGGATGAGCTGATGGCCCACTATCGGGAATTCTATACGCCGAACAATGCCGTCATCGTCGTCACCGGCGATTTCGACACGCCGACGCTTTTGGGTCAGATTGAGCGCTCGTTTGGCGGCCTGGCGGCTGGCGTCACCCCGCCTCCTGTGCCCGTTCAGGAGCCAGACCCGGCCGGTGAGCGCCGCATCCGCATGGATGGCCCTGGCGGCGCCGCCCACCTGGCGATGAGCTTTCGTGTTCCCCCGGCCAGCCATCCTGATTTCTTCCCGCTGGTGGTGCTCGATGCCGTGTTGGGCGGAGCCAAGGGCATGCCCCCCTTCGGCGGCTCTGGCTTGGGTCGCTCCGCTCGCCTTTATCGCGCTCTGGTCAATACCGGGTTGGCAACTTCGAGCAGTTCGTCAATGGGAGCGACCATCGACCCCTACCTCTTTACGATCTCCGCAACCGCCAGCCCTGCCGCCACGCCCGAACAGGTCGAGACTGCGATTCTGTCCGAGTTGCGACGTGTGCGCGAGCAGGCGGTCGGGAGCGAGGAATTGGGTCGGGCGATCAAAGGCGCGCGGGCGCAGTTCGTCTATGCCAGCGAAAGCGTGAGCAATCAGGCCTTGTGGCTGGGCTTTAGCGAAATGGTGGCCGATGCCGATTGGCTGCACGGTTTTCTCGACAATCTTGCCGCAGTTTCAATTGACGATGTGCAACGCGTGGCGCAGCGATATTTGACCGACGAGAATCGGGTGGTGGGTTGGTATCTGCCCGATGGAGGGACGGCATGAGTAAGTCCTTCCCCGGCCCCGATTCGATCGTGCAGGCGACTTTGCGCAACGGCCTGCGCGTGTGGGCATACGAGAACTTCGACAGCCAGACCATCGTGCTCGACGGCTATCTGCCCGGCGGCGCGATGTACGAGTCGCCCGCGCAGGTCGGTCTGGCCTCACTTTCCGCCACGATGTTGCGCCGAGGCGCAGTTGGGCGTAGTTTCGACGAGATCAATGACGCCCTGGAATCGGTCGGCGCTTCGTTCGGGTTCGGCAGCGGTTGGCATGTGTTCTCTTTGGGCGGCAGATGTCTGGTCGAGGATTTCGATCTGCAACTGCAATTGCTGGCCGAGAGCCTGACGCAACCGGCTTTTGCGGCGGAGCATTTTCAGATTGTGCAGGCGCAGACCCTGACCGGCATTCGCGAGCGCGTCCACAACCCCCGCTCGATGGCTTCGCTAGCCTTCCGAGAACAGCTTTACGGCGCGGATCGACCTTATGGTTGGTCACTGTCGGGCTACGAGGAGACGGTGAGCGGATTCTCCGAGCAGACCGCACGGACGTTTTTCGAGCAGAACGCCCGGCCTGATGGCGGCGTCATCGTGGTTGTTGGCGCGATTGCCGCCGCCGATGCGATCAATCGCCTCGAACTGGCGCTGGGCGACTGGCGGCCCAACAAGTCGATTTCCACCCCGCAGGCTTTCTTGTCGCCCCAACTGAACGGAGCGAACGAACGTGTGATCGATACGCCGGGCAAAAGTCAGACCGCGTTGATGTTGGGCTGGCCGGGTATCGCCAGAGAGAATTCCGACTATTTCGCCATGCTGGTTTGCAACACGATTCTGGGGCGGTTTGCCATGGGCGGACGCCTGGGCGCCAGCATCCGCAAACGCCAGGGTATGGCCTATTATGCCTACAGCGGTTTCGGCACGAATCGGCTCGGCGGCTCCTGGTACGCTGCGGCTGGCGTCAATCCCGACAACGTGACCCAGACCGTGACCACCATCCGCGACGAAATTCGCCGCATCGTGCAGGAACCGATCAGCGCCGAAGAACTGGCCGATGTGCAAGCCAATCTCAGTGGTTCCCAACCTTTGGGCCTGGAGACGAACGGCGGCATCGCCGATGATTTGCTGGACATGGCCTGGTACGATCTCGGTCTTGACTATCTGCAAACTTATGCCGACCGGGTAAACGCAATTACCGCGGACGATGTGCTGCACGTGGCCCAGACCTATCTCGATCCCGACCGGTATGTGCTTGCTATCGCCGGGCCGCAGAATGCGTAATCGGTGATGGAGTGACGTAACTCATGCCACTTGTTACTGCATCGCTGATTACTTCATTACTTCCCCCACCTTTAACCTGCCTCCTTAACCTTCAACTTCATGCGCACCGGCGTCGATCTGATTGAAATCCACCGCATCGAGCAGGCGCTCGACCGCCACGGCCAGCGCTTTTTGCAGCGCGTGTTCACGCCCGCCGAAATCGCCCGTTATGGCGACCGCATGCATTCGCTGGCCGCGCGCTGGGCGGCGAAAGAGGCTGTAGCCAAGGCGCTGGGCTGCGGCATCGGCACCGTGCGATGGGTCGATATCGAGGTCATGAACGGCGACGATGGCTCGCCCGACTTGCGGCTGTACGGTGACGCTGCCGCCCGCGCCGAGAAGTTGGGTTTGCAGCAATGGAGCCTGAGCCTGTCCCACACGAATGAACTGGCCATCGCCTTTGTGGCGGCTCTATGAAGTGATATTGGATATCAGGTGTTGGATATTGCGTCTTGCGACGGCTTCAACTTTAATATCCAATATCGAATATCCACAACCAAATCCCCTCCAAACAAATCAAATCTGACCGACAAAGCAAAAAGGAGAACCCCATGTCCCGCCCGCTCTTGATGATCCCCGGCCCCATTGAATTCACCGACGAGGTGATGGTGGAGATGAGCCGGCCTTCGCCCAGCCACGTGGACGCCGCTTTCATCGCCGTTTTCTCGCAGGCGCTGAAGGATATGCGTCACGTGTGGCTGTCCGGCGGGGATTCGCAGCCATTTATTCTGGCCGGTTCCGGCACCCTGGCCATGGACAGCGTTGTCAATATCATCGAGCCGGGCGACCGGGCTTTGGTGATCGATACCGGCTACTTCAGCCAGCGCATGGCTGCCATCTGCCGCCATTATGGCGCTGAAGCGGATGTGCTAAGCGCCGCGCCCGGCGACACCGTCAGCGCCGCACAGGTCGCCGTCCAATTGCAGCAAGCCGACTACGATCTCGTCACCGTCACCCATGTCGATACTTCGACCGGCGTCCTCACCGATGTGCAGGGCATCGCTGCAGCCGCCAAAGCTGCGGGCGCGCTGGTTGTGGTCGATGGCGTTTGCGCCACCGCCGCCGAGGAATTGCGCCAGCAGGATTGGGGCGTCGATATTTACCTCACGGCATCGCAAAAAGCCGTGGGTGTGCCGCCGGGATTGGCGCTTTTAGTGGCATCGCCGGACGCCATGAACAAATGGCGGCAACGCAGCACGCCGGTTGCCAGCTATTACAGCGATTGGGCGAACTGGCTGCCGATCATGGAGGCTTATGAAGAAAAGCGGGTCAGCTATTTCGGCACGCCCGCCGTCAACCTCGTCATGGCCCTGGCTGTCAGCCTGCGCCAGATTTTGGCCGAGGGCATGGACGAAGTCTTCGCCCGCCACCGCCGTTTGAGCGACGCCGTCAAGGCCGGGATTCAGGCGATGGATCTGGGCCAGGTTCCCACGAGCCATGCCCATGCCGCCCATACCCTCACCTGCCCGCGCTATCCCGCCAATCTCGACCCGGCCTTCCTCGGCCACGTGCGCGCCAATGGCGTCATCCTGGCGGGCGGATTGCATCCCGTCATCAAGAGCGAATACTTCCGCATCGGCCACATGGGCGCGGTCGGTCGCCGGGACATTCTCACGGCTTTGGGCGCGGTGGAAAGCGGCCTGCGGTTGTCCGGCTATGCCATCGAGCCCGGCATCGGTCTCGCCGCCGCTCAAGCCGTGCTGGACGAATAAAGGTAACTGCTCACGTACCGAAATACATCTCACGCAAAGACGCCAAGTCGCAGAGTTTTACAATTTGCTTCGCGTCTTTACGACTTTGCGTGAGTCAATTCTTTGGTAACGTGAACTCTTACGATTAATCCTTCAGAACAATGCCCGACCTCCCCATCTCTCCCGATTTCGAACTGCCTGAACCGGACGACGCATTTGACAACATGCCGCCCTGGGCTCAGGTGGGCGTCGGCGGTGCGGGAGGCGTCCCAATGCCAACAGGGCCCGAACTCGAACCGGGGCAGCGCCGGGCGTGGATCGTCATCCTGCCCGAACAACTGGGCATGCGCTTGGTGGGTCTGGCCGACCGGGCCGCGCACCAGGCGGAGATGCTGCTGCGCGACCTGCGCGTGCAGATCGTCAGTCCCGACAGCAAGCTATCTCCGCCTGCATTGCGCGACTTCGCATTCACCGCGGTGGACGACGTCCCGGATTCGGCGGAAGGTTACGCCGCCGACGCCATTGCCGCGCGCGTGGTGGAACTGCTGGGAAATCTCCGGCTGGAAGCGGACGACATCAAGCTGATCATCAGCGACGTGCAGGTGGAGACGCCGCCCGGCATCCCCTTCCTGCTGTGGCATGTCATCGACAGCGACGTGCACCCGAACAGCGTGCTCTTCTCCACCCACTTCATGGACCCGGCCGTGTGGGGCGACCCGATGAGCGAGGAGGCGCGGCTGGCAGCCATCGAGCAACGCCTGACCGCAGCGCTGGTCAATGTCCTGGGCATCATGCAGGGATTCAAGCCATGCAGCGACCCGGAGTGCTATCTTTACCGGCCGATCGAGCGGGTGCGGCGGCTGGATTACATGCACGGATTCGTCGGCGCACATGCCGATCTGCTGAACACGCGCCTCAGCGCCGACCAGGAACAGCGCCTGTACCAGGAGTTGGACGCGCACAAAGCCGTGCTCGACACCCTGGAAACACAGCGCGTCAAGTTGGGCGATTTCGCCCCTGCTTATATTCTGATCAACACCGAAGAGACGAAGAAAAACATCGCCCGCATCGAGCAGCAATTGGATGCGGCGGGCGGCTGATCAGGTTGCGATTTCAGCCTGATCCACGTGAATCTGCGGCAGGCCGAGCAGGCGTTCGGCGGCCAAAGCCAGGGCGACGGGATCGCCGGTGGTGAAAAACGAAAGGCTGGGTGAAGCGGCGGGCGGGGCGAGCAGGTCGCATTCGTGCAGGCGGCGTTCGGTCTGGCGAGCGACGGCTGGGGCCGGGTCGATGAGTGTGACATCGGGACCGACGATGCGCTGGATGGCGGGGCTAAGGAAGGGGTAATGGGTGCAGCCCAAAACCAGGTGATCGACACCGGCATCGATGAGCGGCTGCAAACATGCGCGTAACAGGCTCTCGACTTGCGGTCCATCCAATTGACCGGCCTCGACCGCTTCCACCAATCCCGGACAGATTTGCGTGTGCACCTCGATGCCCGTGGCGAATCGGCGGACGAGGCTGCTGAACCGATCAGCCTGCAACGTGCCGGGCGTAGCCATCACCCCCACTTTGCCGCTGCGGGTGCGCTCGCTGGCCGGTTTCACCGCCGGTTCCATGCCCACGAAGATGACATCGGGCCAGCGCAACCGCAGGCTGGGCAGGGCGGCGGCGGAGGCCGTGTTGCAGGCGATCACGATCAGCTTCGCATCCCGGTCGAGCATCCAGCCCGCCGCCGCGTGCGTCAGGGATTCGATCTCGGATTGAGGGCGAGCGCCATAGGGCACGTGCGCCTGGTCGGCCAGATACAACAGGCTTTCGGCGGGCAGCAATTCGCGCAGCGCCCGCCACACCGACAACCCGCCCACGCCCGAATCGAACACGCCGATGGGGCGGAAAATGGCTAATGATTGATGATTCATGATTAATTGGCGGGCGATGTGGGTGATTCAATCATTAATCATCAATCTTTAATTTCTCATCAACCTTCGCCATCATTCAAAGTGTCGCTGCCGCGCGGCCCTTCCACCCAGAAATCGCCCGACGGCCCCACCTCCTTCTTCCAGATCGGGGCGATCTGTTTCAGGCGCTCGATGGCATAGGCGCAGGCATCGAACACGCCCTGGCGATGGGCTGCGGCCACGGCGATCATCACGCTCGACTCGCCGATTTCCAGGCGGCCCACGCGATGGGCGATGGCGACATCGGTCACCAGCGGCCACTTCTGGTGCATTTCCCCGGCGATTTGGGCGAACACCTGCTCGGCCATCTCAGCATACGCTTCGTATTCCAGAAAGTCGGTTTCGAGATCGCCGGTGAGGCCCCGCACGGCGCCGGAGAACAGGGCGATGGCGCCATGCGCGGGTGCGGTGACGAGCGCGGCCATCTCATCCAGCGAAAGCGGCTGGTCGGTGATGCGGAAGCGGTCGGACTCAGCGCCGCCGCTCACAGGCGGGATCAGGGCGACGACATCGCCGTCGGCCAGCGTGGTCGTCGGCTCGACATAACGCTGATTGACCGCCACGTGGAAATTCCTGGGCCAGGGCCTGTCGCCCGAATCAGCCTGCAAATCATCCAACAAATCCTGCACCGTGCTGTCATCGGGCATTGTGCGGGTGAGGGCGTTCGTGCCCAGGCGCTCGCGCAATGATGCAAACAATTTGACCTCGACTTTCATACTATCGCCTCCTGGCAGGAAATAATCCGGAGATTCCACAGGTTTTCTCTCGAACGATTATTTTGATAGGACGCGGATGATGCGGATCGGACGGATCAACGCGGATTATTTGGTATTGATCCGCGCCAATCCATTGAATCCGCGTCATCCGCGTCCCATTCCTTTACGAGAACTGCGGTTCATTCGCTTTCATCCGCGGCGGAAAAGATGCCGGATTTGCCGCCTTCCTTAAAAATCAGACGCACGTTTTCGATCCGCATCGTTTTCTCCAGAGCCTTCGCCATGTCGTAAATGGTGAGCGCCGCCACCGACGCCGCGGTCAGAGCTTCCATTTCCACGCCGGTCTGGCCCTGGCAGCGCACGGTGGCGCGGATGTCGATGCCTGCGGGCGCGTACTCGAAATCGACCGCCACCTTGGTGATGAGCAGGGGATGGCAGAGGGGGATGAGCTCGTGCGTCTTTTTGGCGGCCAGGATGCCGGCGATGCGGGCCGTGCCCAGCACGTCGCCTTTGGGCACGTCTCCGGCGCGGATGGCGGCCAGCGTTTGCGGCTGCATGACGATGCGGGCGGCGGCGATGGCCGTGCGGGTGGTGCTGTCCTTGTGGCCGACATCCACCATGCTGGCCTGGCCGAGGTCGTCGAGATGGGTAAGATTTGACATAAGATTGATTTGCGCTGAGATGAGTGGCTGCACTTATTCTAGTGATGCGTTTGATTCGTCTGTATTAATCGCTCCGGCTGCCTTCGGGTCGAAACCGACTGGCCAGGTAGTTTTATTGTCGTATTTGGCATCTCGTAGTTTGGTATAGCGCAGGTGGGCGCCGCTCAGGTCGGCATCGGTCAGGTTGGCACCAATCAGGTTAGTACCGTCCAGATTGGCGCCGGTCAGATTGGCACCGGTCAGGTTAGCACCAGTCATGGTGGCATAGTCCAGTTTGGCTCCCCGCAGGTCGGCACCGCTCAGGTTAGCATGGCCCAGGTCGGCATGGTGCAGATCCGCACTGCTCAGGTCGGCACCGCCCAGGTTGGTGTTGCTCAACCTGGCACTTCTAAGGAAGGCGTTGCTCAGGCGGGAATCGGTTAGGTTGGCACCGGCCAGGTTGGCATCGAATAAATTGGCTTTGTTCAGGTTGACATTTATCAGATATTTATTACTCAGATCGACACCGACCAACTTAGCATTGCTCAGGTTGGCACCGGTTAGGTCGGTACCGATTAGCTTGGCATCAATCAGGCCAGCACCTTCTAAACACACACCCCTCAAGACGGCATCGGTTAGGTCGGCACGGGAAAGGTCGGCATTGCTCAAGTCGGCATGGCGCAGGTAAGAACCGTTCAGATTTGCACCACTCAGGTTGGCACCGATTAGGTTAGCATGGCCCAGGTTGGCATGGTGCAAATTGGCATCGCTTAGATTGGCATAGTGCAAATTGGCACCGCTCAGGTGGCCTTCGTACAGATTGGCAGAGCTTAGCCAAGCACGGTTCAGATTTGCATCACTCAGGTCGGCACCGCTCAGGTTGGCTTCGTACAGGCTGGCGAAGGTTAGCGATCCGTCAGTCAACCAGCCGTGTTCACGCAGTTCGCCGACAGCGAATAAGGCGAAGTCGTTAGACTTACTTCCAAGTTGCCGGATCAGCTGCTTCTTCAGTTCGTCCCGCTGTCGGCGCCGGTTCAGATAGTCGATAACTAGGATCGTAACGGAGATACTCAGCAGTTCCGTGCCAAAGTTAGAAAACATTTCCGCTACGAAATCAAGGACGGTGCCATCGACAATATTGTCTGTACCAACGGCGCGCGTCGATCTGTAACCGCCGGCGACGACAACGATAGCACTGATAAACAGTGTCACACCCAAAATTTCGACCAAGTGTTCGGAGATCCATTTGCGTTTCACAAGAAAAACGATAACCAGAACGACAGACACTAAAATCAGAACCAGATTCTGGTTTTCTAATATCCATTGATTCATAGCATAAGCTCCGATTACTTTCACTAATTCCCATCATCATACGCCAAATCGCCTAATAAACCAGTTCCCCGCTGAGAAAAGCAGCCGTGCGGGGATTTTGTGGATTCTCGAAAAAATCGTGAGTGGGGGCGGTTTCCAATAGCTCGCCCTCATAGAGAAAGCCGACCCGATGGGCCAGCCGCCGCGCCTGCCACACGTTGTGCGTGACCAGCACCACGGTCGTGCCCCGCTCGCCGTTCGCCTTCGTCACGATCTCCTCGATGATGCGCACGTTGGTCGGGTCCAGATTGGCGGTGGGCTCGTCGAGCAACAGCACTTCCGGTTCCAGCACCAGGGCTCGGGCCAGCGATACGCGCTGAGCCTCGCCGCCGCTGAGATTGCGGGGACGAGCCCCGGCCAGATGGCTGAGCCCCACCGCAGCCAGCGCCGCCTCTTCCCGTTCGTGGCCGTCGCTGTCGCGGCGCAGGCGCAGGCCATAGCTGATATTGCGGCGCACGCTCATATCCAGCAAAAGCGGCTGCTGGAACACGGTTGTGATGCGGCGGCGGATGGCGATGGGCAGGGTGTCGGGTTCGTAGGCCTGGCCTCGATAGGAGACTGCGCCCTCATTCGGCATTTCCAGGAAATTGAACAGGCGCAACAGCGTGCTCTTGCCGGCGCCGCTCGGCCCCACAATCGCCAATAGCTCGCCCTCATGCACCTCCAGCCGCGGCAGATTCAGCACCATGCGCTGGTCGTAGCGGTGCTTGATGTCCTGGGCGGAGAGGATGGGAGTTGGAGACATGAAGATTGGAGTTCCGTGTTCCGAGTTCCGAGAATGTGGCGAAGGGCAATTAGTAGGTCTGAAAACAATGCGGAGATGCTTGGCTTAGAATAAAAAAGTGGTCGATTAGGTCGATCAGGTACCTGGAACTTGGAACTTGGAACCTGGAACTTTTTACTTCGGCCCAATTCTGCCCTGAAAATAGAGCAAGAGCCAGTTGGCGATAAAGGTGATGCCTAAAAGGATGATGCCCAGGGCGATGGCCAGATCGAAATTGCCCTTGCGGGTCTCGAGCACGATCGAAGTCGTGAGCACTCGGGTCTTGTGTTCGATATTGCCGCCCACGATCATGACGGCGCCGACCTCGGAGATGATGGCCCCGAATCCGGCCACGATGGCGGCCAGCACACCGTTGCGCGCCTCGTAAAGCAAGGTGAGATTGACCTGA
>JAGFJG010000161.1 GCA_024102915.1 Caldilineales bacterium
CGCAATTCTACATCGAGACGATGGACGTGACCGGCGCCGTACAATTGGCGAGCGGCGTAGAGATGGTGATGCCTGGCGACAACGTCACCTTCGAGGTGGAGTTGATCGTGCCGGTGGCGATGGAAGCCGGTCGACGGTTTGCGGTACGCGAAGGCGGACGCACCGTGGGCGCTGGCGTCATCACCAAAGTCCTGGACTGATTTTGCTAAATCGGTGGGGCGGAGCAAATTCGTTCGCCCCACTTCTGTTGAATTTCGCTTCTCCCAGAAGGTTTTTTCATGGCTAAGCAGCGGATACGCATCAAACTTAAAGCTTACGATCATCGTGTGTTGGATAACTCAGTGCGTGAAATTGTCGAGGCGGCTGAACGTACGGGCGCTCAGGTTGTGGGGCCGGTACCCCTGCCCACCAAACTCGAACGCTTCACCGTCATGCGGTCTACCTTTATCGACAAAGACTCGCGCGAGCAGTTCGAAATCCGCACCCACAAACGTTTGATCGATGTGGTGCCGTCAGGCAGCAAGACTATCGACAATTTGATGCGATTGAATCTCCCGGCCGGCGTGGATATCGAAATCAAACTCTAGCCGAGAATTATCCCATATCGCGCTGCCACCACTGCCGAAGGAGGTGGGGTTGCGGAATGATGAAGCCTGCTTGCGGCGCTTACAGTTCCAGCCCCTGATACACGTTAATGAAAGGTCTTATCGGACGCAAACTGGGCATGACCCAGGTCTTTACAGAAGAGGGCGAATCGATCCCAGTCACCGTACTGGAAGTTGGCCCTTGCTATGTCACTCAATTGAAAACGCCAAGCAATGACGGCTATGCCGCTGTCCAACTGGGATTTGAGGAAACCAAACCCCGGCGATTGACGGGCGGCGAACGCGGTCACCTGAAAAAAGCCCACACGCCTGATCTTCGCATTCTGCAAGAGTTCCGTGTGAAATCCGACAATCTCGAAGACTATCGCCTGGGCCAGAAGCTCCTGGCCGATGTATTCGCCGAGGGTGAGTTGGTCGATGTTGTCGGCACCTCCAAAGGCAAGGGCTTCCAGGGCGGCGTGAAACGACACAACTTCAATCGCCAACCCAAAACGCATGGCCAGTCCGACCGTGAGCGCGCCCCTGGCGCTGCGGGCGCAGGTTCTACGCCGGGCCGTGTGTACAAGGGCAAGCGTTCTCCGGGTCACATGGGCAATGAACGTGTGACCGTGCAGAACCTGCGAGTGGTGAAAGTTGATCCCGAACGCAACCTTTTGGCAGTACGCGGCGCAGTGCCTGGCCCCAAGAACGGCCTGATCACCGTCGTCGGCGCACGCAAGGGTAAAGGGTAGAAACGATGCAACTACCTCTGAGAAACATGAAAGGCGAGGATGTGGGTACGGTCGAATTGCCGGACGCCATCTTTGCTTCTGAAATCAATACGACAGTCATGCACCAGGCTCTGGTTCGGCAGCTCGCCAACCGTCGCCTGGGTACGCACAAGACCAAAGGGCGCAGTGATGTTGCTGGCGGCGGTCGCAAGCCGTGGAAGCAGAAAGGCACTGGTCGGGCTCGCCAGGGTTCTACCCGATCCCCGCAGTGGCGAGGCGGCGGCATCGTCTTTGGTCCTCAGCCTCGTTCCTACGAAAAGCGTATGCCTCGCAAGATGCGACGTCTGGCTTTGCGCTCGGCCCTGAGCGCGAAAGCTCAGGAGCAGCAGATCGTGGTGCTGGACGAACTGCAATTGCAGGCGCCGCGCACTCGCGAAATCGCCGCCATGCTGGACGCCCTTTCGGTTGACCGCAGTGCGCTGCTGGTTTTGCCTGAGGCCAATGCATACGTCGAGTTGTCGGCCCGCAATATCCCGAATGTCAAAACTTTGCAGGCCAGTTACCTGAACGTGCGCGACCTGTTGGGCCACGACACCCTGATTCTGTCGCAACAAGCGTTGCCGGTCATCTCATCCTATTTGGGTGCGGACGGCGCCGCAGCGACGGAGGAGGAATAAAGCCATGCATCCTTATGAGGTCTTGAAGCGGCCTGTCATCACCGAAAAAAGCGGTGTGATGCAGGACATCGCTAATCAATATGTCTTCCAGGTTGACCGACGCGCCAACAAACTGCAAGTAAAGCAGGCTGTAGAAGAGCGTTTCGATGTGGAAGTCATTGCTGTCAACATCGTCTCGATGAAGGCGAAGACGCGTCGGCGTGGCCGCCAGGCTACAGCAGTGCGTGTCGCCCCTTGGAAAAAAGCCATCGTCACTCTGGCGTCCGGCGATTCCATTCAGATGTTCGAGGGCGTTTAAACAGAACATAAAAGCGTAGGCGGAAAAACGAGTCAGTATCGCCTGCGGTCGCCCAATGACTCGGGCGACGACTTACTCCAGGAGTCACCATCCACTTATGGGAATCAAGATTTACAAACCCACATCTCCCGGCAGACGCGATATGAGCGTCTCCACGTTCGAGGAGATCACAACTTCCAAACCTGAAAAGTCACTGCTTCAGCCTCTGAAGAGGAGCGCTGGCCGCAACAATCAGGGCAAGCTGACGGTGCGCCATCGCGGCGGCGGTCATAAACGACGCTACCGCGTGATCGACTTCCGCCGTGACAAGCTCGATGTGTCCGCCCGCGTGGCATCCATCGAATATGATCCCAATCGCTCGGCTCGTATTGCGCTGTTGGTTTATGCCGACGGCGAAAAGCGATACATCCTGGCGCCCCTCGGTTTGCAGGTTGGCGATGTCATCAGCGCCGGAACCAGCGTCGACATTCGGCCCGGCAATGCCCTGCCCTTGCTGAACATGCCGCTTGGCACCCTGGTTCACAACATCGAATTGCAGCCGGGCCGAGGCGGACAGTTGGCTCGCTCAGCCGGCGCTTATGCCCAGCTGATGGCCAAGGAAGGCGATTACGCCCAGTTGCGTCTGCCCAGCGGCGAAGCGCGACGAGTGCTGCTCTCCTGCATGGCGACCGTCGGCCAGGTCGGGAATACCGATCACCAGAATATCAATCTGGGTAAGGCGGGCCGCAAACGCTGGATGGGACGTCGTCCCGAAGTGCGTGGCGTGGCCATGGATCCTTCGGCGCATCCGCATGGCGGCGGTGAAGGACGTTCACCGGTCGGCATGCCCGGCCCGAAGACGCCCTGGGGGCAGCCAGCGCTTGGCTATCGCACCCGCAAGAACAAACGAACCGATCAATATATCGTCCGCCGCCGCGGTAAGAAGCGACGCTAGGAGGCCAGTACAGATGTCCAGATCTTTGAAGAAGGGCCCGTATGTCGACCGTAAACTCCTCAGCAAAGTTGAGGAGATGAACCGGACTGGCGAGAAGCGCGTTCTGCGCACCTGGTCTCGCTCCTCCACCATCTTCCCGCAAATGGTGGGCCACACCCTGGCGGTTCACAACGGGCGACGACACGTCCCCATTTACATCACCGAAAATATGGTCGGCCACAAACTGGGCGAATTTGCACCCACCCGATTCTTCCGTGGCCACATTCTCAAGGAAAAAAGCACTAGAGCTCGGCGCTAGGTTGAGTGTTTGGCTCCGCTTTATTCGTAGAAGAGGTTTCCCAGAATGACGTATCTGGTACGCTCCCAACGAAAACATGTCGGCATTTCCGCCCAGAAGGTCAGGCTCGTGCTCGACTCGATTCGCGGTATGCGGGCTCTCGACGCAGTGGATCAGCTAGGCTACATGCCGCAGGCTGCTGCGCACGAAGTGCGCAAGACTGTGAAGTCCGCTCTGGCCAATGCCGAAGAAAACGAGAGTATGGCCCCTGAGGATATGTGGATTTCTGAAATCTACGCAGATGAAGGCCCCACTGCCCGCCGGTTCCGTCCTGGCGGTCGCGGTCGCATCAAGCCCTACTTCCGTCGTTCATCTCACATCACGGTTCTGCTCGAAGAACGCTAATCGGTTCGCAATAGACTAAGGAGGCAACCCTTGGGTCGCAAAGTCCATCCTACCGGCTTCCGGCTTGGCATTATCAAAGAACATCAATCGCGTTGGTTCGCCGAGGGCGAAGATTACGCCCAGCTCCTGGCAGAAGACAGGGCTATTCGCGAAAAAATCGACGCAGACCTGGCGCGCGCCGGCGTCTCGAAAGTCGAGATCGAACGCGCCCCCAAACAGGTCCATCTTAAAATCCACGCGGCCAAACCCGGCATTATTATTGGCCGCAAAGGCGCCACAGTGAACGAATTGCGACGTTCGCTGCAGGAAATGACTGACAAACGGGTCAAGGTCGATGTCGAAGAAATCAAACGACCTGATCTCGATGCCAAATTGGTGGCCGATGTCATTGCCGAACAGCTTTCCCGCCGCGTTTCCCACAAGCGGGCCATGCGCCAGGCGGCCCAGCGCACCATGCGCGCAGGTGCTAAAGGCATCATGATCCGGGTAGGCGGTCGGCTTGGCGGTTCTGAAATGGCCCGTGTCGATTCCGTCCGTGATGGACGCATTCCCCGCCATACCTTGCGAGCCGATATCGACTATGCAGACGTCGTTGCCCAGACAACCTATGGCGTCATTGGCGTCAAAGTATGGATCTACAAAGGCGAGGTTCTGCCCGGCGAGCCCCTTGTCGTCTGAACAGAACCCGAGGATTGAGGTAAGTCATCATGTTGATGCCCAAACGTACCAAGTATCGAAAACAACATCGCGGACGCATGCGCGGCAAGGCATGGCGCGGGAGCTCAATCGCTTTTGGCGAGTACGGCCTGCAAGCCCTGGAGCCCTGCTGGATGTCCAGCCGCCAGATCGAGGCCGCCCGCCGCTCCATCGTGCGTTACATTCGCCGTGGCGGTAAAGTCTGGATCCGTGTCTTCCCCGACAAACCGGTGACGCAGCGTGCTGCCGAAACCCGTATGGGTAGCGGTAAAGGCGCAGTGGATCGGTATGTGGCCGTGATTAAGCCTGGCCGCGTGCTGTTCGAGATCGCCGGCGTGCCGGAAGAGTCCGCTCGTGAGGCTATGCGTTTGGCCGCGCACAAGCTGCCCATCGCCACCCAATTCGTGGCCCGAACCGAGGAGGGCAATTGATGAAAGCGCATGAACTACGCGATTTGACCGAAGGCGAACTGGTCACGCGTTTGGACGAGGCTTACGAAGAATTGATGAATTTGCGGTTCAATGTCGCCATTGGCCAACAACGCGATACCAATCGCATGGCCGAGATCAAGCGAGACATTGCCAGAATAAAAACCGTTCAGCGCGAACGCCAGTTAGCGGCGGAGATGAGTTGACATGGCCCAAGAACAACGAAAAGTTCTGACCGGTATTGTGGTCAGCAACAAAATGGACAAAACCGTGGTCGTCAGAGTGGAACGCACTCATCGCCATCCCCTTTATGGGAAGGTTGTGCGCACTCATAAAAAATATCATGCCCACGATGAAAACAATAGCTGCGAGATTGGCGACCAGGTGCGCATTCTCGAGTCCCGTCCGCTGAGCAAAACGAAGCGCTGGGTGGTTGTCGAAACCCTGAGCGCCTCGGTTGGATGATTTGCAGCGCTGGAGATAGAACATGATTCAGCAAGAATCTCGTTTGAACGTCGCCGATAATTCCGGCGCAAAAGAACTGCTTTGCATCCGCGTGCTTGGCGGTTCCACCCGACGATACGCCTCTGTCGGCGATATCATTGTAGCCAGTGTGAAAGAGGCCGCTCCCGGCGGCGCTGTCAAGAAAGGCGAAGTGGTCAAAGCCGTCGTGGTGCGCACTTCCAAAGAGATCGGGCGCAGTGATGGAAGCTATATCCGCTTCGATGACAACGCTGCCGTGATCCTGGACGCCAATCAGAACCCGCGCGGCACACGCATTTTTGGGCCGGTCGCCCGTGAACTACGTGAGAAGCGTTTCATGAAGATCATCAGCCTGGCTCCGGAAGTGCTGTAGAGGAGAATCCCTATGAAGCTCAATATCCGCAAAGGCGATACCGTCCGTGTGATCGCCGGCAACCACAAAGACGAACAGGGCGAAGTCCAGACCGTGATTCGCAAGAAGAACAAGCAGGGCGAATACGATCCGAACAAAGTCTATGTCGTGGTCCATGGCGTGAATTTGATCAAAAAGCACCAGCGCCGCACCGGTAATGTGCGTACGCAGGTTGGCATCATCGAGCGCGAAGGCCCCATCCATATTTCGAATGTCATGCTGGTTTCCCCCCGTTCCAAGAAACCCACACGCGTCCAGCGCCGCACAATGGCCGATGGTTCGCATGTGCGATACAGCGCCAAACTCGACGAGTCGATTGATTAAACCCGCAGGCCGCCGCCATCTGGCGTGTGCCGCAGGAGTGATTTTATGTCAGCAAGGATGAAAGAGCGCTACCAGCAGGAAGTGATTCCGGCCATGATGGAGCGCTTCAACTACAAAAATGTGATGCAGGTTCCGCGCCTGACCAAAGTGTCAGTCAATATCGGCATGGGCGAAGCTCTGCAGAACCCCAAATCGTTGGAAGCGGCGGCAGGCGATATGACGACCATTACCGGCCAGAAGCCCGTGATCCGGCGTGCTCGCAAATCTATCGCCGCATTCAAACTGCGCGAAGGCAACCCCATCGGCGTCAGCGTGACGTTGCGTGGCGAGCGCATGTGGGATTTTCTGGATCGCCTGATCAACATCGCCATGCCCCGCCAACGCGACTTTCAGGGCATTTCGGGCGATTCGTTCGACGGGCGCGGCAACTATAGCGTAGGCCTGCGCGAGCAGCTCGCATTTCCCGAAATTGACTATGATGCAGTGGACAAGATTCGAGGCATGTCTGTCACCATTGTCACCACTGCCGAGAGTGATGATGAAGGCCGGGAGTTGCTCAGCCTTTTGGGGATGCCCTTCCAGCGCTAAGTCAGGCCGCTCGTATTATCAGGAGACATTAATTCATGGCGAAGACATGCATGCCGATTCGAGAACAACGTCGAAAATATAAGATCCGTGTGCGCAATCGTTGCTCTAGATGCGGACGTTCACGCGGTTACATGCGCCGATTCGACCTGTGCCGTATTTGCTTCCGTTCTGAGGCGAATCGTGGCCGCATCCCTGGCGTTGTCAAATCAAGCTGGTAGAGGAGATCCGTATCCTATGATGACAGACCCGATTGCGGATATGCTGACCCGCATCCGCAATGCCCAATTGGCAAAACATAAACAAGTCGTGATCCCCGGTTCCACGATGAAGCTCGATATTGCGCGGATTCTGGCCGAGGAAGGCTTTATCCGTGGTTATGATGAAATCAAAGAGGGACCGCAGCCGCAATTGCGCATTACGTTGCGCTATGACGCCGATCGTAAACCCATCATCATGGGTCTCGAACGTGTGAGCAAGCCAGGTCGCCGCATCTACAGCCAGAAAAACGATGTGCCCTGGGTGCATAGCGGACTTGGCGTCGCCATCTTGTCCACACCCAAGGGTATGATGACCGGCCGAGATGCCCGCCGCGCAGGCGTTGGCGGCGAGGTGGTCTGCTACGTCTGGTAGGATTCGGCGGCTGCCAGGAGGAATTTTTAACTATGTCACGTATCGGACGAAAGCCGGTCGCCATCCCCAAAGGCGTCACGGTTGAAATCGCCAAAAATAACAAAATCACAGTCAAAGGCCCCAAAGGTCAGTTGACGCGCAGTTTCTCGTCTACCCTCGGCATCGCGGAGGAGAATGGCGAGATCGTGGTCACACGTCCGACGGACCAGCGCCAGGTGCGCGCACTCCACGGCCTCACCCGCGCCCTGTTGCAGAATATGGTGACAGGTGTGAGCGATGGTTACACCAAAAACCTGGAATTGGTTGGCGTCGGTTATCGCGCTGCCATGCAGGGAAACGCCCTGGAATTGAGCCTGGGCTTTTCTCACCCGGTCGTGATCAACCCGCCCGACCAAATCAGCTTCGAAGTTGATAAGGCCGGTCGCAACATCTCCGTCAACGGCATCGACAAAGAGCAAGTTGGCGAGGTGGCTGCCAAGCTGCGGGCTTTGCGCAAACCCGAACCCTACAAGGGTAAAGGCGTTCGTTATCGCGGCGAGTTTGTGCGCAGCAAGGCCGGTAAGAGCGCCAAGCGCTAATTCGCAGCAAAGTTTCCAGCGAATAGGAATGAATGATTTATGAAAACCAGTCCTCGAAGAGTAGCAAGATTGCAGCGCCACCAGCGTGTGCGCAAACATATCGCCGGGACATCCGCACGTCCTCGTCTGGCCATCTATCGCAGCTTGCAGCATGTTTATGCCCAGGTGATTGACGACGATGCCGGCCATACTGTGGTTGCCGCATCCTCGCTCGACCCCGAAATCCGCCAGCAGATTCAGGAAGGCACCAAGAAGGATGAGGCTGCCGCTGTCGGCAAGCTCATCGGTCGTCGTGCCCTCGATGCCGGGATTGAGACGGTGGTTTTCGACCGCGGCGGTTTCCCGTACCATGGCCGGGTCAAGGCCCTGGCCGAGGCCGCACGTGAAGCCGGTCTCAAGTTCTAACCCGCACTTTTTGACTTGTTCGCCCCGAAATCGACGGAGTGATTTGAATGACTGAAAGAGATTCTCGACAAGAACGCCGCCGCTCACGTGAGCCTCAGGAAGAGATGGATGAGCGCGTGGTTCATCTGGCACGTACGGCTAAGGTCGTCAAGGGCGGCCGCCATTTCGCCTTCCGGGCGGTGGTGGTCGTTGGCGATGGCAAAGGCAATGTCGGCATCGGCATTGGCAAAGCCCGTGAAGTGCCGGAGGCGATTCGCAAGGGTTCCGAGCAAGCACGGCGCAAGATGATCCGTGTGCCGATGGTGGGGAGCACCATTCCCCACGAGATCACCACTCGCTTCAGCGCGGCAAAGGTCATGCTGCGCCCGGCGTCACCTGGAACCGGCGTTATCGCTGGCGGCGGTGTGCGCGCGGTGGTCGAGGCTGCCGGCATCAAAGATATCCTGACCAAATCCATGGGCAGCGCCAACATCCTGAATGTGGTGAAGGCGACCCACAAGGCTCTGAGCGAACTGCAATCGGCTGCGCTTGTCGCCGAACGGCGCGGCGTGCCGGTCGCCAAGGTAAGCCCGCACTGGGGCCGAGACCAGGAGTAGTTCCACATGAGTAGTCGTAAGAAAGACCAGGAAAAAAAGCTAATCGTCACCTATACCAAGAGCGCCATTGGCTACAATCAAAGACAGCGCGGCACTTTGCGGGCGCTGGGCCTGCGTCGCCTGGGTGATGTAGCTGAGCATCGTGATACGGACGTGATTCGTGGCATGGTCGATAAGGTCAGCCATCTCGTCCAGGTTGAGGAGCAATTGTCATGAAATTACATGATCTGCAATCCCCGGATGGCGCCAACAAGCCGCGCAAACGCGTGGGCCGTGGCATCGCGTCCGGGCACGGCAAGACATCGGGCCGTGGCGCCAAGGGTCAGAAGAAGCGATCCGGCGGCGGCAAAGGCCCCTACTTTGAAGGCGGTCAGTTGCCGCTTGTGCGCCGATTGCCCCTGCTGCGCGGTTTCACCAACATTCGGCGGGTGAATTACCAGGCTGTGAATGTCAAGCTTCTGGCGAAGCATTTCGCACCCGGTTCTGAGATCACGCCGTCTGATCTGGCTGCTCGCGGCGCTATCCGTGACAACGGCAGCCCGGTGGTCATTCTGGGCCAGGGCGATCTGAACACCGCATTGCATGTGAAAGCGCACCGCTTCTCGGAAAGCGCCCGCCAGAAAATCGAAGCTGCAGGCGGCTCCATCGAGGTTTTGGACATTTAGGATTGCGACTTCGCCAGCCTGCCCGCTGGCGAATGGAGACTTACTCTATGCTCACTGCCGTAATTAGTGCGTTTCAGCTCCCAGAACTGCGTCGAAAGCTGCTGTTCACCCTGGGCATCCTGGTTCTGTACCGGCTCCTGGCCCAGATCCCGGTTCCCGGTGTGGATTCGGCAGCGCTGGCGACTTTCTTCCAGGGAAGCGATCTGGCCAATCTGTTCGACTTGCTCAGTGGCGGCGCACTGTCTAACTTTTCCGTGATGTCGATGGGCGTGTATCCGTACATTACCGCCTCGATTATCATGCAGTTGCTGATCCCGATCATTCCCAGACTGGAGGAGGTTGCCAAGGATGGCGACGCCGGTCGACAGAAGATCAACCAGTACACGCTATACCTGACCATCCCCCTGGCGATCTTGCAGGGCTATGGCCAGGCGTTCATCATGACCAGCGGCTTTGCTGGCGGTGCATCGGTCCTGCCCGGATTCGGTTTCAGCGTTGATCCGCTGTTGACAATTACGGTCGTGGCATCGCTGGTGGCCGGCAGTTTCTTCGCCCTCTGGCTTGGTAATTTGATCACAGAAGAGGGTATTGGCAATGGCGTGTCGTTGATCATCTTCGGCGGCATCGTCGGCAATATGTTCCCGCGTATCAATGCCCTGCTTGCCAGCACGCGTGGGTGGTTGCTCGTCATCGTCTTTGCAGCGATCACGATAGCGACCATTCTGCTGATTGTCTATGTCCAGGAAGGCCAGCGCCGCATTCCGGTGCGCTATGGCAAGCGGGTGCGAACGACGCGTGGCAATCGCCTGATGATGGTGGGCGGCCAGAGCAGTTATGTACCCATTCGCGTGAACAGCGCCGGCATGATCCCGCTCATCTTCGCCAGCAGTTTGCTGATTTTCCCTTCGACCGTCGGCAGCGCCCTGCAGGCTTCGACTGTACCCTGGGTGGCCAGCATCGGCTCTTTCCTGGTTAGCACGCTAAGCCCCGGCGCCACACTTTATTGGGTTCTCTACTTCCTGTTGGTGGTGGCGTTCACGTACTTCTATACGGATGTCATCTTCCGCCAGCAGAATCTGCCTGAGACGCTGCAACGACAGGGCGGTTATATCCCTGGCATCCGACCGGGCAAACGCACAGAGGAATACCTCAACCGGGTGGTGACTCGCGTCACGCTCGTCGGCGCCCTCTTCCTCGGCTTTGTGGCTATCCTGCCCTGGCTGGTCGGTCTCTTCCTGAATGAACCTGGCCTTGGCAGCTCATCGCTCCTGATTACGAGCGCCGGTTTGCTCATCGTCGTCGGCGTTGTACTGGATACGATGAAACAACTCGAAGCCCAGTTGCTCATGCGCCATTATGAGGGCTTCATCAGGTAAACGCCTCGACTGACCTTCCTACTCAGGCGCTGATCAACTCAGCCTCGAAACCATGAGCGGTCGAACCCCCCAGGAATTGGCGCTCATGCGGAAGGCGGGCAAGATCGTCGCTCTGGTTCTCGAAAAGATGGCTGAGTTCGTGCGACCCCAGGTCAGCACCTCCGAACTAGACGCCATCGCCCTTGACATCATCTACAGTAATGGCAGCACGTCGGCCTTTCTCGGTTATCGAGATTACCCGGCGGCCATCTGCACCTCGGTCAACGACCAGGCGGTGCATGGCATCCCCAGTCCCGCCATCCTACTAGCTGAAGGCGACATCGTCAGCATCGATGTGGGCGTCAGCTACGGCGGTTGGATGGCGGATGCCTGTCGCACGTTTGCCGTGGGCGAGATTGCGCCCGAAGCTCAACGATTGCTCGAAGTCGCCGAAGAGGCGCTTTGGGCAGGCATCGAGCAGGCTCGCAGCGGCAATCGCCTCGGCGATGTATCCGCCGCCATTCAGACCTACGTTGCAACCCAGGGCATGTCCGTCATGCGCGAGTTGACCGGTCATGGCATCGGCCAAAATTTGCATGAGCAGCCCGATGTATTGCATTATGGCAGGTCGCACACCGGCCCTATGCTGCACGAAGGACTTACCCTGGCAATCGAGCCCGCAATCAGTCTTGGCGGTTGGCGCAGCCGACTTGATCCGAATGGCTGGACGGTCAGCACTGCTGACGGCAGCCTTTGCGCCCATTTTGAACACACCCTAGCTATCACTCAAGCCGCAGCCGAAATCTTGACGCTGCTGTAACTACCCTCGACGTAAGCTCTGTTGGCGAACGTCTGTAGGAGACACGACCATGAAAGTACGACCCTCAGTCAAACGAATGTGCGATAACTGCCGGATCATCCGCCGTCGGGGCGTAGTCCGCGTGATTTGCACAAACCCCAAGCATAAGCAGCGACAAGGCTAATCCAGTAGGAGGACACATGGCACGTATTGCTGGCGTCGACATCCCACGCGATAAACGAGTTGAAACCTCTTTGACCTATATTTATGGCATTGGCCGCAGCACCGCCCAGGAGATCCTGGCTGTGACCGGCATCGAAAATAAGCGTGTTACCGATCTGACCACCGAAGAAGTCACGCGATTGCGTGAGGTCATCGACCGCAACTACATCGTCGAAGGCGATCTGCGGCGAGAAGTTCAGATGAATATCAAGCGCCTCGGCGAAATCGGCAGCTATCGCGGTCGTCGTCATCGCGTCAATCTGCCGGTGCATGGTCAACGAACGCGCACTAATGCCCGCACCAAGCGCGGCGACCGCAAGACAGTGCCGGGCCGCAAGCGCACACGCAAGTAGTATTCACCGCAAGTTTGGAGTAGACGATTTCTATGGCAAAGCAACCCGCACGAGGACGTCGATCAAGTCCCAAGAAGGAACGCCGCCTTGTTTCGCAAGGCCAGGCTCACATCCAGGCGACCTTCAACAATACGATTATTACCATTACCGACCAGCAGGGCAACGCGTTATGTTGGTCGACAGCAGGCAGTTCGGGCTTCAAGGGTTCGCGCAAAAGCACGCCCTACGCCGCTCAGCTTGCCGCCCGAAATGCCGCCCGCCAGGCCAATGATTTTGGTATGCGCGAGATCGATGTTTTCGTCAAAGGTCCTGGCCCCGGTCGTGAATCCGCGATTCGTGCGCTGATGGCTGCCGGTCTGATCGTGACTTCGATTACCGATATTACGCCGCTGGCGCACAATGGCTGCCGCCCCCCGAAGAAGCGCAGGGTATAGGCCCCCTTTTGGGACGAACTGCCGAATTCAGGGCGTACCAGACTCGTTACACTTAAGGAATTAGATTTGAATGGCTCGTTATACTGATCCAGTCTGCAAATTGTGCCGTCGTGAGGGCATGAAGCTCTTTCTAAAGGGAGAGCGATGCTACACGCCCAAGTGCGCATTTGAAAAAAATAGCGCACCTCCTGGAATGCATGGCAACAGACGCATGCGACGCAAAGTATCGGACTATGGCCGGCAGCTGCGCGAAAAGCAGAAAGTGCGCCGTATCTATGGCGTCTACGAGCGCCAGTTCCGGCGCTACTTCCGCCAGGCCGTCAAGACAAAAGGTTTGACCGGCGCCACGTTGCTGCAATTGTTGGAACAACGTCTGGACAACACCGTTTTCCGCATGGGTTTTGCCGATTCCCGCTCGCAGGCGCGCCAGTTGGTCAGCCACGGCCACTTCGTCGTGAATGGACGCAAGGTGGATGTGCCGTCCTATTCGGTGCAACCGGGCGATGTCATCCAGGTCACCGATCGCAGCCGTGGTCTGACTTACTTCAAAGACCTGGCTGAAGGCAGCCAGCGCACGCTGCCCAAATGGGTTAGCGTCGACTCTGCTGCGTTCTCTGGTCGGGTGATGGACCTGCCCGCTCGTGACGACATCGACATTCCCATCAACGAGCAGCTCATTGTCGAGTTTTACAGCCGCTAGGCCGGCGCTGCTTATCAGCGCTTCGGCGTTCGCTATCAAATGGCGGGACTGCGCATCAGCATAGCGCAGCGCCCCTGACAAGGAGGCTGTCACGTGTTTTATCAAGATATACAATCCGTTCTGCCCAGAATCGAGTGCACTGCCAATACGCAGAAGTACGCCCGGTTTGAAATAGGCCCGCTGGAAGGCGGGTTTGGCATCACTTTGGGCAATGCCCTGCGCCGGGTCTTGTTATCGGCGCTGCCTGGGGCTGCCGTCACCTCCGTGCGCATCAATGACGTGTACCACGAGTTCACGCCTATCCCTGCCGCCCGCGAGGATACCACCCAGCTCATCCTCAATCTCAAGCAACTGCGACTTCGGCTTTTCAGCGAAGAGCCGGTGCGTATTTATGTACATGCCACCAGCCCCGGCCCCATCACTGCCGGCGACCTGAACGTCCCGCCCGAAGTCGAGATCGTCAATCCTGAACTTTACCTGCTCACCCTCGATTCCACGGACGTCGATTTCGATATGGAATTGACGGTGTCGCCGGGCAAAGGCTATTTGCCAGCGGAGGCCGACAACCGGCCCAAGCTGCCGATTGGCGAAATGCCGATCGACGCCATCTTCAGCCCGGTGCGACGCGTCAACTACCAGGTCGAGCGCACCCGTGTCGGCGGACACACCGACTTCGATCGCCTGATCCTCGACATCTGGACCGACGGCGCCATTGCGCCCGAGGCTGCCCTGCAACAAGCTTCCCGCACACTGGTCGAGTTGTTCTCGATGGTGGCGGGCGTCGAATTGCAGTTGGAAGCGCCGGAAGAAGAAAGCGACAGCGGCATCCCCGCCCGTATCGCCGATCAGCCCATCGAAGACTTGGACCTTAGTATGCGCGCCTACAACTGCTTGAAGCGCGCCGGCATCACCAAGGTCGGCGAGGTTCTCCACAAGCTCGAACAGGGCGGCGACGACGAAATGCTTGCAATCCGCAACTTTGGCCGCAAGTCTTTGGATGAGTTGGTGGCCAAGTTGGACGAGAAAGAAATGCTCCAGTACATCGACTACACCCCGAGTGCAGACGAAGAGTAAGCGACAGAGAGTACGACCATGCGACATCAAAAACGAGGCCGGATTCTCGGCCGCTCTTCGGGCCATCGTAAAGCCCTATTCCGAAATCTGATCGGCGATCTGTTCAAATATGGGCAGATCGAGACCACCGAAGCCAAGGCCAAAGCCATCCGCTCCGATGCCGAAAAGATGATCTCCATCGCCAAACGTGGCCGGTCTGGCCGCATCAGCGAGGTGCATGCCCGCCGCCTGATCCGGGCGCGATTGAATGACCCGGAAATGGTGACGCTCGTCTATGACGATCTGGCCGGCCGCTTCGCCAATCGTCCCGGCGGATACACACGCATCTTCAAGATGGGTTTTCGCAAGGGCGACGGCGCGCCGATGGCCTTGATCGAACTTGTCGACTAGCCTTTGACCGAGCCAGAGCGACAGAAACCACTTTACCGGGCAGTCATCGAGTATGATGGCTCCGACTTTCTCGGATTTCAAATACAGGCCGAGGGTCGCACGGTACAGGGTGAACTGGAGCAGGCTCTTCATCGTCTTTGCCAGCAGGAAGTCCGGGTCGCCGGCTCTGGCCGCACCGATGCCGGGGTTCACGCCAGCGGTCAGGTCATCGCTTTTCGAGTCGATTGGATGCATCCCATCGGCGACCTGCACCGAGGACTGAACGCACTTCTCCCAACCGACCTCAGCGTCTCGACCCTCGACCTGGCCCCGGCCAACTTCCACCCCCGTTTCAGCGCCGTTGCTCGCTGGTATCGCTATCAGATCGGGCAATGGCCCGGCCACTCACCGCTGCGCTCACGCTATGCCTGGGAGCTTGATCCCGACCTGAATGTCGCAGCAATGGCCGCCGCCGGCGAGCGCCTGATCGGAACCCACAATTTCGCCGCATTCGGCCAGCCGCCCCAGGGCGAAAACACAGTCCGCCAGGTCATAAACGTTCGCTGGCACAGCCAACCTCCGTACCTTTTATTCGACATAATCGCCAATGCGTTTTTACGACGCATGGTTCGCACACTGGTAGCCACCCTGGTTTGGGTGGGACAGGGGCGCATCACTGTGGCTGATTTCGAGGCTTTGCTGAAAAGCCGGGATCGGTCACTGGCTGCCCCGCCCGCTCCGCCCCAAGGCCTTTGCCTGATGGCGGTTACCTATCCACCTGATCACATCATTATCGAGAGACAAATTAACCAAGATAGTCCTGCGGCGGTCCCTTTGTCGGACTGACGTTATTCGTCCGACAGGGATGCTTGGTCATCAGTCAAGGAGTCCGTCTTGTGAGAAAAACAATTTCTGCCAACGCAGATACAGTCGAGCGACAATGGTTTGTCGTTGATGCCGAGGGCAAAACGCTGGGTCGTTTGTCCACGGAAATCGCTCGCATTCTGCGCGGCAAGCACAAACCTATTTATACTCCGCATGTAGATTGCGGCGACTTTGTCATTGTCGTCAATGCGGACAAAATCCGAGTCACCGGTAATCGCCTGGACGACAAGATCTATTATCGCCACAGCGGCTACATTGGCGGCCTCAAAGAAGTATCGTTGCGCCGTATGCTAGAAACGCATCCCGAGCGTGTGCTGGAATCCGCCGTCAAGGGTATGCTGCCGAAGAACCGGCTGGGACGACAGATGTATAAAAAGCTCAAGGTGTATGCATCGCCTACGCACCCCCACGCCGCACAACAACCCAGCCTGTTGGAACTGTAAGAGAGGTTGAAGAATGCCTGATCAAACTTATTACGAAGCAGTTGGCCGTCGCAAAACCGCTTCCGCCCGTGTCCGCATTTATCTGGCTGGCGAGGAAACCGAGTTCGTCGTCAATGGCAAACCGATGCAGGAGTACTTTCCCCGCATCGCCGATCAGATGCACCTGATCGCACCGCTGCAAGAGACGGAGAATGCCAGCCGTTTCAACGTGTCCGTCCTCGTCAAGGGCGGTGGACTCACCGGGCAGTCGGGCGCTGTGCGCCAGGGACTGGCTCGGGCGCTGTGCGAGTACGATGCGAGCCTGCGGACTCCTCTCAAGGCTGGCGGCTTCCTCACCCGCGATGAGCGCGCCAAAGAGCGCAAGAAACCCGGTTTGAAGCGTGCCCGCAAGGCGCCTCAGTACACCAAGCGCTAAACCAGGATTTCGCATTGTTTCGATTCAAATACCGCTGGGCGGCACAGGCTGCCCGGCGGTTTTGTATTGTTGAGGATCGAACATGGCGATGAAGATCGGCATATTGACGGTCAGCGATAGCGCAGCGGAGGGCACGGCGGAAGATCGCAGCGGGCCGGCGCTGGTTGAACTGGTCGGCGGGGCGTGGCCGCAGGTCGAGATAATCACTGCTATGGTCGCTGATGAACGGCAGCTTATCGCCGAGGTGTTGCAAGAGTGGGCGGATGTGGAGGACGTGGCGCTGATCCTGACCACGGGCGGTACCGGCTTTGCGCCCCGCGATGTGACGCCTGAGGCGACGCAGGCGGTGATCGAGCGGGCGGCCCCTGGCATCGCCGAGGCGATTCGGGCGGCTGGCCTGGCGGTGACGCCGCATGCCATGCTCTCACGGGGCGTGGCCGGGATGCGCGGGCGCACGCTCATCGTCAATCTGTCAGGCAGCCCCAAGGCCGTGCGCGAGCAGTTCGCCGTGATTGCGCCGGTGTTGTCGCATGCGTTGGAGTTGTTGCGGCCTGATGACGGCGGGATTCAGCACGCTCGTTCGGGCGAGCACCAGCGGAAGGAATAGTTGTCAGTAAGCAGCGATCAGTAATCAGTGTGCAGAATATCGTTACTGACCATCGACACGGTGCAGTTCCCAGAAAACAACATCGATACTACGGGCGAAGTGCAGAAGGGGGACGGCATCCGGCAATTTGATACCCGCAGCCTGCGCCATGTCGTTGCGGGTCACTTCGGCGGCGGCGGACTGCAACGGCCAGGGAGCGTGGTGGTTTTCACCGCGATAGATGTTGCCGCGGCGGTCGGCGGCGTACAGGCAATAGCGCTCGGTCAGCCAGTGTTCGAGTGAGCCGGGCCGGGCAAGGTACGGTGCGCTGGCAGGGGCGTAGCGGGCGGCGAATGCGGCGGACGGCGCGCCGGGATGCGTGCGCTGGCTGAGGAAATCGATGCCGTCCGGGTTGGCGACGACGGTCATGCGGGCCTGGAAATAGGGCAGGTGATACCACAGCCGGGCGGTATAAACGGCGGTCGTGCGCCCGGCATCCAGGCTGAAAAACCATACGCCGGCCTTCTCGCCATCGGTCACATAGGTGCGCACATTGAGTTCAGGCAGATCGCCCAGGCCGAAAGGCAGAGGCAGGCGATAGGGCTGGGTGCGGCGCATGAAAAAGGGGACCACGCCGAGCCAGGCTTCGCCGTCGAAGGTGTCGATTTGCAGCCGGGGCGGGATCACGGGGCGCAGGACATCGACCGGGACCGGCCAGTGTATGAACAGCAGGCTTTCCCAGGTCTGCGCCATAACCCACGGCTGTTTCAGCAGCGGCCAGGGGCGGTGTTCGTTCTGGGCGAGAATCACTGCGGCGTCCATCAGGCTAATCCCAACAGCAGATGCAGCACGCCCAACAGGGCGAATCCGGCCAGAATCAGCCAATCCCCGCGACGACGCCCCAAATAGAGTTGCGAACCCGCCCGCAGAAACCACCATCCCGCAATCCACAGCGCCAGCGGTCGCCCGCCCGTTTGCAGCCACGCCCCGCCGAAGATATCGACTAGGCCGATGCTGACGAGCACATAGCTGGCCGCGTGGTTCATCACCCAGGCGATGCCATGCACGTCGCTGCGTTGCGTGCGATAGCGGATGGGGCCGAGCCGGAAAGGTTTGATGTCAGCCCCGGTTTTGGGGATGGCTTGGGCGAAGTCCAGCAGGCGGGGAAAGAAGAAATGGACTGCGCCCAACGCCAATGTGAACAAACCGGCGAGGACGAGAAGGAACTGGATCAGCATGGGGCAGGCGCGATACTTTTGGGTCTATTTGAGCAGGCCGTTGATGATCGCTTTCAATTCGTCGTATTCATGCGTGACCGGGAACTGCGGGAATTCGTCGATCACGTTCTGAGGCGGGCGGAAGAGGATGCCGTGGTCGGCGGCGGCCAGCATGGTGGTGTCGTTATAGCTGTCTCCGGCGGCGATGATGCGGAAGTTGAGGGCTTTCAGCGCCTGCACCGCCTCGCGCTTGCCATCGCGGATGCGCAGACGATAGCCCGTGATCATGCCGCGCTCGTCCACTTCCAGCATGTTGCAAAACAGCGTGGGGCGGCCGAGTTGGGCCATGAGTGGGGCGGCGAATTCGTAAAAGGTGTCGGAAAGGATGACGACCGGGGCGAGGGATCGCAGCCAGTCGAGAAACTCGCGGGCGCCGGGCAGTACGCCCATGCCCGCAATCACCTCTTGGATGTCGGCCAGGGTGATGCCGTGCGCTGCGAGAATGCCGATGCGGTAGCGCATCAACTTGTCATAATCCGGCTCGTCGCGGGTGGTGAGACGCAGTTCGGGCAGGCCGGTGCGCTCGGCCACGTTGATCCAGATTTCGGGCGTGAACACGCCTTCGAGGTCGAGGGTGATCAGAAAGGGGAAGATGTCAGGTTTCAAGTGTCAAGTGTCAGGTACGGTGTGTTAGTCAGTGTCTGGTACAATATATCTTGTGAGCCGCCGATCAACCAAGTCGTTCCAAAGCAACGCTCAGTTGGAAATCAGGTCATGACTGATATTACTGCAAACTCTACAACCGTCGACGCCAAAGCCTATCGCCAGACCATCGGCCTGTTCGCCACGGGCGTCACCGTGCTGTTGGCCGAAAAGGATGGCGAGGTGCGGGGGATGACCGCCAATGCCGTCAGTTCGCTGTCGCTGAACCCCACCCTGGTGATCGTCTGCCCATCCAAAAAAGCGCACCTCTCCGAATTCCTGCATGACGGTGCGTATTTCACCATCAATATCCTGGGCGAAGACCAGGAGCCGATCTCCAATCATTTCGCCGGGGGCTGGGGCCAGACCGAAGTCCCGGAATATGAATTCATTCCCTGGGATGCGGCCGGAACCGCACCTCGGCTGGGCGGCTGCATCGGGGCGCTGGCCTGCTGCGTCTATCGAATCCATGACGGCGGCGACCACTGGATCGTCGTCGGGCGGGTGCTCGATCTGCATCAACCATCCGGCCCCTACCGCCCGTTACTATTCTACGCCGGAAAATATGATCAGCTCCGCCGCCAGGAAATGGCTCATCTCATGCCCTCGGCGGATGCGTATGAGTAATGAAGTGATGGAGTGACCCTGCTTACTTCATTACTTCATCACTCGTTACGTTTCACCTCACTCCCAACACATTTCGGGCGATGACCATACGGTTGATCTCGCTCGTACCTTCGCCAATGAGCATGAGGCGGTTGTCGCGGTAAATGCGCTCGACCGGGAACTCGGCGGAATAGCCATAGCCGCCGTGGATCTGGATCGCCTCGAAACAGACCTTCTCCGCCATTTCCGTGGCGAACAGCTTGGCCTGCGCTGCCGCCTGCGTGATGGGCTGGCCCTGGTCGCGCAGCCAGGCCGCTTGATAAACCATCAGCCGGGCGGCGTGGATCTGGGTTGCCATGTCGGCGATCTTGAATTGGATGGCCTGGTGTTGGGCGATGGGCACGCCGAAGGTCTGGCGCTCGTGGCTGTATTTGATGGACTCCTCGAATGCGGCCTGCGCCAATCCCAGGCTGAGTGCGGCGATGCCGATGCGCCCGCCATCGAGCACAGTCAGGGTTTGCTGCAATCCCCGCCCCTCCTCGCCGACCACATGGTCGAGCGGGACCCGTACATTGTCAAAGCTGACAGCGTGCGTCTTGCAGCCATGCAGCCCCATCTTGCGCTCAGCCGGGGCGATCTCGATGCCGGGCGTGTCGGCGGGGACGAGGATGTGGCTGAGGGCGCCGGAGCCGCCCTCGCCCGTGCGCGCCAGCAGGATCATCACCCCCGCCACCGAGGCGTTGGTCATCCACATCTTGCCGCCGTTGATCACCCAGGCGTCGCCCTCGCGCCTGGCGGCGGTACGGATGGCGCGTAAGTCCGACCCCGTGCCCGGCTCCGTCAGGCTCAGCGCGCCCAACATCTCGCCGCGCGCCATCGGCTTGAGATAGCGTTCTTTGAGTGCGTCGTTGCCAAACAGGGCCAGCGGCGCGCAGGCTAGGCCCAAATGCGCGGCCACGGTCAGGGCGGTCGAACCGCAGCCCCGCCCCAGTTCCTCGATCAGGATGGCGGCGGAGACATGATCAGCGCCCGCGCCGGCCCATTCCTCCGGGATGTTCAAGCCGAGCAGGCCCAACGGCCCCATTTTGCGGATGCTGTTCCAGGGGAATTCGTGGGTGCGGTCGGTGTGCGCGGCCAGCGGTTTGACTTCGTTCTCCACGAAGTCATGGATCATTTGTTGCGTCAGGCGTTGTTCGTCGGAAAGTTGGAAGTCCATCGATTTGCTCACTTGTGTGTTTTAAACTAACTTCACAATGAAAACGATACTTTTGTCTGCCAGTTGACGATAGACCATTGACGATGGACGATGGCAAAATGCACCGGCAAAACGTGCTTCATCGTCTATCGTCAGCCGTCTATCGTCGAAAACTAAACTATTGGTTTCGTCGTGACTTCAGTTTAATGCCTCGAATTCGATATTGGGTATTGGATATTCGACATTGTGCGCCAACTACCCAATATCGAATACCCAATACCATCAATCCTCGTCTCGCCCAACCTTTCGTATCTCCTCCACCACTTCCGGGTTCACCAAAGCGCTGAGGTCGCCGGGCGGTTCGTCGAGATAAGCGGCGCGCAGCACCCGGCGCATCACCTTGGCGTTGCGGGTTTTGGGCAGATCGGGCACGAACACGATGGCTTGTGGGCGCAGGGCTTTGCCCATGGCGGCGGCCACGAGATCGCCAAGCTCATTCGCCAGCGCTGAGTTCGGCTCGACGCCGGGAGCGAGCACGGCGAAACAGACGAGGGCCGAGCCTTTGATAGCGTCGGGCACGCCGATGGCTCCGGCCTCGACCACGGCAGGGTGATGGACGAGGATGCTCTCGATCTCGGCAGGGCCCAGGCGTTTGCCGGCGATCTTGATCGTGTCATCCGAGCGGCCCAGGATGTACCATTGCCCGTCGGCATCGATGGCGGCGAAATCGCCGTGCACCCAGACATCGGGGAAGCGACTCCAATAGGTTTCGATATAGCGGTCGGGGTCTCGCCAGAAGCCGCGGGTCATGCCGATCCAGGGCTGGCGGATGACCAGCTCGCCCACCTGACCACGAATCGACCGACCCTCTTCATCGACCACGTCCGCGGCTATGCCCAGCGATGGCCCGGCGAAAGCGGCAGGCTTCAGCGGCGTGAACATATTGCCGCCGACAATGCCGCCGGATATCTCGGTGCCGCCGGAATAGTTGATGATCGGGCGTCGCCCCTCGCCCACGGTCTGGAACAGCCACATCCACGGGCCGGGATTCCAGGGTTCGCCGGTGGAGCCGAAAGCCCGCAGACTGGCGAGATCGTGCCGTTTGACCGGCTCGTCGCCCCGCGCCATCAACGCCCGGATCAGCGTGGGCGACACGCCCAACGTCGTCACCCGATGATCGGCCACCAGTTTCCACACACGATCGACATCGGGGAAGTCGGGCGCGCCATCGTAGAAAAGCATCGTGCTGCCCAACAGCAGCGTGCCGAACACCTGCCACGGCCCCATCATCCAGCCCATGTCGGTCATCCAATAGAGGGTGTCGTCCGCCCGCAGATCGAAGCCGAATGCCAGGTCCTGCGCCGCCTTAATGGGAAAGCCGCAATGCGTGTGCACCGCGCCTTTCGGCCGCCCGGTCGTGCCCGATGTGTAGATGATCATCAGCACATCTTCGGCGGATGTCTTTTCGGTGGGGGCCGAGGACGATTGGGCGGGGATGAGCTCGTGCCACCAGTGGTCGCGCCCCTCTGTCCAGGGGATGTCGATTCCGGTGCGGCGGTGGACGATGACGTGCTCGACCTCTGGCGTTTGGCTCAGGGCTTCGTCGGCGACGCTTTTCATGTTGACGACGCGCCCGCGGCGGTAAGCGCCATCCGCGCAGAAAAGCGCCCTGGCTCCGGCGTCGCTCAGGCGTGTTGCCACCGCCCCGGCCCCATAACCCGAAAACAGAGGCAGGATGATGCCGCCGATCTTGGCGACAGCGAGCAGGGCGATGGCGATCTCTGGCGTCATCGGCATGTACAGGCCGACGGCATCGCCTTTGCCCAGACCCAACGAGCGCAGGGCATTGGCCGTGCGGTTGACTTCTCGATTGAGTTCAGCGTAGGTCAGGGTGCGAACTTCGCCCTCTTCGCCCTCCCATCGCAATGTCGTTTTACGCTCGGTGGCCGTTCCCATCCACCTGTCCAGGCAGTTGTGGACGATGTTCATGCGCCCTCCCACGCACCACGTGGCCCAGGGTTTGCCCCGTGACAGATCGACGATCTGCGAATAAGGCTCGTAGAATTCGATGCCGAGATGTTGCAGTGTGGCTTCGGCGAACCAGCCGACATCGGCAATCGCCCGCTTCTGCACTTCTTCCGGGCTGACAAGCCCGTGATTCCGCATCAATTCCATCAGATGGCTGCCCGCCAGTGCGTCTGGTTCGGGATGCCAGACAAATTCACCGCCAAAGTCGAAACCCGACATTGTTTCCTCCTGAAACTGCCATGTGTGCGACCGGTGCATCGGCTTTGATGACTTGACTGCGAGGCCGCCGCCAACCTGAATTGCTTGGCGTTTGCACCGCTCTATCTTATCATTCTGCCTGTTTAACGAGAAAGAATCGCGCCAAACGTGCAACAGCTTCGCCGCTCATGAACAAGAGGGGAGAAACCATGCCGACAACTCAGCAAGATAGCTACAAAGGCCTGCCCGTCATCCATTTCAATTCGGAGAACGAGTGGGAGCGCTGGCTGGAAGCGGAACATGCCCAGGCGCAGGGCCTATGGCTCAAGCTGGCCAAGAAAGATTCGGGTATTCCGACGGTGTCCTATGCCGAGGCGGTGGATGTCGCCCTTTGTTTTGGTTGGATCGATGGGCAGAAAGCCGCATTCGACGAATCATACTGGCTGCAACGATTCACGCCGCGGCGGTCGCGCAGTAAGTGGTCGCAGAAGAATCGAGCGCGGGCGGAGGAGTTGATGGCGCTGGGGCGAATGCGAGCGCCGGGGTTACGCGTGATCGAGGCTGCTAAGGCGGACGGCCGATGGGAAGCTGCTTACGAACCGCAAAGCGTGGCCCAGATTCCCGCTGATCTGCAACAGGCATTGGACGAGAATCCAAACGCAAAGGCTTTTTTCGAGCAACTCGACAGCCGCAATCGCTATGCAATCCTCTACCGCATTCAGGAAGCAAAGCGTGCGGAAACGCGTGCCCGCCGTATCGAGCAATTTGTGGCGATGCTCAGCGAGGGCAGGACGCTTTATTGATGCTCATCCCGAATTCGACAACCCCTAACCCGATGAAAGAGTAACCCTCAACAGGATTAGCCACCCGGATTTATGTGTGCGTCGCGACTTCGTACTCCATGCGTTCCAGCACGGTCACGCGGGTTGATGCGTCGAGGACTTCCAGAGATACAAGATTTCCATTGGCATCGTAATCCAGAATCACTCCGGGCTTGTCCTCGTCGCTCTCGGCAACCATTGTTTCTGCGAGTACTACGGTCAGGGTGTCGGTTTCACGGTCATAAACGACTTTCATGACTGTTCTCTCCAATATTTGGATATTTTGCTGGTTCGATACGTCGTAACGACTTCAGGCGGATTGCGATCGATATCTACAAATACACGCAGTAAATAGGTCTTCGGCGGATCGTCCATCTGAAGACGCGACTGATAGATAGAACGACCAGCACGCAAAATGTCGATCTGCTCGGGTGAAGCAAGAACGGCGGCCACATCGACCTCGCTGATCTGACGACGTCGCATTTCTCTCCGAGCGTGATCCGTGATCTAGCTACCCGACAGTTTTGAAGGGGGTGAGAAAAAGTTGACCGACACATCGCCGATCGAGAAGATTGAGTTGCACAAAACCAAGATTCTCGGAGGTGAGAAATGCCGGTCAGCCTGTATCATAC
>JAGFJG010000148.1 GCA_024102915.1 Caldilineales bacterium
CACTCCCACAAACACACCGACGGCGACGCCAACCAACACACCAACGGCCACGCCCACAAACACGCCGACTCGAACACCGACAAACACACCATCACGCACGCCAACGGCGACGCCGACTCGAACGCCAACCAACACGCCGACCTCTGCGCCAACCCGAACGCCGACTCCAACCCCCACTGCCACGCCTACCCCGGTCAATCTCATCTTCACCGGCCAGGTGATCAGCGGCGGCGCGCCCTTGTACAATTACCAGTACGTGCAAGTCTGGGGCGTGAATGCCAGCGGTGCACGCCAGGCTTTCCTCGCCAATCTCAAAGTGGACGGATCAAGTGGATTCTTCACCTGGCAGGCGCTCGACCTTATCCGCTATGCCGCCTATGACCTGCAATTGTCGCCCATCGACGGCTGGACAAGCTACCAATCGGTATCGGCCACGCCAGGGCCAGGGGGACAAGTTTTCGGTAAAAACTGGCTGCGTTATCCCTATGTCGGCAACAAGACCTACGGCGGTAGCGTGTTCATTGTCAGCCTGACGACGCCGACGCCAACGGCTACCCCGACCAGCACGCCAACCCCTTCCGATACAACGCAATCTGGGCCTGAGTTCACCGTCAACAATTCCTCGGACGAAGGCGATGGAACCTGCACCGAGGAGGACTGCACATTGCGCGAAGCTTTTGGCGCCGCAAATGGCGCTTCGACGCTCTCCGCGCTCAGCGCCGACGCAGCGCTATCGATCCAGTTCGATATCGCTGAGCCGGTGATTCATCTCACCGCGCCATTGCCGCCACTCGAAGGCGGAACCATGATTGATGGCACGACCGGCCCCGGCGGCAGAATGGAACTCGACGGCAGCGCCGCCGGCAACGCCGACGGATTGGTGCTCATCGGCAGCGGTAGCATCGTCGAGGGCATGGTCATCAATAATTTCAGCGGAAACGGCATCGTCCTACAGAGTGGCGGCGGGCACAGTCTCATCAATAATTTTGTGGGAGCGAGTCGCAACGGCCTTTCAGCGCCGGGCAATGGGGGTGCAGGCATCCTCATCAGCGGTTCAAGTGGCAATTTCATCGGCAGCACAAGTCTGGGCGCAAGCAATCTGATTGTAGGCAACCAGGGACCGGGCATCCTGGTGAGCGGCGGGTCATCGTCAAACGCCATCCAGGGCAATTTCGTTGGCGCTAATATCAATGGCGTCAGCGCTCTGGCGAACGGCATCGGCATTCGCATCGACAATGCACCCAATAACCTGATAGGCGGCAACGCCAACGGCGCTCGCAATCTTGTGTCCGGAAATATTGGCGCTGGCATTGAAATCCTCGGCGCTGGCAGCAGCGGCAATCGAGTCGTGGGCAATTACGTCGGCGTGATCTCCAGCGGTAATGACGTGTTGCCAAACGAAGTCGGCGTTCTGGTCAATGGCGCTTCCAACAATCAGATCGGCGGCTCCATCCTGGGCGATGGCAATACCATCGGCGGCAATCAAACGCATGGCATCCAGCTCAGCAACGGGGCCAGCAACAATACCGTGCAGGGTAATCTCATCGGCACCAATCTCAGCGCTGCAAGTCTGGGACAGCAATTGGATGGCGTGCACATCAACGCCCAGGCCAACAATAATCTGATCGGCGGCCCTGGTCAGGAAGCAGGAAATACAATCGCTTTCAACGGGCGCAGCGGCATCACCGTTGACAACGCCGTGGGCAATCGCCTGTCCGGCAATGCCATCTATGGCAATGGCGACGATGCAGCAACGGCCGGGATCAGCAATGCCAATGGAGGCAATCAGGAATTCTCCCCGCCGGTGTTGGCGGGCGCGATTGGCGGCGAAGTATCGGGTCAGGCTGTGAGTGGATCGACCGTCGAGATTTTCGGCGATGACGGCAACCAGGGTCGCTATTATCTCGGTCAAACTGTGGCCGATGATTTCGGGCACTTCACCTTCTGGGGGATTGTGTACGGGACAAGCGTCTCGGCCACGGCCACCGATGCCAGTGGCAATACATCCGAATTTGGCGCGTCGATAGGGCGGCAGTTGGCGTGCAATGATACCTATGAGACCAACGATTCCTGGCAATATGCACATTCAATCGTCCCTGGCGTCGAGTATATTTCATACATCTGCGATCCGACCGACATCGATTTCTACAAACTGCCGGTCGCCGAACTCACATACGGCTCGAAAGTAACGTTCAAGCTGGAAGGCGCCGATGTCGACCTCGATCTGGCGCTGTTCCGGCCAACCCTGCTTTCTTCCGAACTTCCTAAAGAAGACCTGCCTTTGCCGCACGCCAATACTTACGACGTCGCCATCAAGTCGCTGCCATTGCAGAACGTGCCGTTGCAAAATGTGCCGTTACAAAACGTGCCGTTGCAAAATGTGCCGTTGCAAAATGTGCCGTTGCAAAATGTGCCGCTGCAAAACGTGCCGCTGCAAAATGTGCCCATCCAGAATGTGCCGCTTGTAGCCTATTCGGTGCAGCCGGGCACTGCCGACGAAACCGTGAGCGATTATGTCATCGACGCCTACGACCATTATTACGTGATGGTGGCCGGGCACAATGGCGCAACCAGTACTGAGCCTTACACGCTCACGGTGGAAGTGCAACCGCCGCCGCCGCCGCCCGTTTGCTCGCGGTCATTCGGGTTCAGCGGCACGCCGGGGCAGGATTACGAACCCTTTGGCGCGGCTGCCACCGAAACGCTCATCCTCTATCCCAAGGAACGATTGGAAAAACTGTACGGCCCTGATGCGGTAGCGCCTCTCACAGCCAGCCTCAATCAGTTCGCCGCGCATCCCAGCGTCAAGGGTCGCATCGCCGCGCTGGAACTGGATCCGGATGTGACGGACGCTTACGATCTCTGGGATAGCGTAAGCGTTTGTAATCCGGAGGCGGCCAACACAGTGGCCTGGCGCATCAAGATTCTGATTGACGGCTTGCTGGCCCAGAGGCCACAGGTCAAGAACATTATCATGGTCGGCGACGACGAAGCGATCCCCTTCCGCCGCATCAAGGATTTGGTCGCCACCGCCAACGAAAGCGAATACGCCAACCAGGCGCTCGTGAAGGGTGACACCGCCCTCTATGCCGCGCTAAGCCAGGGCTACATGTTGACCGACAACTATTACGCCGACATGGAACCTTCGATGTATCAGGGACGACCGCTGTACGTGCCTTCGTTCGCCCAGGGTCGTCTGGTGGAAAATCCCGCCGAAATGAACGGCCTCATCCAGGATTATCTGGCGAGGGACGGCCTCCTGCAAGCCAGCGCCAGCCTGGTCTATAGTTACGATTTCCTCAAGGATAGCGCCGCCCAGATCGCCGCCTCCTTCGCCGACCTGGGCCTGGGAGGCACTGTGGTCAACAACGATGTATGGAGCGGCGACGATCTGCGGGCGGACTTGCTGGGCAGCCGCCACGATGTCAGTTCGATCAACGCGCATTTCTCTCACTTCCTGCTGGAACCGGCCGACCGCAACCAGACGGGATCAGGTACGCTGGTGCAGGCGAGTGAGATCGTCACTTCAAGCGTCGATCTGGCGGGGACGATCAACTTCTCGGTGGGCTGCCATTCCGGCCTGAATGTCTGCGACGTGTGCACGAGCGATTTTGGCAAGCAGTTCCAGAGCGAGACGGACTTCGCTCAGGCGTTCGCCGCCAAGGGTGCGCTGTGGCTGGCGAACACCGGGTATGGTTATGGCGATGACACCGCCGCCACTCTTTCGGAAGAACTGATGAGCCGCTTCGCCCGCAATCTCGGCACGTCGCCCACCGTCGGCGAGGCGATCCGCCAGGCCAAGGAAGACTACGCGCTGATGAGTATGGGCGCTTATGGCCCGTACGATGAGAAGGTGCTGGACATTGCCACACTTTACGGCCTGCCCACCTATCGCATCGAAACGCCAGACGAAGACCCCGGTTCATCGCTAACGCCGATCGAACCCACAAGCCGCCGTAGCGAGGGCAATCTGGAAGTCGCCAGCTACAGCCTGCAACCAATCTTACAGCGGATCGACACGCCCAAAGGCAGCTACTTCTCCGGCGATGACGGCTATCAGGCTCTATTGTACAACCCCATCCAGCCGCGCATGGCCATCGATGTTTCGCTGGACGATGACAGCCGGGTTGCGCATGGCGCCCTGTTCCTCAGCGCCCAATACACCGATCTCCCCGACTGGGACCCGGTGATCACCATGCCAGTGACGGAGACCGTGCGATACGAGCCGCAGTTTATCTTTAACGGTTGGCAGCCCGAATCCATGGCGCGCCTCAACCGGTTCCTCACCCCCTCCGGCATCCTCGAACGATTGGTGCTCACCCTGGGACAGTTCTTGCACACAGGCGTGGTCGAGGGCGAGAATTCGACCCGCTATGTGGTGGGGCTGGAAAGACGCTACGATCAGGTCGAATATGAAGTCTATCATTCTGACTCGACCGACTTCCTGCCGCCGACGATCATGCAGGTGAACACCGTTCGAGAAGCTGCGGAGAATAATCTCGAAACCATGCGATTCGCCGTGCGGGCAGCCGACCCATCCGGGGTCGTGCGCGTGGTCGTCACCTATACCGATGGCGGTGGCGTCTGGCAGTCGCTCGACCTCAGCTTTGACGAAGCCACCAACCGCTGGGCGGGGATGCTGGAAAATCTGGATCGTGAGATCGTATTCCTGGTGCAGGCGGTGGACGGCGCCGGAAACGTGGCCGAGACCGCCGCCAAGGGTGCGCTTTATGGCGTCGATGCGGTGCAGGTCGATGCCTCGGCGCTGACCGCCACGGAAGGTGACGCAATCACATTCACGGCGACGCCGGGCGAAGGCTTCGAGAATCCAAAGGAAATCGGCTGGGACTTCGCCGACGGGTACAGCGCCGCCGATGTTTACGAAGTCAGCCATCACTTTGCCGACAACGGGCTGTATGATGTCTTCTTCCGCATCGAGGACGCTTCGGGCAAGCTGGGGACGGGCCGTGAGCCGGTCTCGATCGTCAACGCCGCTCCGGTCGTGCAGCCGCAAGATGACATCAGCACTCTTGCGAATAAGTCGCTCACCCTGCCGCCGGTCGCTTTCTCCGACGCCGGGGCGCTGGACACGCACACGGCCACGGTGGATTGGGGAGACGGCAGCGCCGTCGAATCGGGCGTCGTCACCCGGAATGGCGGGGCGACGCCGGCAACCGGGATGACGGGCAGCGTGGCATTCCCATCACACAAATATGCCGCAGACGGCGAGTATCAGGCGCAGGTCTGCGTGCGCGACAAAGATGCAGCCGAAAGCTGCCAATCAATTGCCGTGACCATTGGCATCGTCTTTAACCAGCGGCACTGGCTGCCCCTGATATTGGATCGATCCTGATCCCCAACATTTCTCGTGTTTCGGATGGTGTGGCTGGCTCGCGACCCAGTTCTCTGGCCAGCCGCACCGCCTGCTCGACGAACTCGGCATTGCTGGCGGCGAGCACACCCTTGCGCAGATAGAGATTGTCTTCGAAACCGACGCGCACATGGCCGCCCAAAAGCAGGCTCATCGTGATCATGGGCAATTGCGCCCGGCCCACGCCCAGCACCGACCAGAGCGCATCTGCGGGGAGTTGGCGGCGCATGAATAACAGGTTCTCCGGCGTGGCGGGGATGCCCCAGCGCACGCCCATGCAAAGCTGGAAATAGGGCGGATCATCCACGAACCCCCGCCCGACCAAATCAAGCGCCTGGGAGACGTGGCCGGTGTCGAATACCTCGATTTCGGGTTTGACCCCGGCTGCCTGCATGCGCCGGGCGGCTATGTCCACCCAGCCGGGCGGGTTGGCGAACAGGCGGTCGGGAAAGTTGACGGAGCCGACATCGAGCGAGCACAGGTCAGGCCGCAGTCCCACGACCTCCAATCGCTGCTCGCCCGCCTCCGGCCCTGTCAGGTTGAGGCCGCTGGTGGTGAGGTTGATCAGCATGTCGCATTGCGCCCGAATCCGTTCCAGCGCTTCCTGAAAATAGTCGAGGCGGGAACTGGGTTCGCCAGTCTCTGGGTCGCGCACGTGAATATGGGCGATGGCCGCGCCGGCATTGGCGCACTCGATGGCGGCACTGGCGATCTCGGCGGGAGAATAGGGAACGGCGGGGTTGTCGGCCCTGGTGGGGCGGGAACCGACGACGGCGGCGGTGATGATGACTTTATCCATTGATCTCATCCATTTGACTTGTTCCAAGCCAATATGCAAGACAATTGAAACGCAGAGTACGCAGAGGTCACAGAGAGTTACAAGGCCTCGGAATTTCAAAAATCAGGCGTTACTTTGAGTTCTCTGCGCTCTCTGTGGTCTCTGTATCTATTCTGATAATAGTTGGGTGTTATTTCAACTTTCCAGGGCGCTGACGGTAGCGTTCATCTGGCGAACGCGCAGCGCCAGCATGTGCACCATCAATTCGTGCAAAGTGGCGGCAACGTCCGGTTGTTCTTGCTGCATGCGCTGCAAGTCTTGCTTTCGCAAGCGATAAGCGATGGTCGGCGCATCGACGACGACGGCCGCCGTCCGCCGAATGTCGAGATAAAAACCCATCTCACCGACCACATTCCCGCCGTGTATGGTTTGCAGGCGGATGGGCGGCTTGCCATCGCTGGATCGCAGCAGGACGGTCACCTCTCCGCTCTCGATCAAAAACATGTCGTCGGGTTCGTCGTTTTGCTGGATTAAATATGCGCCCGGCCCATATTCCTCGCGATGCAAATACGAGAGAAGAATTTGCATCTGGGCGGGGCGGTCGATGAAGCGGCGAAGCTGGGTGACGATGTCCATTCCATGATCCGTCGCTTCCTCGCTGCTCGCAGCCAGCAGTTCCGCTTCGCACCACTCCAGCGCCCGGTCGAGGTCGGGGAACAGGTGCACATGCGCCGAATCAACGTCGAACAACCCCGCCGTCCGCAGCCGCAATTCGAGCTCCGGGCGCAGACCGGCGATGACGACCTCCACCCCATTCTGGTCGGCCAACTGCATCACCCGGCCCAGGCTGAGCGTGGCCGTTGAGTCGACGCCGATGACCTGGCGGAAGTCGAGGACAAAATATTGGAGGGGCGAAGTCTGGCTGTCGTATAATCGCAGCCGCAAGTCCTCAAGCAGCCCATGCCCGGTGCCAAAGAATAAATAGCCCTGTAATTGCAGGATGAAAATCCTGTCCCCGTGATTCTGGCAGAAAAACTGGTGTTCCGGTCGCCGCACCACGCGACTATGATAGCTGGCTCCGCTCAATCTGCGTTGCACGACGTCGATCCAGCTGTAATTGATCACGAACACGATGATGGTGGTGACCAGTCCGACGACCACACCTTCCAGATAGCCGACGGTGGCGATGACGACCAGGATGAGGAGGACGATGGCGTAATCCGCCCTGGAGAGTTTGAACCACGAACGATAGACCCAATCATAGAGAAAGGAAACGCCCAGAAAGAATAGAACTGCGCCGACAATCATCCTGGGGGCCAGCCAAAGAACGGTCGCGCCAAATATCAGTGTGATCGCCAGTATTCCAGCCGAAACAATCCCCGTCCATCGATGGTTCGCCTTCAACTGGCTGTTCAGTACGGAGAGACTCAGCGCCTGATACCCAACCATCCCACCCAAAAGACCCGTGAGCAAGTTGCCGATCCCTGCTGCCCGCAGTTCCCGATTCGCCTGCACTTCCTGCCGCGTCGCCAGTTCCAGGGCCGAGACATTGAGCAAGAGCGCCAGAATGCTGACAACGATCATGACGGCGATGGTGGCGGCCTGTCCCCAAATGGCGGGCCAGTACACGTCCGCCAGCATGGCCGGGCGCAAGGGCGACCACAGCGCGCTTTCCGGAAATGGGCCGATGAAAAGCCCCTGCGCTGCCGCCTCCGCCACCGAAGTTCCGGAGAGGAACAGGAACACGAAAAAGAGTATCGACGCCACGACGAGGGTGGCCGGAAAAAGTAGGGGGTGACTGTAGCGTTTGAGCAAGAACAGCATGATGAAACCAAGCGCCACGCCCGGCAACCATTGCACCGCCTCGCCTGCCGTCGCCAGCGTTGGGAGGTTGGCAAGCGTCGCTGAAGTATCGGTCATGAAACTCACCGCGCCTACCACGAGCAGCCACCCGGTCCCAGCCAGGAATCCGCCCAAAACCGGATAGGGTACAAAGCGTACCAGACTGCCTAGCTTGAAGCGGCCAAGCAGCCACGCTACCAGACCGGTGAGCACGCTGGCCAGGGCGACGGCAATCAACACCGTGGCAAGCATATCTGGTTGTCCGGCTGTGGCAGGCATCGCCGCCGCCACGCCCGCCACAATGACCGCCAGGATGGTGGCGGGCACATCCTGATTGCACGCCACCATCCCCGGCCACGAACTGAGGGCAGTGATGACGATGACGAGGGCGAGGGCGCCGGCCAGCGTCAGGCCGATGCCGACGGGCAGGGCGTCAGCCAGCGGCCCGGTATAGATAAGCGCCGAGAAGGAGACGGCCAATACGACCTGGAGCAGCCCAATGATCAGGCCGCCCGCCAGACCGGGGATCAATCGATCACGATCAAGCACGCCGTCTGCGCCATTTAGAAATGTCGAATGGGTCGGGGGAGATGCGTTGTCTGTCACGGAAGAGCGTTCGTGAGTAGCGGCATTGCTAATGAGCCGTTGCACCAGGCGTCATAACGCCGTGAGCCGTGGCATTTTACCCTAGCGATGGCGCAAGTCAAACAGATGTTTGAATGGGGATTTTTGCATGCAATGGGCGTGCAGAGTCTTTAACAACCACAGCGGCGGTGAAAGTGGACGAAAATTGACGATAGGACGAAACTGCACCCCGCCTCGAACCCTGTTGACCGATGTCTGATTCGACGTTACAATGCGGGCCTGATAATGGTTGTTGGAATACAACAGAGTTTGTAAGCACGAACACGCCTGCCGGTTCCTGGCATTGGCGTGCCTTGGATTTGAACCGGACGGACAACCCGCCCCGTGCATAACCGCACGCCCGCAGAACAATTCATCACTTGAATCAAAGGGCGATTCAGCGCTTTCGCTGCGTCCAATACCTGATTTTGGGAGCAAAGAATGAACCACACACACTTTGATATCATCCGTTTGCGCCGACTGCTCATTGTCATGGCTCTGGCCGGGCTGGTCTTTGTGGCCTGGCTGTTGTACAGCGATGCGTTTTCAGCTTCGGCGCGACCGTTGGAGCCGGAAGATACATTGTCGTTTACAGCGACGACGATCACGGTCAACGATTCTGGGGATGAATCTGATGGTACGCCTGGGGATGGCATCTGCGACACTGAAAATGATGAGGTGCCAATCTGCACCTTAAGGGCTGCGATTGAGGAAGCCAATGACCCTGAAACAGATCTATCTGATGTATCTATCGATCTCACGTCCATCAATGGTGACACTATTTCTCTCGATTCTGACCTCCCAGAGATTGGCAGCAACATTTCCAGTATCTTGGCAGTTCCTGACTTAAATGGACGACCCACTATTTCAGGAAGCGAGTCTTATCGGATATTCAGTATTGGTATAGGCGCAACTGTAAATATTGAGGCATTGGATTTGATTGATGCAGATAGCCCAGGTAACGGTGGAGCCATACTCAACGCCGGAGACCTCACCCTATCGAACGTATCCATTGACGGCGCTGCGGCGAATAGAGGCGGCTGCATTTACAACGAAGGCGTGCTTGACCTAGTCGGGACTACCCTCTCGAATTGTTCATCAACGGCTGATGGCGGCGCAATCCTCAATACAGATGATGCGGACAGCAATACAAGCGTGACAATCAGCGGTGATTCGTTCATCGCCAGTAGCAATTCCGCCGGCTCCTCAGGCGATGGCATCTTTAACGAAAACTTGGGTGGCATCAAATCAAGTATCTTCTTAGAAACCGGCACGCTCGCATCAGCGCTTGATGGCGACCTGACTGACAGTATTGATGGCGGCCTGGTCAAGAGGGAAGCAGGGACATTCCTTCTGAGTGCAGCCAATGATTATTCCGGCAGCACACTGATTCAAGGAGGTACACTCCAGATCGGTGCTAATGACGCTTTGCCCACGAGCACTGCTCTAAATGTTGACAGCGATGCGTTCTTCGATTTAAACGGCTACAACCAGGCCGTTGGAGCGCTCACTGGCGAGGGTACAGTCACTTCGACTGGTAACGGATCGGTCTTTTTCGAAGTTGCCGGCAGCGCCAATACAACTTTCTCTGGGGTGATCACTGACGATGATGATGAAGGAGGCGAAATCGCTGCATCAGCGCTCAGCCCTGCCGGCGATGCCACGCTAAGTCTTACGAAATCGGGTAGCGGAACGCTGACTCTTTCAGGAAACAGCTCATATGATGGGGAAACCTATATAGAGGGTGGGACACTGAAACTCGGCATCAGCAACGCCCTCCCCACCGCGACCTGGCTGTATATCTATGATGACGCCGTTTTCGATCTGGCCGGTTTCAATCAAGAAATCCAATCCCTTCATGACGTAGCAGGCGAGGGAGGGTTTGCCGCCGTGCAAAGCCCTGATGCTCTCACTGAAGCCGCTGCCATCACGTTGGGCAGCGGCACACTCACAGTCAATGCCCCTTCCTCCCTGAGTGAAGGTTCGCCCGATTATGGCGGTAGTATCAGCGGTTCAGGCGGTCAATTGGTGAAAGGCAACGATGGGTATTTTCGCTTGAATGGCACTGAGAGTGGCACATGGGCGACAACGGTTTCGGGCGGTATCTTGGCACTTACGGGCGGCTCGGAAAGCGATACACTACCGGACGCCGGGGCAGTAACAGTCAACAGCCCCGGCACGCTACGTATTGATGATACCGAAGAAACCATCGGTTCTCTGTCCGGCAATGGTACCGTGGAGTTTTCCTGGTGCGGCGAATGTACATTCCCCACACTTACGCTAGGCAGCGGCAGTTTTAGCGGCGACCTTACAGGCGAAGGGGATTTGGTCAAAGCCGGTGCAGGCACGTTTAGCATGAGCGGCATCGCAGCGGCGTCAGTCGATTTCGGCGTTGAAAGCGGTACGTTTAATGGCAACGGCACGGTGAACGGCTCCACCCATATGAGCAGCGGCAAGACACAGGGTACGGGAAGTCTTGCCGACCTGACGACGAACGCCGGTACGGCCACGGCCGGAAACAGCCCCGGCACATTGACCGTGGGGACGCTCGACCTCAGCGGTGGTACGACGTTCGAGATCGAGATAGAAGGTCTCATCCCGGGCAGCGGCTACGACCAGGTCATCGTCACCGATACTGTTAACCTTGACAATGCCACCCTCTTGTTGAGTTGTTCGCTCTCCGCCGGAGTTGTTAGTGGAGCCGACTTCACAATCATCGATAGGCAAAGTGCAAGCTTTGATCCCATCGGCACCTTCTCTGGCCTGGCCGAAGGCGGCATCGTCACATCGAATTTCTGTGGCAGCGGGCTGACAGCGACGATCAGCTATTTTGGCGACACCGGCAACGATGTCGTGATCTCGGTGGAAGAGGAAGCTACAGAGACGCCAACGCCAACCAGCACTCCGACGGCGACGAATACGCCGACGAGTACACCCACAGCGACAAACACTCCGACCCGCACCCCCACGAACACCCCGACCCGCACACCGACCCACACCCACACGCCCACCCCCACTCCCACCCCAACACCCACCGCCACGCCCACACCGGCCGACCCCACCTTCCCCGCCCCCGCGATCACCCCCAGCCCCCCTCCGAACAC
>JAGFJG010000186.1 GCA_024102915.1 Caldilineales bacterium
GACACGAGGGGGCGGGCGTCGTCGAGGCCGTGGGTGAAGGCGTTACCAGGGTGCGGCCGGGCGAGCACGTAGCCTTGAACTGGGCTCCGAATTGCGGCGAGTGCTTTTACTGCCTGCACGATCGCCCCAGCCTGTGCACGGCTTACATCGAGCCAATTTGGACAGGGACGATGCTCGATGGCAGCACGCGCATCTCATTAAACGGCGAACCCATCTATCAATTCAGCGCCCTGGGCTGTTTCGCCGAACGCATCGTCGTCCCCCAAGCCTGTTGCGTCCCCATCCCGAAGGATGTGCCCATGCAGATCGCTGCTCTGGTTGGCTGTGCGGTGACGACGGGCGTGGGCGCTGCCCTCAACACCGTACGGGTGACGCCCGGCAGCAGCGTTGCGGTGTTCGGCGTGGGAGGAGTGGGCTTGAGTGTGGTGATGGCGGCGAAGCTGGCCGGGGCAAGCCGTATCATTGCAGTGGACAGGGTCGAGGCCAAGCGCAAAATGGCGATCGAGTTTGGGGCGACCGATTTCGTCCTGGCCGACGATAGAGCTGTGGGCGAGATAAGACGGCTGACCGAGGGGCGCGGGGCGGATTTCGTATTTGAGGCAGTCGGCATTCCCGCCGTCCAGGAGCGGTGCCTGGCTGCAGCCAGACCCGGCGGCGTGATCGTGCTGGCAGGGCTTTCGCCCATGGGTAGCAGCACCAATCTGCCTGGAGCGATCATCACCAGACAGGGAAAGACCGACACCGGCTCGTATTATGGCTCGGCCAACACCACTCGCGACTTCCCCCGCTATATCGATCTCTATCGGCGCGGGCTGCTTGACCTGGATCGGCTTGTCAGCAAAGTGTATGCGCTTGAGCAGATCAACGAGGCCTATGCCGATATGCTGTCGGGAGGAATCGCCCGCGGCGTTATCGTCTTTGATTGAGAGGTGGCAGTAAACAGTGGGCAGTGATCAGTATTCAGTAATCAGTGGCCGAACTAAACTGAATACTGATCACTGAATACTGTCAACTTTTCCGCGTGTACTACGCGCCTTGCCCCGACTTCTTGCGCCTGCCGCGCCGACGACGCCGATTTCGTCCCTGGCTTTGCGTGGCAACGCGTTCCCCTCGCTGCGGCGTTTGACCGTCGTCCCCGGTTTCCAAAGGGGCATGAAGCGATGCCTGATAGAAGTCATCGACCAACATCGTCATCAGTGACTGCCCCGTTCCGCTCTCCATCCATTCGGCGATCAGCGGCGAAAATCGCTGCATCCGCTCGGTTTGTAACTTGTCACGGGTACGCAATTTCGCTTCGAGCAACGTTGTCACTCGCTCGGACACCAGGGCGGCCACATCCCCCTCTTCCGGCAATTGTCGCTCTTCCATGGCGATGCCGTAGCGTTTGGCGATGCGATCCAGTTGCATACGCTCGTTGACATTCTCTACCATCGAGATCGCTACGCCCGGCGCACCGGCGCGTGCGGTCCGTCCAGCTCGATGAATGTAGGATTCGATATCTTCGGGCGGTTCGTATAGGAAAACATGGGTCAATTCCGGTATGTCGATGCCCCGCGCCGCCACGTCCGTCGCTACCAGGAAGCGGAGATGACCATCCCTCACCCGGCCCAGCACCTTCTCCCGGGCTTGTTGCCCCAGATCCGAGCTTAGTTCGTCGGCGTCGTAACCGAAACGCTGCAAGACGACCGTGACGTAATGCACGGTATTCTTAGTGTTGCAGAATATGATGGCCGAACCCGGGTTCTCGATCTCGATCAGGCGCACCAGACTGCGATCACGCTGCATGGGCGGCGTCAGGTAATAAACGTGCTCAGCGTCGGCCACGTGCACTCGGTCCCGACTGAGGCTGAGGAAATCAGGGTCGGTCAGGAATTGGTGGGCCAGGCGCATCACATGCGCGGGGAATGTGGCCGAAAACATGTAGGCGTTGATGCGACGGCGCGGCAGATAGCGCTGCACTTCGCGCATATCCGGATAAAAGCCCATCGATAGCATCCGATCCGCTTCGTCGAAAACCAGGATTTCGAGATCGTCCAGGCGCAAATTGCGGCGCAACAGATGATCGAGGATGCGGCCCGGCGTGCCGATAACGAGATGAGCGCCTTCCTGCATAGCCTTGAGTTGAGGACCATAGCTCACACCGCCATAAACGGCCACGCTGCGCACGCCTGTGGCGGCTCCCAATATCCCCGCCTCTTTGGCGACCTGGTTCGCCAACTCCCGGGTGGGGACTAGAACCAGCGCCTGGCAACTCGCCTTATTCGTCTTGATGCGGTTGAGGATGGGCAAGATGAATGCGCCGGTCTTGCCGCTGCCCGTGCGCGATTGCACCATCAAATCCCTTCCAGCCAGCATGTAAGGGACAGCTTTCGCCTGCACCGGCATGAGGCTCGTCCAACCGGCATTGGCAGCCGCTTGCTGCAACTGCTCCGGCAGTTCCCTCAGGGTGATTTCTGGCAGGGCGTTTTCGGGTTCGACGACATCGTGGTTCTGCCCACGTGGATCGCCCGGAATCTGCTCAGAGACGGAAGAAGGTGGAAGGTTTTGTGCGTCTGAATTCGTTTCGATATCTGTCATGCGGATTTCTTTTCTGGTGATAGTTTGATTCTGCGGCTCGTTCGATCCCATTGGTTCGGTACCTGCCGACTCCATACATTGTAAACCATGCGACCCGCGACATGGCATTTCTGAAACGAAGGCCAACAGGGTTCACTTTATTCACGTTCGATGTATCATTCGTTACTGCATCAAGGCGGCATTGCTGCCATTGTTTTAGCTTGTTTGATCAGTCTCGCCTGTGAAACGCGCGCAATTGTGGCCTGACCGCAATCCCCATGCTACAATTTCAGCGCCAGTTCAGTGCAGGTTCAGACACACACAACAATGAGATGGCAATTCGTATTCCAACAATCGATGACATTGACACACACCCAGAAACAAATGAAGGAGATCAGGAAATGAAATCCACAAAGCTGTCGACGGATAAGTGGATATTCTACACACTATTGCTCGTACTGGTTCTCGCCCTGTCGGCCTGCGTGGCGCCAGCGCCCGCCCCAGCGCCAGAACCGACCGCTGTTCAGGTTGCGCCCGAAGAAGCGCCTCCGCCTGTCGATGCCACGCCCACGATGGAGCCTGGAACCGCTCCTGCGCCGGAGGGCTTGTTGCGGGTGGCAATGGACATCCCCGTCCAACTCGACCCGGCTTTCGTATCCTCCGACACCGAAGTCGCCATCATCAACGCCGTCTACGACTACCTGATCGACATCGCCCCGAACAACGATATCAGCCCGCGGCTGGCCGAGAGTTGGACCACAAGCCCGGATGGCCTGACATACACATTCACGCTTGCCGAAGGAGCGGCTTTCCATGATGGCAGCCCGGTAACGGCGGATGATGTTGTTTGGACGTTCAACCGGCTGCGCGACCCCGAGTTGGGCCTGCCAACCGCCGACCTCTACAGCAACATCGCCAGCGTGGAAGCGACCGGAGACGGGGGAGTCACCTTTACCCTGGCCGAGACCAACCCATTCTTCCTGTACGATCTCAGCGACAACCATGCGGTCGTCGTCAAGGCCGGTACGGAGGATTTCACGCAGTTCAATGGCAGCGGCCCCTTCAAAGTGACGACCTACAGCCCGGAGAACCGCATCGAATTCGAGGCGAACTCCGACTATTTCATCGCGGGCAAGCCAGGCGTGGCCGAAATGCAGATGATTTTCTTCAGCGATCCGGCCGCTGCGGTCGATGCTTTGCGGGGCGGGCAGGTCGATCTGGCCATGCGCATGCCCACGCCCCTGTTCGTCACGCTCCAGAATGAGCCGGGCATCGTCACTACCAACATCCCCACCAACGGCTTTGATCTCATCCGCCTGCGTTCGGATCGAGCGCCCGGCAGCGACCCCAAAGTGATCCAGGCTTTCAAGCTGGCGACCGATCGTGCCGCCATTAACGACCTCGTCACTCTGGGCTTTGGCGCAGTGGGACGTGACAGTCCCATCGGCCCGCTCTACACCTCCTATTACACCGAAGATCCCCCTCTGCCTGCCCGTGATCCCGAAGCAGCCCGCGCTTTGCTGGCCGAAGCCGGTTATGAAAACGGCCTGCAACTCGATCTGCACGTGCCCGATTCGGGCGACCGCCCCGCCCTGGCTGCCATCCTGAAAGAGCAGTGGGCTGAGGCGGGCATCGATGTCAATCTGCTCGTCGAGCCGGAGAGCGTCTACTATGGCGACAACGGCTGGCTAGAAGTCGACCTGGGCATCACCGGCTGGGGTTCTCGCCCGATCCCGCAATTCTACCTGGACGTGATGCTGAAATGCGACGCCATTTGGAATGAATCGCACTTTTGCGATGAGGAATTCGAGAAGGCGGCGACGACAGCCGGCACAACTCTGGATGAAGCGGAGCGCGTCCAGGCGTATCACGACATCCAAAGCATCATGGTCGAGCGCGGCCCGGTGATCATCCCCTACTTCTTTGCCCAGCTTGGCGCCATTCGCGACACATTCCAGGGCTTTGAATTGAAGGCTTTTGCCGGACGAACCGACCTGGCCAACATCCGGCCAGCCCAATAAACCCGGAACCATTCTCATGAACATCGCCGAGGTTGTTTCACCTGAACTCCTCGGCGATGTCGCGTATTGATATCGAGCCAGAATCGCTAATATGACCACTCTAAGCCAGGGCAAGCCAGGAACAAATGGTCGACGCTCGTGGCGGGGCGTGCAAGTGCTATCAGAGTTGTACAGTCGCCCTGCTTCGGCGGTAGGAACGACCTTCGTCCTGCTTTTCCTTTTCCTGGCGCTGTGCGGCCCGCAGATCGCCCCCTACACGGCCACGCAACAGATCGCCAGCGACGCCCGCCAGGCGCCCTCGGCAGACCACTGGTTCGGAACTGACCACCTGGGCCGGGATGTGTTCAGCCGGGTGGTGATCGGGGCGCAGGACATCTTGCTGCTGGCCGGGCTGGGCACGCTGCTCGCCGTCATCATCGGCACGATCGTGGGATTGATTGCATCGTATCGCGGCGGCGCGGCGGAAGAGGTGACTTTTCGCGCTTTCGACGGCTTGCTGGCTCTACCGGCGTTACTATTGGCGTTGCTGCTGTTGGGCACGATCGGCCCATCTCGCAACAGCGTCCTGCTCGTCATCGTGATCGTGTACACACCGATCGTGGCGCGGGTGGTGCGCAGCGTGGTGATTTCGGTCAAACACAAAGGCTTCGTCGAGGCAGCGCGCACGCAGGGCGAATCACAATTCCACATCCTATTTCGCGAGATCATGCCCTCGGTGCTGCCCGCCCTGACCGTCGAAGCGGCGCTGCGATTTTCCTATGCTATCTTTCTGGTGGCGTCGCTGGGCTTTCTGGGCGTGGGCGTACAGCCGCCCAACCCCGATTGGGGGCTCATGGTGAACGAGTCACGCACTTATGTCGCACTCACGCCCTGGGCGATGTATTTTCCCGTGGCCGCTATTTCCTTGCTGGTCATCGGAGTCAATCTCATGGCCGATGGCCTCAAACGCGCCCTACAGACTTCGACCTGATGTCTGACCTCGACGCCCGGCCCGTCATCGAGATCACCGGCCTGACAGTCGCTTACTGGCAAGAGAAAGCCCACCTGCAGGCGGTGCGAGATGTCTCGCTGCGCATCGGCCAGGGCCAATCCTACGGTCTGGTGGGAGAAAGCGGGTCGGGCAAGACGACGCTGGCGATGGCGATCATGGGATACCTGAACGAAGACGGCGAGGTGGTGAGCGGTTCCATCTTGCTGAATGGCCGGGATTTGCTGGGCATGAATGAGCAGGAAATGCGGGAAGTGTGGCGCACTCAGGTCAAGCTGGTCCCGCAGAACCCGCTGTCCGCCCTCAATCCCTCGCTGCGTATCGGCGACCAACTAGCCGAGTCGCTGGACCAGGGGTTGTCACGACAGCAACAGCAGGCGCGAATCCTGGAACTGCTGGAAATGGTAAAAATGGCCGACCCGGCCCGGATAGCGGCGAGCTATCCCCACCAGCTCAGCGGCGGCATGCAACAACGGATCATCATCGCCCTGGCGTTGAGCCAGAACCCCGAACTTTTGGTATTGGACGAACCGACGACCAACCTGGATGTCACCACCGAAGCCGTCGTCCTCGACCTTTTCGCCGATCTCATCCGGGAGCGCAACACGGCCGTTTTGTATGTCTCGCACAACCTGGGGGTGATCACCAATATCTGTGACCGCATCGCCGTGCTCTATGCCGGTGAACTGGTGGAAGACGCGTCCGTGGCGGATTTGTATCAACTTCCGTTGCATCCCTACACGCAGGGCTTGTTGGATAGCGTGCCCCGCATCGGCCAGAACAAGCGACAGATCGATCTCCTGCCCATCCCCGGCCAGATCCCCCCGCTGAACGCGCAACTCCCCGGCTGCGTCTTCGCCCCGCGCTGCGCCATCGCCACTGACATTTGTCACAGCCAGCGCCCGCCAAAAGAGGAACCGACGCCCCATCGCTCTGTGCGTTGCCACCGCTGGCCGGAGATCGCCGACGGTTCGCTCATCATCAGCGCCGAGCCGAAGACTTTGCAGCCGGAGGAAACCACGGAGCCTGCGGCAGAGACCATCCTGAATACAGTTCAGGTCAAGAGCTATTTCAATGTCCAACGTTCGCTTTCCGAACTGTTGCGGCGCAAGTCGCCCAAACAGGTGAAAGCGGTGGATGGCGTGGACTTGCAGGTTCGGCGCGGCAAGACTTTAGGTCTGGTCGGCGAAAGCGGCAGCGGCAAATCGACGCTGGCGCGGTGCATCATTGGCCTGGTTGAACGAACCCAGGGCGAAGTCGTGCTGTTGGAAATGCCCCTCGCCCCCGATCTCTCCGACCGTGATTTGAAAACGCTCAGCCGCTTGCAGATGGTCTTCCAAAACCCTGAAGATGCCCTGAACCCCTACCGCACCGTGGGCCAAACCCTGAGCCGACCCCTGATGCGGTTGGGCGGTTATGGCAAAAAGGAGGCGGATGAAGCGGCCGTCCGGCTGTTGCAGGTGGTGAAGTTGAGCGCTGATTATGTCGACCGTCTGCCGGGACAGCTCAGCGGCGGGGAAAAACAACGCGTCGCCATCGCCCGCGCCTTCGCCGCCCAGCCCGACCTGCTGATTTTTGACGAATCGGTGTCGGCGCTTGATGTCTCCGTACAGGCATCCGTCCTGAATCTGCTCAACGAACTCCAGCGCCAGCAACAAAGCAGCTATCTTTTCATCTCGCATGATCTGGCCGTCGTCGGCTATCTGGCCGATGAGGTTGCGGTGATGTATTTGGGCAAGGTGGTCGAATTCGGCCCCAGCCAGGACATCTTCAACCCGCCCTATCATCCCTACACCGAAGCGCTGCTGTCGGCCATCCCCATCCTCGATCCTGCCGCCACTCAGGAACATATCCGTCTGGAAGGGGACATCCCCAGCCCCATCGATACCCCAACCGGCTGCGCCTTCCACACCCGCTGCCACCGCATTCTGGGCGAAATCTGTCGCCAGACTGAGCCACCCTGGCAGGAAGAGGCCGACGGGCATCGCATCCGCTGCCACATCTCACTGGTCGAATTGCAGTCGATGCAAGCCAAAACCTTCTCGCTATCCGCCCGACCCCAAACCCCGAAAACCGGTTGATCGCCCGTGCCGCGCTACATCGTCCGCCGTCTCGGCTTCCTGCTCCTCACCCTGCTGATCACATCACTGATTATCTTCCTGATCACGCAATTTCTGCCGGGTGATGTGGCGCGCATCATCCTGGGGCGCGAGGCCAGCGAGACGGCTATCGCCAATCTCCGCACCGAGTTGGGGTTAGATCGGCCACTGGTTGTGCAATACCTTACCTGGCTGGGCCATTTCCTCACCGGCGATTGGGGCAAGTCGTACAGCACTGGTCTGCCGATCCGTGACCTGGTGGTCGAACGGCTGGTCAATTCGATGCGCCTCGCCTTTCTAACCATGCTGATCGCCGTACCGCTGGCGGTGGGGCTAGGCGTGATCGCCGGTTTGAAGCAGGATAAGGTCGCCGACAATGCCATCAGCGTCGGTTCTTTGTCGGTCGTCGGCCTGCCCGAATTCGTGACCGGTCTGATTTTGATCCACTTTTTCGCATTCAGGCTTCATATCCTGCCTGCGAATTCGTCTGTGCCGCTCGACGCGAGTTTTCGGGACTATTTTCCCATGCTGATTCTACCCGCCTTGACGGCATCGCTGGTTTTGTTGGCATATATCACAAGGTTGACGCGCGCTGGCGTGGTGGAAGAATTAAAGCAAGGCTATGTACGAACTGCCACCCTGAAAGGGATTCCTCGGCGGCGAGTCGTCACGCATCACGTCTTGCGAAACGCGCTGTTGCCCACCATCACGGTGATTGCCATCAGTTTTGGCTGGCTGATCAGCGGATTGATCGTGATCGAAAACGTGTTCAACTATCCCGGCCTGGGTCGTCTCCTCACCTTCGCCATCGACCGGCGCGACCTGCCCCTGATGCAGGCAATCGCCATGGTGACCGTGCTGGTCTTCGCCCTGGCGAATCTGGCGGCCGACTTATTGTACGCCTATCTCAACCCGCGCATCCGTATTGAATAATGCTGATGGCGTGATTTGCATAAAGCCGCAGCACTGGTAAACTCTTTCAAACAATTCTCCCCAACTTGCCCTTTGCAATTCCTGGAGAACCCGCCACTTTACCCAACTTGAGGAATCGAATGAGCTTTTTTCCAATCAATGCCAAAGTTGAATGCAGCGATGGCCCTTGCGGCGAATCGACCACCATCGTGGTGAACCCAGTCAGCCGTGATGTGACGTATGTGGTCGTCAAGAACACCACCGAAGACCCGCATGTCGAGCGCTTGGTGCCAGTCGCTAAGGTCGCAGAAACCACGCACGACCTGATTCGGCTCGATTGCGCCAGCGCTGATCTGGCTGCGATGGACCCATTCGTGGAGACCCGGTACATGGAATTCTCCGACACCGAGTACATGGCCACGACCGCCTATTACGGCTTTGAGATGCCCTACGCCATGCCCACCGACTATTCGGGGAGATTGGTCGAGGAAGAGTGTGTGCCGGAAGGGCAATATGCAGTGCATCGCGGGACGCATGTGCATGCCAGCGACGGTCATATCGGCCAGATCGGAGAATTCGTGATCAGCCCCGAATCAGGCCATCTCTCGCACTTCATCATGGAAGCGGGCCATTTCTGGGACAAAAAGGAGATTACCGTGCCCATGTTAGCCATCGACAGGGTGGAGGACGATACGGTTTATCTCAAGCTCGATAAGCACGCCGTCAGCGAACTGCCCGCAGTCAAGGTAAAGCGTCACTATCGCGGGAAATCTTAATCCGGGCCATCCAGTTACCGACAGGATACAGAGGGCGCAGAGAACATACAGAGGGTTGCGGAGATTCCAGATTCTCGACTTGCTGCCTCCGTATTTTCTCCGTGTTCTCTGTGACCCAGGTATTTTGTGCGATAACGAGAGTTTGGATGCGAGGGCGCTAACGGATTCGTAGGGCTTGTCGGCAGCTTTCGTATCCAGCAGGCAAACCCACGTCATAGACCTCGCCCGGCAGGTGATAACCGAGCAGGGTGCGTTCCCGGATGAGCAGGTTGGCGGCGTCGCCGTCGCCTAATTCCTCGTCCTCACTGATGGCGCGCGACTGCTCGAGATAGGAAAACAGGTGGGGGCCATAAATGGCAAAGGACCATGTGCGGAGTTCCCTGGCTGTGCGGCGCTGAAACGCTTCCCGCCCTGGCCTCAACACTCGCTCGATCCGATAGAGTCGCTCACCCACTGGGCTGGCATCGACCCGTCCGGTGTGCGATATCGTTCCCGCAGTGGTGGCGTCCACCTCTGTCATCGCCGTCACGTCGCAATCATATTTCTCGCGAATCGCCGCCAACGTAGCCAAGGCCCCCGGTGCGGGCAGGTAAATATTGTCGGGATAAATCACGGCAAAGTTGTGCGCGCCCACCACGTCGGCGGCCAGTGCGATTGCATCCCCGACTCCGGCCGGGCGATCCTGGTACAGATATTCGATGCAGCACTGCTTACGAATCGCACCGAGACCCGCAACCGCTTCATCCGACCACGACGGATGTCGCCAGCGCCCTTGCAGGCAGTCACGGATGATCTCCTTACCGCTGCGAATGACGACGACGATATCGCTGATCCCCGCATCCATTCCCTCTTCGACAGCGTATTGGATGACCGGCTTCCCGCCCAGTGGCAGCAGCTCCTTCGGCAATTCCGGCTTTACCGTCCGCATGCGTGTCCCCAGCCCCGCCGCCGGGATAACCAGATATTTTGGCTTTTCCATGCCCCAAGTCGAGACCGAAATTACACAGCGAACATAAAGAGCCACAGAGAAAACGAGTCACACGAACACTCAGCGCTCTCTGCGCCTTTTCCGCTCATGGTCAGGTTCGGGATGCCGCCCAGCGCCTGTGCTCGACCATCATGCACGCATCCATGACCACATCCATCCCGGCAGCTCGCGCCAACTGCGCAGCGCCGTTATTGACGATGCCAAGTTGCATCCACACTGCTCCGGCGCCCGTCCTGATCGCTTCATCCACCACCGGCGGCACAAACTCGCTGCGCCGGAAAATCAGGACGAGATCCACGCCGTGGGGGGCGGAATCAAGGTCGGGGTAAGCTTTTTCGCCCAGGGCGGAATCGAGATTCGGGTTCACGGGGATAATCTTATATCCCGCCCGCTGCAAGTATTCCGGCACATAGAAACCCGCTCTCGACCGGCGGCTGGAAAGCCCGACGACGGCGATGCGTCGGGTCGATTCCAAAAGATGATTGATCACATCTGAGTCGTTCATTCGAAATAATCCACATTGAAGAGCAGCTTGATTCGTGTTACAGTCAAGTTAGTCTGCATCAGCAAGATATATCAGCCGCCTCGCTCACTGCAAACTGGCTCCCCCCAGCGGACGTGTTTCGCCCGACCATCAGCATCTTTCTCCCGCCATGAAGACGAAAATCACCGAATTGCTTGACGCAAATGGCGTCGCATACCGCCTGCTTCCGCACACGGAACCTGTGTTCACCGTGGAAGCAGCGGCGGCTCAGCGCGGCGTTGTAGCGGAAGAGATGGTCAAATCGATTCTGTTGCGGGAAAAGGGGCAGCCCCGGCGCTATGTCATGGCCTGCGTGTTGGGCCATGATCGGCTGAACCCACAGGCGGTGCGCGCCGAATTGGGCGAGGAATGGAAGCGTCTGACCTTCGCCAGCGCCGAGGAAATCCTGGAAGTCAGCGGCTATGTGCAGGGGGCCGTGGCGCCCCTATGTCTGCCGGATGATGCGCCGGTCGTGTTCGATGTGCGCATCGCCGCCTGCCATCGGGTCAACATCAGCAGCGGCGATCCGATGGCCGGGCTGGAAATGGATGCCGCCGACCTGCTCCGGCTTGCCGGGGCAATCCTGGCCGATATCGCCAGCGAAAGCTGAACTCAACCGCTCTGACTATCCCCGGACTTCGCCAACCGCTCCACCTCCGCAGCCTGCATCCCCTGCTCGGTCGTCTCGGTGTGAAAAGCGACGAGCTGGCCGCGGCGCACGCTTCGCACTTTGCCCAGCGAACGCCGGTTGAAATAGACCTCGGAGCCGTCAATGGCGGTGATAAAACCGAAACCTTTTCGCCGATCATACCATTTGACTACGCCGCGCTTGCGCCGTGTCAGCGCCAGCAAATGGCGGCAGCCCGGACACAGGACTGGTTCACCCGAAGTTTCCTTCTGTTCCCAACCTGTCCACGCAAATGTGATCCCGCAGCGCCCGCATTCAAGATAGCGGTCGGGTTTCAGCACGATAAATGGGGTTTGATTCTCATCCGACATGGGGCTGGCCGTATAAACAAAATCGCCAGCACAATGCTGACGACTCGTTGGGATTCGTGGTACGCCCGGCAGGATTTGAACCTGCGACCTACAGTTCCGCAAACTGTCGCTCTATCCACTGAGCTACGGGCGCTTGCAAATTGACAGTATAGCAAAACTCGGCCTGTGTTGGCAACCCGCACGCGACAGAATCGAAACGAAAGGCGACAGATGAAATTACGGCATGCACTTTGACGCGCCCGAACGCAAATGGTAGACTGCACCACGCCCTTCGCCCGCCCAGCCGGTGCACGATTCCGGCGGCAGATGAGGGCATTTTTCTATCACTATTCGGAGAAGAAACATGTCGAGACGCCCGGTTATTGGGGTGCCAACTCAAAACCAGCCTGCCATGCAGGGATCTCTGCCGCCCACCTGGATTATGGGGCACAGCTATGTGAAAGCGCTAACTGCGTCCGGCGCTGTGCCCTGGCTGATCCCGCTCCTCGATGATGACGAGGACACATTGCGCCAGATGTACGAACAGTTGGATGGGTTGTTTCTGGCGGGCGGAGTAGACATGAACCCCGAGACTTACGGGGAGGAAGTCAGCGATTTCTGCGGACGTATCGACGTCGCCCGCGACCGCGTGGAAATCACGCTCACCCGCTGGGCGCTGGATGAGCACAAACCCGTGCTCGGCGTCTGCCGCGGCATTCAGGTGATGAACGTGGCGGCGGGGGGAACCCTGTATCAGGATGTAATGGCGCAACGGCCAAAGACGATCAGGCATGACTATTTCCCGTACACCGGCGAGTTCGCCCGCGATGAGATCACGCATGATGTCGGCGTCGAGGCGGGCTCACGCCTGGGCAAGATCGTCGATGCGCCGAGACTTTCCGTCAACAGCATGCACCATCAGGGCATCAAAGAACTGGCTGGTGCATTCCGCCCCGCCGCCTATGCCGCCGATGGTTTGATCGAAGGCATGGAAGCGCCCAATGGACATTTCGCCGTGGGCGTGCAGTGGCATCCCGAGGAATTCATTGGCCGCGATGGGGCCACCGACCGGCTGTTCGCCGCGTTTATGCAGGCGGCTGTCGAATTCAAGAATTAGCGCTGTACACTCCGCCGTGAATCTCACCCGCCTCTTTCATCATCGCAGATCATGAACCGAGAATACCACCGCTGGTTTAGCCCTTCCTTGGGTCGAGATATGGAAATGCTGGTGTTCGGCCATGCCGGCGCTCGCGTCCTGGTCTTTCCCACCTCGAAAGGGAAATATTACGAGTGGGAAGATCGGGGCATGATCGAAACCCTGAGCGATCCCATCAACCGGGGCTGGTTGCAGGTCTTCTGTGTGGATAGTGTGGACGAGGAAAGCTGGTATGCGCGCTGGAAATGGCCGGGCGACAGAGCCTGGCGACAGGTGCAATATGATAACTACCTGCGCTACGAAGTCATCCCCCTCAGTCGGCGCAACCCAAACCCCTTTCTGATCACCGCCGGAGCCAGCTTTGGTGCCTATCATGCCGCCAATTTCGCATTCCGCCATCCCGAGCTGGTCGGCCGCGTGCTGGCCATGAACGGCATTTACGACATCCGGGGTTGGACCGACGGACATCACGACGATAACGTCTACTTTAACAACCCGATGGAATATCTGCGCAACGAGTTTGACCCCGGCAGGCTTGCGTTGCTCAAGCGCATGGACATCATCCTCACCACCAGCGAGAACGAAGACCTGCGCCCGGCCACCGAGGCGCTATCCCAACTGTTGTGGGACAAAGGCATCTGGCATGCGTTGCGCATCTGGAAAGGCTGGGCGCACGATTGGCCCTGGTGGCGGCAAATGGTCAGCACTTATCTGAGCGGCGCAGATTGAACAAGTCAATGATTGATGTCCAATTAGCAATCATCCGCCAGCCTGTGGAGAGCCGTATCAATCTTTAATCATCGATATTCTGTCTTTTATGGAGGATAACCGCCCATGACGCTCAAAGTTGGTTTACTGGTCGGACGTGAATGGTCGTTTCCCCCCAAATTCATCGAAGAGGTGAATGGCCGGGATGCCGGGGTCGTCGCCGAATATGTGAAACTGGGCGGGACGCGCATGGACGAGCTTGTGGAGTACGCGGTCATCATCGACCGCATCTCCCACGAAGTGCCGTATTATCGCTCATTTCTCAAGCACGCCATGCTCCAGGGCGTGGCGGTGGTGAATAACCCCTTTATGTGGACGGCGGATGATAAGTTCTTTGGGGCGGCCCTCTGTGAAAAACTGGGCATCGCCTCGCCCAAAACCATGGTGCTGCCCAACAAATCCTACGTCCCCGGCATCGTCCACGACGAAAGCCTGCGCAATCTCGAATATCCCATGAACTGGGAGCGGATTGTGGACTATGTCGGCATGCCCTGCGTGCTCAAAGACGCGCATGGCGGCGGCTGGAAGGATGTCTTCGTCTGCCACAATCTGGACGAATTGGTCTACTACTACGACCATACCGGCCTGCGCACCATGGTCTTGCAGGAGTTTATCGAGTGGGAACACTATGTGCGCTGTCTCTGTATCGGCCAGACCGACGTGCTGCCCATGAAATATGATCCGCACGAGCGCAGATACCTGGTCGAGCACGAGCATCTTTCGTCCGAAATGGGTGAGCGCATCGTCGGCGATTCCCTCAAGCTCGTGCGGGCGCTCGGCTATGACATGAATTCGGCGGAGTGGGCGATCCGTGACGGCGTGCCCTATGCCATCGACTTCATGAATCCCGCTCCTGACATGGATGTCAATTCCCTCACGCCTTTCTACTTCGACTGGGCGGTGACGCATATGGCCGACATGGCGATCCGCCTGGCCCAATCGCCCCGCGTCCAGCGCGATGCCATACGCTGGGACGAGCTTTTCACGGGGACGCGGGAGTAGAAGAAAGTTGGTTGGTTTGATGGTTGGTTGGTTTGAGTTTGCAGGAGGATTTCGTTGGCTTATCAGGATATCGAGGAATCGAGAATGTATCTGCGGGCTGAACGGATCGCTGATTTAGTTTGGGATGCGGTAATTCAGTGGGAGCCGTTCGCCCGAACAACGGTTGGTGAACAGATGGCGAGGGCGGTGGATTCGATTGGCGCAAATATCGCCGAAAGCTCTGGGCGCTATCATGTCAACGACGTGATCCGATTCCTGCACTTTGCCCGCGGATCAATGAAAGAAACACGCTATTGGCTCAAACGCTCCCTCCAACGCAACCTCATCAGTGCCGAACTGTACAACCAACTTATGTCTGAACTCTCCTCTCTCGGCCTGGAGATCAACAGCTACATCCAATATCAACGCACCCGCACCCTCAAAGAATCGCAGATCGATTACCACATCAATCCCCCCACTGACCCATCCAACTAACCATCCACCCATCCAACTAACCATCCATCCACCCAACTTACCAACCCCCACCCGCCCATGACCTCAGAAGCCATCAAGCTCTACCACCGCCTGCTCGACGACGAGATGGGCCAGGACTCGCAGGCGCAACTGGATGCCCAGCAGCAGAAGCGCGGTCTCTTCTTTGGCGAACGCCCCCTGACCACGGTACTGCGACCCCGATTCCTCAGCTTCGCCCAATTTCGCTATCTGCAAGTGCAGGTCGCGCTGCTGCTGCGTGCGTTCGACAAAATCCACCAGGCGGCGCTGGCCGATGACCGCGTGCGGGCGCAGTTCCGCCTGACCGATTGGGAAGAGGAACTGGTACATGTCGATCCCGGTTTCCGCACGCCCACGCCACTTTCCCGGCTTGATGCGTTCTTCAATCCCGAGACCAACGAACTGAAATTCACGGAGTACAACGCCGAGACGCCCGCCGCCCCGGCCTACAACGACCAGTTGTCGAACGTGTTCTATGGTTTGCCGGTGATGGGCGAATTCATGAAGACCTATCAGGTTCGGTCGCTGCCCGCCCGCGTGGGCGTGCTGCATGCCCTGCTCGATGCCTACACCCAATGGCGGGGTCATCGCGAGCGCCCTCGCATCGCCATCCTCGATTGGCGGGAAGTGCCGACTTACAGCGAATTCGGCCTGTTTTTCAACTATTTCGAATCGCAAGGCCTGAAGACGATCATCACCGATCCACGCGAGGTCGAGTATCGCAACGGCAGATTGATGGCCGGCGACTTCGAGATCGATTTGATTTACAAGCGCGTGCTCATCTCCGAATTGGTGCAATGGGGCGGGCTGGATAACGATGTGATCCGGGCGGTGCGGGCCGGTGACGTGTGCATGGTCAATCCCTTCACCTGCAAAATGCTCTACAAAAAAGCCAGCCTGGCCGTGCTCAGCGATGAACGCAACGCCCATCTCTTCACCCGTGATGAGAATCATGCCATTTCGTTGCACATCCCCTGGACGCGCGTGGTGGAAGAGCGCCGCACGCAATTCGACAACCAGGACATCGATCTCATTCCCTTCATTCAGGCGAATCGAGACCGGCTGGTGCTAAAACCGAACGACGATTACGGCGGGCATGGCATCGTGTTGGGCTGGACGGTGGACGCGAGCGAGTGGGAAGCGGCGCTGGCGACGGCGCTCGCCGCCGACTACATTGTGCAAGAGAAGATCGCCATCCCCTCCGAACCCTACCCCAGCCTGATCGACGACAAAGTGACGTTTATCGACCGCATGTTTGACACGGCCCCCTTCTGTTTCCACGGTGAATTCATGGCCAGTTGCCTCACCCGGCTGTCCACGGTGGAACTGTTGAACGTGACGGCGGGCGGCGGTTCGTCTGTGCCCACGTTCGTGATCGACAAGCGGTGAGGATCAGGAATCAAATCGAAAAAGCTATCCGCAGATTGACGCAGATTCTCATCAATTCGATCTGCGTCAATCTGTGTCATCTGTAGACGATTTTCTAGCCTCATCATTACGGAGAACCGCCATGACCATAGACCGTACTTTCGTTGAACGTAATCGCAAATCCACCGAACGCATCCGCAGCCTGGCCGCCCGCCTGAGCGATGAAGAAATGCAGCATCCCGTGGGCGAGCACTGGACGGTGGGCATCGTGTTCGCGCATCTGGCCTTTTGGGACCGGCGGGTGATGTATGTGCTGGACATGACCGAGCGCGATGGCAAGGTGTTCATCCCCGAAATCGACATCTTTGTCAACGACCTTTCGCTGCCGTTGTGGGCGGCCATCCCGCCCCGAGACGCAGCCGCCATCGCCATCGAAACGGCGGAGGCGCTCGACCGCAGACTCGAAACCTATCCCCCGGAACTGCTGGAGCAGGTGCGGGGCGCAAGCGAACGTTGGGTGGTGCGAGCGCTGCATCGCAACGAACATCTTGACGAGGCGGAGGCGGCGCTGGCGGGCGGATAGCCGCTGGTTGGCATGGCGTGATGAGCAGCCCGATATCTCAGATAACTCCCTATCTTTACATCGCTGCGAACCCGCGCAGGGATGTCGCCGATCAGCTTCAGGAAGCGGGCGTGCACCTGGTGATCTCGATGATCGCCATCCGTCCTTCTCTGCGCTTTTTCCGCCACCCCTTCCGCATCCTCATCCTGCCCACGTTCGACGACCCCCGCCTGCCCATCCCTATTTTCGTCCTGCAAAGGGGCGTCAAGGCCGCGCTCCCGGTGATCGAGCGCGGAGAGGCGGCGCTGGTCTATTGCCGCGAAGGCAGGCACCGCAGCGTGGCCATGGCCTGCTGCATCCTCATCGCCAAAGGCATGACCGCCGATGAGGCGATGACGCTTGTTACGGAAAAACGAGAGATCGCCGACCCACATGCGCCGCACATCGAAAGCCAGATTCGCCTGTTCGAGCGGTCGTGGAAAGAATCGTAAACTGAAGCCTCACACAACCAGCACAGCGTCGAACCCGCCATAGCCGTCGCGGCGCTTGGCGCTGTTTTCGGGGTCGTCGATCCAGCGCTCGCCGTCGATCAGATATTTGTAATGATAACGGCCCGGAGCCGGGGTGGGGATGCTTAACGTCCAGCGACCAGGGGCGGTCAATGTCATCGCCGCCGGCTGCCAGTTGTTGAAATCGCCGATCACGGCCACTTGGGCGGCGCGCTCATCGTAGAAGAGGAAGCAGGTCTGGCCGTCATCCTGATAGGGTGAGAGTGGTGCTTCGTCCAGAGCGCCATAACGCACCCGCAGCGCCGCCGCCACCGCCCGGCCCGGCGTGATCACCCCATGCCCCTGCCGCTCCTCCGGCTGATTGGGCAGGCGTTCGGCTGTGGCGATAATCAGCGCCTTCACCTCGTCCGGGCTGAGGTCGGGGTTCGCCTCCAGCATTTGGGCGACGACGCTGCTGACGATGGGGGCGGCGAAGCTGGTGCCATCGACGTGCTGATAATATGGCGTGACGAATTTATTCTCGACCAGCTTGTCCCGCACGCGCGCACGCTGCTTGGACAGGGATTCTCGCAGCACAGCAGGTCGGAAGCCCAAAACCTGGTGGGTCGAGGTCAGCAGGGCGGGGAGTTCGTCATCGCTCGCCCACCACAGCCGGTCGAGCAAGAGATTTTGCTCGGCGATGCGGGTTCCCGGCAGCACCGGCGCGGCCAGCCAGATGCTAGGAGCCACCACTTCAGGCTTGAGGTCGCCGTTCGTCATCCGTCCCCAATTGCTGCCATACATGCGGCGATGCGTCTCGTCCAGCACGTTGCGGTCGTCGATGCCGCCAACGGTGATCGCTTCCGCTGCGGATGCAGGCGGATAAAGGTCGGATTGCCCGGCATTGCCGGCGGCAGCCACCACGATCACCCCTCTGCGCACTAAACGACCCACCATGCGGTCGATGACGGCATTCCGCTCCAGCCCTGATTTGTCGCCCCCGACGCTGATATTGACGATGTCGATCTCATAGCGACGATGGTTGTCGAGCACCCAACGCAATCCCCGGATGATGTCCTTCTCGCGCACGCGCCCGCGTGGGTCACTGATTTTCACCAGGATTACCTCGGCTTCGCTGGCGATACCGGCGTAACGACCCTGGCTGAGCGCGCCATTCCCGGCGGCGGCGGCGCTGGTCATGAGGCCATGCCAGGAAACGCCGCGCGGCTCCCGGAAATCCGCCCCCACGACGATGTCGGTGGTCGTGGCGTCCACGGTCTGGCGGATGCGGTTGTGTGGTTGCGTCAGGTCGGGATGCGGATAAAAGCCGCTATCGAGCATACAAATGGTGATGCCGCGCCCGGAATAGTGCGGATTCGCCCGCAATCGCACCGGCGTGGGCAGCACGAACAAATCCGGCGTGCCGTAAATGGGATGACCATCCACCAACAGCGGCGACTTTGGCCGGGCTCGCCGGTCGGCGATAGCTCGCTGCTCGTGGATGCAGATCGGGCAGGCGCCATCGGCACGACGCCAGCCGGGGAAAGATTCATGAATGGCGGCCACGACTTCGGGCTCCATCTGCCAATGGCGCTCGAAAACCGCCAGCGGGATGATGCGTTGGCACAGAGGACAGGCCGCCTCGCCCGCATGAATCTGCGGCATGGCGACGGTGAGCCTGGGCGCTCTTTCAGCTAACAGCGCTTCCACCTCGGCCGGCGTGGGCGGGCGCTTGATGGGCGTCGGTTGGGCAATCCACAACGAAGCCGCCGCCGCGCCGAATCGGACGGTACGCTCCAAATCCCAGCCCTCGGCATCTCCCAAAAGATAGGCAGCCTTGAAAACGTCGCCCGCACCCAGCCGATCGACCGGCGGCAGCGGAAACGAAGCGAACGTGTGCCGTGCGCCGTCCCCTGCGATCACCTGAATCGGATCGCTGCCGTTGGAAACAATCACCGTGCCCGCGCCCACCGATTGCAGCCCAACGGCGATATCCGAAGCAGCCGTGGCATCATCGGCGGGCAGGTCGGGCAACATGCGCCGCAAATATCCAAAACTGGTGATGATGGCGTCGCTCAGCCCTGCCAACGGATCGTTGGGATGGATGACATCGGTGGCGATCACGCGCAATCCCAGCTTGCGCGCCATCCTGGCCGCAGTGACGGCGGTTTCGCCCGGCTCGACATCGATGCTGAGAACATCGACTCCCTCGAACATGGCCGCCTGCGGCTGCGTCCATTCGCTTTCGCCATGCCAATAACGCAATGCGAAACGCTCGCGGTCGGGTAAGACCAGCAGCCGGGTGAAGGGCGTGCGGGCGTGATCCGAGCGTTGCAGCCAGCGCGTGTCGATGCTGGGATGGCGCTGCAATTCTCGCCACACCAGATCGGCATAGACATCTTCGCCCAGAATGCTGCCCGACACCACCGGCGATAATCCCCACAGGGCCAGGGGGATCGCCACGTTGAGGGCGGAGCCGCCCACGCGATAGTATTCGGCGGTCACTTCGCTGTCGCGTTCGGACGTGGGCAGATAAGGGATGTGGATGCGGTTGATGACTTCGGCTTTGCCGTAACAGAGGATTTTGGAGGACATTGTTGGCAGGGGAAGGGGGGCGATGTGGCAAGGCGATCACGGCGTCACGCCCGCCGTTCGTATGATTCACGTAAGAAATGTCACAGGTGCTTGGGGTTGTTTGTGACGGTGTAGTATACTCGCAATCGGCAAGATTACCGCAGCCCGGCGAACCTACGTCAATCGTCCGGCACGGCGCATTGAGTTCGTAAAGGCAGAGTGAAGCATGAGGAAGATCGCAGTAGCACTCACGAAAGGCGGTGTGGGCAAAACGACCACGGCCGTCAATCTGGCGGCGGGGCTGGCGATGGCGGGCAGGCGAGTCTTGCTGGTCGATGTGGACACGCAGGACCAGGCGGCGACATCGCTGGGGCTACGCACAGAGACGGGTTTGGCCGAACTGGCCGGGGGAGAAGCGACGCCGGACGAAGCGCAGGCGGAAGCGCGTGATAATTTGTGGGTGTTGGGTGGCGGCAAGTCGTTGGCCGGTCTGAAGCGCCTGATCGCCCGCAAAGATTTCGGGGGAGAGCAAACACTGGCGGAAACCCTGACGCCTTACGAAGGCCGCTACGATTTCGTGGTGTTGGACACGGCTCCCGGCTGGGACACGCTCAGCGTCAATACGCTCTTTTATGCCGACGAAGTGTTGGCCCCGGTTTCGCTGGAGGTGATGACCCTGCAAGGGCTGTTGGACTTCGCCCGCAGCCTGGATTCGATCCGCCATTATCGCCCGGATGTCAGTATCCGCTACATCGTCCCCACCTTTTTCGACCGCCGGGTAAAGAAGTCGGAAGAAATTCTGGCGCAATTGCAGTCGCATTTCGATGATCTGGTTTGCGCGCCCATCCGCTATAACGTGCGGCTGTCGGAAGCGCCCGGCTATGGTCAGACCATTTTCGAGTACGCGCCCCGTTCCGCCGGCGCGGATGATTACCAACAACTTGTGCAAAGGATTTTGCAAAATGACTGAACGCAAACAAACGCCCGATGTGTTGGGCGAGCTTTTTGGCGCTACGCCCAAACCGACTACCACACCCGACCCTCCTCAAACCGCGCCCGCCCCACCGCCCTCGAAACCCCGCCAATCCGCCCGAAAAAAGCAGAGCGGCGTCGAAAGCCAGCTCAATCTGCTCAAACCCAAACCGGTGCAATGGGAATACTTGCAGGTCACATTCTACGAGTACGACGGCTGGCGCGCCCGCTATGTCAATCACATCGAGCTTGACGGCTGGAAAGAAGGCCCTTCGATGGTGTCGTATCTGAATGCCCTGGGCAACATGGGCTGGGAAATGTCCGGCCTGGTCGATGGCGGCAGGCATACGCTGTTGGGGTATTTCAAGCGGCAAAAGCGGTGAGGCAAAGACAAGGTATTGGGTATTGGATATTGATATAGCTGAACAACCCATACCCAATACCTACTATCCAATAACCACTACCCTCCACACAACAATACCATGACAACAGAAACCCAAACCTTCCAGGCCGAAGTCCGCAAACTTCTCGATATCCTGATCCACTCCCTCTATACGGATCGGGAGATTTTCTTGCGTGAGTTGATCTCCAACGCCTCTGACGCGCTGCACCGGCTCAAGTTCGAAATGCTGACCAATCCGGAGGTGCGTGACCCGGACATCGAACTCGCCATCCGCATCGACGGCGACCCCGACAACCTGCGCCTGACCATCTCCGATTCCGGCATCGGCATGACGCGTGACGAACTGGCCATGCACCTGGGCACGATCGCCCATTCCGGGGCCGAAGCGTTTATGCGCTCACTGGACAATCGCCAGGCAGCCGACCAGATCGGCCAGTTTGGCGTGGGCTTTTATTCGGTGTTCATGGTGGCCGAAGAAGTGCGGGTGACTTCCCTGTCCTATCGGCCCGACGCCCAGGCCTGGACGTGGATTTCACGCGGCGAGGATAGCTACTGGCTGGAGCCGGGCGAACGGTCGGAGCGAGGCACGACGATCGAGATCAAGTTGAAGGAGGAAGCACGCGAGTTTGCCGAACGCTCGCGTCTGATCGGCATCATCCACCAGCACTCCGATTTCGTCTCCTTCCCGATTTATGTCAACAGCGATGCCGCCAATCGCCAGACCGCCCTGTGGCGGCAATCGGCCTCCGAATTGAGCGATGAAGCCGCTAATGAATTCTACAAACAACTGACCTTCGACCCGCAGTCGCCTTTGCTGCATGTCAGGGTCAATACCGACGCGCCCGTACAGATCTACGCCCTGCTCTACATCCCATCCCACCAGGATTACGGCCTGTTCGGCACGCGCCAGGATTTCGGCCTCAAGCTCTATTCGCACAAAATCCGCATCCAGACCCACAACAAAGAGCTTCTGCCCAACTATTTGCGCTTTGTCGAGGGCGTGGTCGATTCCGATGACATCAAGCTGAACGTCAGCCGAGAGACAGTGCAGAGCGATCCGGCCATGCGTCGCATCAAAAAAGTACTGGGCGGGCGCGTGTTCGACGCCCTGGAAAAGCTGGCAAAAGAGGACGCCGAGCGCTACGCCACATTTTGGGCTGCGTTCGGCGTTTTCATCAAGGAAGGGCTGGCGTCGGAGTTCGACGACCGGGAGCGCCTGCTGACCCTGTTGCGATTTTACTCGTCACGCAGCGGCGAAAAGCTGGCCTCGTTAAGCGATTACGTGTCGCGCATGGCCGCAAAACAGCGGGCCATTTACTATATCGTGGGCGATGACCTGGAAACCATAAAGCGCAGCCCCCATCTCGACTACTTCCGCAAGGAGGGGCTGGAGGTGCTTTATCTGGTCGATGCCCTGGATGGATTCTTGCCTTCGGCTCTACGAGAATACGAGGGCTTCCAGTTGCAGAACGTGGACGACGCCGGGCTGGATTTGCCGGGAAGCAAGGGTGAGAAGGAAGGCGAGGAAGAAGGGGAATCGCCGTCGGACGAGCGCATTCGCCCGCTGATCGACCGGGTCAAGGCGCAATTGGGCGACCGGGTCGTCGATGTGCACTCGACCAATCTGCTGGTCGAACACCCCGCCCGGCTGGTCTCGCCTGCAGGCTCATTCGGCAGCGAGATGGACCGGGTGCGACGGCTGCTCGATCAGGATTACGAAACGCCCAGGAAGACGCTCGAACTGAACCCCGGCCATCCCCTTGTCACCGGTCTGGCCGAGCTGGCCCAGACCGAGGGCCACAACGAATTGGTCGCCGCCGCCATCGAACAGCTCTTCGACAATTGCTTGCTCAGCGAGGGACTGCACCCCAACCCGGCGACCATGGTCGATCGCATTCAGGTCTTGATGGAGGCGGCGTTGGGGAAGGCGTAATCTGCGAGTTGCGCCAATGCGCTCATACTCACACTCTCGACGATAGACGATGGACGATGGTGCTCGCTAAGGCAATCGTCCATCGTCTACGGTCAATCGTCATCTTTACACTTTGTCAGCGTTTGAAATCGATTTCGGTGTCTTTTCTGGCGAGAATCACATCAACGATTGCAGCGGCGTGTACTCCAATCCGAACGCCTCGGCCACGGCCTGATAGACGATTCTGCCTTTATAGGTATTGACGCCTAAAGCTAGAGCCATGTCTTTCGCTATCGCCTGTTCCACACCCATATTCGCCAGCTTGACCATGTAGGGTAGCGTGGCGTTGTTGAGAGCATAGGTGCTGGTGCGGGGCACAGCGCCGGGCATGTTCGTCACGCAATAATGGACGACGCCATCGACGACATAGGTGGGGTTGGAGTGGGTAGTGGGGCGAGCGGTCTCGATGCAGCCGCCCTGGTCGATTGCCACATCCACGATCACGCTGCCCGGCTTCATGGCGCTGACCATTTCCGCCGTCACGAGGCGCGGCGCTTTGGCGCCTTTGATCAGCACTGCGCCGATCAGCAAGTCGGCGCGCTTCACGGCCTCGGAGACGGCGTATGGGTTGGAGGCGATGGTGGTCAGATTTCCCCGCAGCACTTCGCTGAGATAGCGTAACCGATCCAGATTCAGATCGATGATGACAACGTTTGCGCCCAGGCCCAGGGCCATCATCGCCGCCTGGGTTCCCACCACGCCGCCGCCGAGGATGATGACATCGGAAGCCCGCACGCCTGGCACCCCGCCCAGTAGCTTGCCCCGACCGCCATTCTTGCGCTCTAACTGGCTGGCCCCCACCTGAATCGACATCCGCCCCGCCACCTCGCTCATCGGCGTCAGCAAAGGCAGATGCCCGTTTGCCAACTCGACGGTTTCATAGGCAATGCCGATGACGCCGCTGTCCCGCATCACCTTCGTCAACTGCTCTTCGGCGGCCAGGTGTAAATAGGTGAACAACACAAGGTCGGGCCGTAAGAACGGGTATTCACTCTCCTGCGGCTCTTTGACCTTCACCACCATGTCGGCGGCCCAGGCATCAGCCGCCGTGGGTACGATCGTACCGCCGAGGCGGGCGTATTCCTCGTCCAGGAACCCGCTGCCCAGCCCGGCCCCGCTCTGAATCCTGACTTCGTGACCGGCATCGGTCAATTGTTTGACGCCGCCAAGCGTCATCGCCACACGATATTCGTTGTCCTTTATTTCGGTTGGCACGCCGATGATCATAGTTTGTACTCCACGATTATCGAACTGATGAATGATGATCAAACATTGGCTCCCCTGAAAAAGGCTCTTCAACGCGGAGGCGCTTTTGCCTCTTTACGACCTCTGCGAACTTTGCGTTTAAGCTTGTTTCAGTAGAACCATAGTTGAAGGCTAGGAAATCAACATGGGTCGCTATGAATGCGACGTCTTGAAGATATCCTCAATTTCGATAGTGACGGCGCCAATCTCGCGTGTCACCATATGGACTAATATATGCTGTGAACCAGGCATCAACTGCTCACCCAAAATCCCGATGGATACGACGTTTCCCATGGTGAGCATCCATGGTGAATCTTTTGATAGGGCGCTGGCCTGACGGGTTTTACTGCCCGTGATTGTCACCTGGCTGGCGGAAAATGGCGTACCATTGACCTCCACCGGCCCCAGGGAAGTCACGGTCGCGGGGGCAATCGTATTCTTTAATTGAAACTCAAAACCGCCCTCCACGTTTTGCAGGCTCCCGGCCATGTAAAAGCGTCTTAGCAATGCTGAGGGAATGGCCAAAATATTTTACCTCCAATTCGGATCGGCATCATTGCACGTGCGATGTCGCCTCATTGCGCCATCGATTTGCAGTGTATCAGCCGCACCATAATACCACAACTGCGCGCTGCGTCATGTCATTTTTTAAGTAGGCTCGACCACAAAATTCTCGGCTTTGACAGCGTGCAAACACAAGCCTAAAATGAAGCGGAACAAAGTGTAAATCCACTCTATCACATCGAAGATGTTGGGGATTATTCCCCAAGGAGACCCAAATGTTCAGCCAAAAACTTCAGGATGCCATAAATGCCCAGATCAACGCCGAATTCCATTCCGCCTACATTTATCTAGGGATGTCGGCCTATCTGGAAGACATGAATATGCCGGGATTTGCCCATTGGATGCGACTGCAATACGAAGAAGAGACGATGCACGCCCTCAAGCTCTATGACTTCATGCATGAACGAGGCGGACACGTCGTGCTCGAACCGATTGGCGCGGCGACCTCAGAATACGCGTCCGTGCTGGCCGTGTTCGAGCACACGCTTGCTCACGAAAAGAAGGTCACGAGCCTGATTAATGCCCTATACGAAATGGCAGTCGCTGAAAACGACTATCCCACCCAGGTGCTGATGCAGTGGTACATCAGTGAGCAGGTCGAGGAAGAGAAAAACGCCAGCGACGCTGTCGCCCAATTGCAATGGGTAGGCGACTTCGGTCCTGGGATGCTGATGCTCGACCGGGAAATGGGCTCACGTCAGCCCGAAGCAGAGTGAGTCCAATCTGAACTTGCCCAAGCTCGATGACATCCACCCAAAACAAACCGGTTCGAGTGCTTTTCGTCTGCCTGGGCAACATCTGCCGTTCGCCCACCGCACAGGCGGTCTTTGAATACAAGGTTCGGGCGGCAGGACTGGAAGGCGCAATTGAAATAGATTCTGCAGGCACATCCGCTTACCACATCGGCGAGCAGCCGGATAGGCGCGCGCAATTAACGGCAAGACGCCGGGGCATCGACATGAGCGGCCAGCGATCACGCCAGGTTTCCAGGATTGATTGTGAACGATTCGATTACATCCTGGCGATGGACAGCGACAATCTCTACGATCTCCGGCGACTGTGCTCGCCCGAACAGTCGCATAAGCTCGCCCGCTTCCTGGATTTCGCACCCCAGGCGGGCATTCGCGACGTCCCCGACCCCTATTATGGCGGCAGTAGCGGCTTCGAAAACGTCTTTGACCTGATTGAAATGGCAGCGGATGGTTTGCTCGCCGACATCGTGCAAACAAGGCTGAATGGTTCGTGAGTATGGCGGGCGATTCAGCCATTGGTCGGGCGCTGGTCGAGGCATTGGGAGAACAGCCGATGTCGATTCAACCGCTCGGCGGCGGCTGTGTGGGCAAGGTCTACAAAATCAGGATGGCGGATGGGATGGTCTATGCCGCCAAATACGCAGAGAGGGGCGGCGCGGGGCTTGATCGTGAGGCGTTCATGCTGCGCTATCTGCGTGATCACAGCCAGCTCCCAATCCCTGCCGTCATTTTTACAGACGAGCGCTTACTGGTAATGCAACTCATATCAGGGACAAGCCGCTTCTCCGATGCCGCGCAGCGTCACGCTGCCGAACTGCTGGCCGACCTGCATGCCATCGCCGCTTCGCGTTTCGGCTTCGGGCGGGATACCCTGATCGGCGGACTGAATCAGCCGAACCCGTGGAACGATTCGTGGGTGACTTTCTTCGCCGAACACCGGTTGGGGTACATGGCCGATGCCGCCTTGCAGGAGGGTCGGCTGCCGAGACAGTTCCACCGCCAATTGCACGCCTTGATTCCCAGGCTCGCAGAGCTGCTGCCCGAACCCGACCAGCCGAGCCTGCTCCACGGCGACGTGTGGACGACCAACGTCCTGGCCGATGGCGATTCCATCACCGGGTTTTTGGATCCCGCCATTTATTTCGGCCATCCGGAGATCGTGCTCGCCTTCATCACTCTGTTCAACACATTCGGCGTCCCTTTCTTCGAGCGCTACCATCAACTGCGTCCCATCGCTCCCGGCTTTTGGGAGGTGCGTCGCGACATCTATAACCTGTACCCGTTGATGGTGCATGTGCGGCTTTTTGGCGGGGGCTATGTGTCTTCGGTCGGCTCCGTCCTGGCGCGTCTGGGCGTGTAACGTTGCCACGACGAACTGATAAACGGCGGCATTCGCATAATGGGGATTGTCGCCGGACTGTGATACTGATCTGGCTGACGCGAGATTCGTGGGGCGGTTTCACGAAATAAGGTGGATACAGCCTGCTGGTTGGGTTATTTTGAAGTCATCATTCGGTCATATTTTCGACCCAAATGCGGAAACATCGGCACGACTACGCGATCAGGCGTAACATTAAGAATTGCAGTGTAAGACTATTCGGCTCAAAAACCAATCGGATCGGAAATTTTCATTGAGAATAGCGATGAAATAATATCAAATCCCAAAGGCTAAAAGGACAGGACTCTGCCACGCTGTCTATCAACCCCCTGGTTTTCAGATTGATGAATTTTGTGGGGATAGCGATCATACGAAATGATCACTATGTCTGAAGTGTTATTTATGGACGCGATTCGCGTTATTCTTCGGAGATCGAATGACAATAGCTGGAATATCGTCGGATAGTAGGCTTACGAAATGAAGAGAGCGCGTCTGCCGTTCGGTAAAAGACGCGAAAATCCAGTTCGCGCGTTACAAAGAATTCAAACTGATCACCAGAAATGGCATGGTCAGTGTGGCTCTTTGCAACCTTCGCTCAAAACCAGGAAAACACTCTACCAAAGGGCTTTGACCTAGTTGACATTTCCAAATAAAGTGATAAAATAGGTAGAAGTAATCAAGCGTGGAGAATTTGTAAGAGGTCGGCATGCGGATTCTCTGCGGCGAGAACCCTGGTCTTGTCAAGCTTCTACTCGCAGGAGAGAAATTATCCATGAGAAAACCACTGTTCCTTGCCCTGGCGTTGGCCATCGTGCTTTCGCTCTTCCCCCTGGCCGCCCTGACGCAGACCGCTGAGGCTGGCGGCTGTGTCGCAGTGTACGTTGTCAAACGTGGCGATACCCTTACTATCATCGCCCGCAAGTACGGCGTTTCAAATGCACAGCTGGCCAAGGCCAACAACATTCAGAATCGCAACCGCATTTATGTCGGACAACGACTTTGCATCCCGGGATATATCCCGCCGCCGCCCCCGCCGCCCCCGCCTACACAACAGCCTGGCGGCTATTATCCGCCGCCGCCTCACCCTGGCGATGGCCCGCAATGCAGTTATATGCCAGTGCTTGGCTTTGGCCGGGTCTGGGCTCAATACCCGCAAGTTCGCTCTGGCCTTGGCTGCGCCACAGCGCCTGAAACCGGGTTTGCAGCCAACCAGGAAGCCTTTGCTCAGGGTACCGCCATTCAGAACCTTGACAGCAAGGTCATCTACATCCTGTACAGCAACGGCTGGTGGGAGAGCTACCCGGACACCTGGGTAGAAGGCGATGCCGTCGTCAACCCCGCACTCGTCCCACCGTATGGCTATTACCAGCCGGCCTATGGCATTGGCAAAGTCTGGCGAAACTATGACAACGTATCGCAGAGACTTGGTTGGGCTAAGAACCAGCAATACCCTGTACAGGCGACACGTCAACAGTTTGAAAAAGGCCAGATGATCTGGACTTCTAGCAGCGGCGTGTTCGTACTTTACAGCAACGGGACCTGGCAACTTTACAAGTAATCCTTGCTGGCTCAGAACGCCAGATTGGACCCCCGGACAGAATCACAGTCCGGGGGTTCGTCTTTCTACAACCTGGAAATGTTGGCGAAACCCAATCGCTTCTCTTTGACAGGCGTCAACTCGCCAGGAATCGAACATCTTTGGCTGTGCTATCTCGCTGGTGCTATAATGTCGGCGTTTTTCACCACCCATTTGGACGTTTAAACAGTGACAGAACCCGATTATTCTCAGGTTGCATCAGAGACGCCAGAGGCCGCAGCTGTAGAACCCGTAGCCGCTGAAGCATCACATGAAGAGGCGAAATCGTTTGGGGGCTATCTTTGGGAAATAGTTCAGACATTGGTTTTGGCCGGTTTACTGATTGTCTTTTTTCGCAGCTTCGTCTTCCAGAACTACATCGTCGAAGGAAGCAGCATGGAAGGGACGTTGCATCCGGGCGAGCGGCTGATCGTCAGCCGGGTTAGTTATCTGGTCGGGGAACCCAAACGGGGTGATGTCATCGTCCTGCAATACCCTCAGGACCCCTCGCGCGACTTTGTGAAACGGATCATCGGCATGCCCGGCGAGACGGTTTCGATCACGGATGGACAGGTTTTCATCGATGGGCAATCATTACCCAGCGAATACTATGTAGAGCCCATGCGAGCCAGTCGCGATAGTATGGCGCCCGTTACGCTGGCCGCGGACGAGTATTGGGTGATGGGCGATAATCGCACCGGTTCCAGCGACTCGCGTAGTTGGGGACCGTTGGAAGAGCGATATGTCATCGGTAAAGCCTGGCTCGTCTATTTCCCGTTCACTGATTTTGGCATTGTAGCCGATGCCGATTTGGAGCCGGCAGGATGACGCCTTCAGAGTCGGAAATCCGGGCGATTGTCGGTCAGGTGCTGAGCCGGATTCAAGCGGAGACGGAACAGCCCTTGTCAATCATGGACGCGCCCACAACGCCCGCACCATTTATTCCGGCCAACGATTCTCCTCCGCCTGAAAAAACCGTGGCAATTGCCGCCGACCATGGCGGCTATGGGCTGAAGGAAGCGCTAAAAACCTTTTTGGAGGACTTGGGCTTTCGGGTTATCGACTTGGGAACCCATAGCACAGATAGTGTGGACTACCCGGACTACGCCTATGCCGTGGCCGCGCAGGTCGCACAGAAGCGTTGTGCGGTGGGGATTGTGATCGACGGCGCCGGGATTGGCTCTTGCATGGCTGCTAACAAAGTGCCCGGCATCCGCGCCAGCCTTTGCTATGATGTGAGCAGCGCCGCCAACGCGCGCGAACATAACTTTGCCAATGTGCTCACACTGGGGGCGGGACTAGTTGGCGTCAATCTCGCCAAGCAGATCGTCAAAACCTGGTTGGAAACCCCGTGGGGCGGAGATCGGCACGCCCGCCGGGTGGACAAAATCTCCGCCATCGAACAGCGTTACAGCAAAATGAGGGACTCAAGTGGCCATCTCGAACTTCTCTCTGGATCAACTGGTCGCAATCGTCACACGTGAAGTGATGTCCGCCTATCAAATGGCGGAGGGCGTAACATGCTCTAGCTGCGCGCCCGTTTGCCGTGGATTCTGCGTCAGCGAAAGACCCGAGGCGGCGAGACGGTTGGTTGCAGCCGGGGCCAGTCGCATCACGGCAGGGCTGGGCGTGGGCACAGTCGCCAATGATCTGGCCGGGATGATAGACCACACGCTGCTCAAACCCGACGCAACCGAAGCCCAAATCCGCACGCTGTGCCAGGAAGCGCGAGACCATCATTTCGCCTCGGTCTGCGTAAACCCCGCGTGGGTCGGGCTTGCATCCGAACTATTGCGCGGGTCGGATGCGGTTTCCTGCACCGTTATCGGCTTCCCGCTCGGCGCAACCATGCCGGAAGTGAAGGCGTTCGAGACGGAACGAGCTGTGCGCAATGGGGCGCGTGAAGTCGACATGGTCATCAACATCGGCGCTCTCAAGAGCCTGCGGTACGATGAAGTCTATTGTGACATCGCCGGAGTGGTGCGCGCAGCCAGGGCTGGCGATGCCCTTGTCAAGGTGATTATTGAGACCTCCTTGCTCACCGATGAGGAAAAAGTGGAGGCTTGCGTGCTGAGTCAGGCCGCCGGCGCCGATTATGTCAAAACCAGCACGGGCTTTTCCACCGGCGGGGCGACCGTCGCCGATGTGGCGCTGATGCGGCGGGTCGTGGGTGATCAGATGGGGGTCAAGGCATCGGGCGGGATTCGCAACGCCGATGACGCCAGCGCCATGGTCGAAGCAGGGGCCACCCGTATCGGGGCAAGTGCCGGAATCAAGATCGTCCAACAGGCTGCTGCCAGGGCGAACTAGCCGACATGGGTTTCGGGATTGCGGGAACGTTGTTGGCTGCGTGGGCGGCGGAGACGGGCGAATCGGTACGAGTTTTTTTGGCGCAGACAGGCGGGGAACCGACGCCCCCGGCTGATCCGGGCGGATTGACGATGACGCTTTGGGCCAACCTGCCCCTCCTGACCTGCCTGGTTTTTGGCGTTGCCATTCTCATTGGCCTGATCATCATTTTCCGCAAGAACCAGCAAATGGCCGCAGAACGCACCATCGGGGACGATGAAAAACTGAAGGGTGAGGAGTTATGATCAGCACCATTGCGCCCGATCTGAGCCAACTTGACCTGGGCGGCGTCAATGCCTATTTGTGGACAGGTTCTGAGGGGCCGACATTGATTGACACCGGCATGCCGGGCTCAGTCAAGACAATCATCACCGATCTGGCATCGATCGGCCTCCAGCCGGCGGATCTGCGTCGCATCATCATCACCCACGCTGACCTTGACCACCTGGGCGGAGCGAGAGAGTTATCGGCGCAATCGCAGGCCATTATCGCCTGCCACACCGTGGAAAGCGCTTACGTGTTGGGCCAGAAGACGAAAAAGCCTAACCCCGGTCTGCTGGGCTATCTCATCCGCCCCTTTTTCGACCTGACCAACCGCCGGGCAAAACCCGGCGTCTCTCATGTCGACGAATACCTGCTCGACGGTCAGGCTATGCCGGAAGGCTTCACAGTGCTGCACATGCCCGGCCATGCGCCCGGCCAGATCGCCTTGCATCACCCCGATCGGGGCATCCTCATTGCCGCAGACGCATTGAACAACCGCAAGGGGAAACTGGGTCTGCCGTCAGCCCTTTTCACGCCGAGCATGTCTCAGGCAATCGAGAGCTTGCAGCGATTGCAAAAACTCAAATATGAGACGGCGTGTTTTGGGCACGGGCCGCCCATCCTCAGCGGCGCAGACGAAAAAATCGCCGAATTCGTTCGATCCGTTAGCGATTCCTGAATGGCGTGATGCAGTGACCGCCAGACCTGCCCGCGTTCCCACAACTGCCGATGTGCGGCGGATTACGGTTATCGATGACCCGGTCATCCGCAATCTGAATATCACGCAGTGCTATCACGAGATGGCGCTGGCGCTGCACGATGTTTCGGGGGACGGCGCCAATTGGTGCGCGGTGGCGACGTGGGCGTCCAAACAGGCCGGGCAGAGCATCCGCAAGGAGGATTTAGTCCGCAGCCTGGAAGACCTTTTGCAGCAATTAGCCACCGCGCCTCCGCCCGGTCTCGAATCGGAAACGACGGCCCCGGAAATCGCCGGAATCGCCTGGCCTGATATCGGCGCGGCTGTCTCATTATTGAAAGATGCAATCAGCCCGTCAGCCGCATTTGAACGAACAAGTCAGGCTGTCGCTCGCGGCAACAAGAAGGTGTTCGAGGAGATCGGCTATGAATTCGCTCGATTCCTGGCGTTATTCCGATCGGGGCGGCTGGATGACGCCAAATTCGGAGCCTTTCTCGAAGATTTGCAGCCCGGCGACCCGCCCGATGGGCAGCGTTTGCTGCGACAGGCGTTCCGGCATTATGTCAATGCGTTGCAAGAATCGGATGCCAGGCTGCGGGCTGAGTGGATGTTCCTGGCCAATCTTGAAATCGGTTTTCACGAGCAGACCCGATTACAGCCGGAAATCCTCGAGGCGCTCGATTCGCCATTCTACGAACCCGGCCCTCTGCGCCAGGCGATGTTGGAAGCGCTCATTCCCGACCCTACAGCACGGCGGGAGTTGACGCAGTTTCCTCTTTCCGCACGGGCCAGACCGTTGTTTGACCTGCGGGACGCCATGACCGATCGGTTACAGCAAGCCGCACGCGTCGTCATTACCGAACGCATGATGACGTTGCATGTTGGGAATGATGAGACGCTCTTTCTGGGGCGGGATTTGCGCCGGGAGTTTCCAGCAATTCTGCGCCGCCTCGATAACGCCGATCTGCGAGAACTGCTGCAACGCATCGACCCAACGCCGGACAGCGTTCAAAGCACGGGCGCAAAAGACTGGGGAAGGCTGGACGATCGCATGCACTTCATTGGCGATCTATTCCGGGCGTATCACCTCGACCCCGCCCTGTTCCACCACCCCTTCGTCACGACTCAGGTCATAGCCCTGCGGCGGGGCCAACTTCCTCCGGGCAGATTGTAGTTACCGCGACATTCGGTCTAGCGACCGTCGCCGTCGACTTGCACCGAATCCAGAACTCCGACGATTAGCGAAATTACAGGCGCTTCCTCATCCTGCAACACGATGCGCCCGCCCCCGCCTTCCTGGTTGACCAGCACCGTATCGCCAATCCCGGCATGCGCCACATCCAGGGCGATGAAATCCGCCAGATCCTCTTGACCCGGCAAGTGCAGGGGTTGAACCAGCAGCAGCTTATGCCGGTGAAGTGAAGGATGCTTGATGGTCGAAACCACCGTCCCCACCACTTTAGCGATCAACATCCCTGAAACATACTCCTATTCATCCTCTTTCTCTTCCTCCTACTCGTTCTCACCATGATTTGAGGAAGAGGAGGAGTATGAGTAAGAGTAAGTGTTTGAAAATCGCTCATTCAAAGCTGGTATAGCCGAAAGGCAGTTCCATCGGATACGGCCCGGACAGATCCACCGTATCCACTACGCCGATGACCGCGAGATCAAGGGGCATGTTGGGCGAGGGATAGTAGGCGATTGCCGCCTCGCGCTTGCGGGCCATGATCACAAAATCGCCGATGCCTGCCTGCGCCACATCCACCGCCACCGCCGGTCGGCCTCGTGGCTGCAATTCCTTCGTCAGTTCCTGCACGACCAGGAGCTTTGCGCCTTCCAGGCCAGGGTATTTGCGCGTGGCGACGGCTGTTCCAATCACACGTCCCAGCACCATGCGCTAAACGCCCTCAAGCGCCTCCAACGCCTCGACCGCCGCATCACGGGCAGCCAGGATGTCGGCCTCCGTCCCGGCCATCCACATGCGCCCAAACCGCCCCACCGAACTGACGTGCATCAGATTGATGGGCGATGCCTTCTCGGCGTCGTTGGCCGCCAGATTGATGTATGCGGCGGGGGCGCATTCCAGCACCAACAGGGTTTGCCCCGGAACCAGCATCATGCCGCGCGTAAAGCGGTTGAGCAACTGCGCCTGGTAGGGATTCACGTTGGTGATCACTTGCAGCGATGCAATCTCCGGTCGCTTCCGCTCCTCGGCCCGCAGGCCCAATTGCTGCAAGACCATCTCCCCGGCGATAAGGACATCCTCTTGCGAATGCGAATGAATCTCGAACATGCCAAATTCGCGCTCGACGATCTGGGCGCCGGGTCGCACATCCGTGGCCTTAACGGCAATATCAACTACACGAAACACCCAGTTGCCGGGAGCCATCTCCACGTACAGGCTGGCCATCCCTTCCACGGGCAGGTCGCCCTGAGTGACGGTTCCCACAAAGGCTGCGTATTGCGGCTGCATGCGGTCGAGATAACAATAGGCTCGGAGTTGGAAATTATCGGCGTCCATGGGGGTCCTTGTGTAAGCGGGTTCTGGCGGTTTTCGATATTAGATATTGGGTATTGTTGTGCAGCCAACCCAATACCCAATATCCTGTCTCAGTCAGTTGGCGTGCAGTGCGATGCCGAGGGGTGTGATAAAAAGCGGGTTGCCCGGAACAACAGCCGGGACGCCGGTCACGTCGGTGATGACATTCGCCATGCCGGGGAAAGCGCTGGTTCCGCCCACCAAATAGATCGTCTCGACCGGAAATCCGCTGATGTGGCGGGCGACGATCGTGCCGACCTTTTCCATTACCGGTCGGACGACAGGAAACAGGCGAGGCTGAGCGGTCGGGTCGAGTTTGAGGGCTTCGGCTTCTTCGAAAGTGATGTGATGAGCGCCGGCGATCACAAGCGTGAGATGCGTGCCGCCTGTGGCTTCGTCCGCCGTATACACCACCTGTCCGTTCTGCACGATGGCGATGCCGGTAGTGCCGCCGCCCACATCGACCACCGCACCGTTCTCAATCTGCAAGACAGCATTGGCGGCGGTGGGTTCATCTACTTGAGCGATGCAGTCGAGACCGGCCGATTCCAAAACATAGCGGGTGGCGCGCACTTCGCTGAGCGATACGCCCGGCGGATAGGCGGTGGCGGCGGCGTGCAACTCGCGACCGAGCGTCTGTTCAACCTGATGCTTGAGTTTGCGCACCAGCGCTGACGCGCCCACGAAATCCACAACCACGCCATCTCTTACGACTTCCGCATACTCTGCCGCGCCCACAAGCGGCGTCCCGGATTCATCGAGCACGAAGATGACCGTATAAGCGGTTCCAAGGTCAACGCCGACACGCAAAGGGCCGCGATAGCCATTGATATGAGGCCGATGGATGGCGTCATCCGCTGAAGCTAAAACCTGCACGAGGTTAGCATTCATGCTTGCGCTCAATCATCAACCCGGCTGGCGGGAAGTGTCACATAGAATATCTTGACCTTGCTGCCTGTGGCATATACGGCGTGCGAACCTCGCGGTGAAAAAATCACGTCTCCGACCGATACTGCTATCTCCCCTGCTTCTGACTCGACGCGTAGCTCGCCCTCGATCACATACACGACCTCGTCGGCATCGGCAGCATGTGCATGTTGTCCATTTTGCAGCGTAATAAATCCGGCGGCTGTGGGTGCGCCATAACGCCGGGCGAATGCCTGCTGTCGTCGCCCTCCAACCTCTGGCCCGCTCTCCAGCAAGATTTTACTGCCTGCCACGTGCGTTATCGCGGGTTGCACCGGGTTCGATGTGGGACGGGTTTCAGCCTGGCCCAGCACCGATGCGACAGTCCGCCGCACCAAAGTTTCGAGATCGGCGGGCGGTTCCAGGGCTGGCGTGTGAGCCGAGGCGATCTCCGATTCGGGGGCTGAAATCCGTTTCCGGCGCGCTTGCAGGGCGGCGCCGCTCCAGGTTGGTACGCCCGCCTTGCTGCCATCGCCATAGACGATCTCGACGCCGATTTCCCTGGCCCGATCCACAGCCAGTGGGGTGATGCGATCATCCTCGGTCAGGACTAATCTGCGTTCACCCCGAAGCGGCGCCAGTTCATCGATCATGCTGGCGGTATACAAACGGCCCTTCATAATCGTCGCCTCGTCAAGTACGGCGGAAAGTGGCTGTCAGGCGCCCAATATCCAATACCAACTAACCACCGAAACGCTAAGGTCAGCAATTGTGCCAATGTCGTTCTGACGTTAACAACCTAGTCGACCTGCGGCAGAATCATTTCCACATCGCCATGCGGGCGAGGGATGACATGGACGCTGACAAGCTCACCCACGCGCTGGGCAGCAGCAGCCCCGGCGTCAGTGGCCGCTTTTACCGCGCCGACATCGCCGCGCACCATGACGGTGACATAGCCGCCGCCAATTGTCTCTTTGCCGATGAGACGGACATTGGCCGCTTTGACCATGGCATCGGCAGCCTCGATGGCGCCGACCAGGCCGCGTGTTTCAATCATTCCCAGGGCGATCATTTGAATATCGGGCATTTCTGACTCCTTGTTCACATTCGATGCAGGGGGTTGTCCGGGCGAAATGGATGCTTGCCCGGAGTTTTGGGATTCGGGTTGTTTTGGGGTTGGGGATGAGGTCGAGGATGAAGGTGGGGTAGATTCAGACGTCAAGGCAAGGCTGGCCTGTCTCTGGTGGCTGGGCAGATGACAGTAGTCAGACCCTTCCAGAGCGAGGTTGCGACAATGCGTGCCGGATTGGGTGACGGCTTTGCAACGCCGGTCAGTCATGTGACGAACCTAAAAATCTCACGAGCAAGTACGATTCTACACGGAACGCCTGATCTCAGCCAGCACGCGACGCACAATTGCATCAAGCTGTTCCTGGTCTAGCGAACTGGATTCGCTCAGCAATGAACGAGCGCTCACTTCAGCAGCGCCGCCCTGGACATCCGGCGCCAGCGTGCGGGCCAGATCGGGCGGCTGGCGCAGTTCATAGGCCAGGCGCTTGATATTGAGCAA
>JAGFJG010000005.1 GCA_024102915.1 Caldilineales bacterium
ATTCGTGGGGCATTGGGAAACCTGCGTCGTGGACGATGGCTTGCTTGTCCACCCATGAACACCTCCTTTGTTGCAATGGAGGTGTCAGCTTACTTTATCTATCATATAATGACAAGACAGCCAGGGAGTTAGTCAGTATATTGGATACTGCATATTGTAGGTTTTTGGCGACGTAGCTCAGGTGGCAGAGCAAGCGGCTCATAATCGCTGTGTCGGTGGTTCAAGTCCACCCGTCGCCACTTTTGAGAGAACGACGCCTTGCAAGTTTCACTTGTGAGGCGTTAATTTTTGGCGGTTGTACGTAATCCTGCGTAATTGCATTTGGAGCGATGTAGTTGTTCGGAATGGGTGGGACACCTACAAACGCCTCATTGTGGTGATGCCGGATATCTTCTATAATGGCCGGGCGTTCACTCCCGACGGCATTGCAGACTTCCCTGTTTGGTACATGGACACGCCAACAGATCATGCAGGTAACTGAGAGCAGACCCCCACCCTGGAACCGGTATTTCAGCGCCCGGCGGCGTCGCCATTTGCGCGAGTATGCCACCGGTTATCTGATGATCTCCCCGGCCCTCTTGCTGATCTTCCTTTTCGGCATCTTCCCGGTTCTGTTTGCGCTTTATGTCAGCCTGCACAAATGGCGGATCGTGCGGGGTGATTTTATCGGCCTCGATCATTATCTGGCCGCCATCGCCAATCTGACCTACATTCTGCTTTTGTTTCTGGGGGTGGGTGCGCTCATCGGCGCTTACATCCTGTTGCGAAACCTCCGTCGCGACCTGCAAGCGGAGCCCAAAGGGGCATGGTTGCAGGCGATCCCGGGGTTGCTGTTCGCGGCAGCCACGGTTTCGTTTTTCCGATGGGCTTTCTTCTTCATGCCCGAATTCCTCGACATCGCAACCAAAATGCGGGGACAGGAGCGAACCAGAGAGCTTTTCATACGGCTTTTGGGAGAAGCGTTTGCGGCCGAAAGCATCATCCCTTTGTGGCGCACATTCGTCTTCATCCTGATCGCCGCCATACTCGTCGGCATTGTGGCGGCCATCATCCAGCCTTCATCGCGTAACCCCGGCTATCAGGCTCGATTCGCCATCCTCTGGCTGTCGCTCGTCATCGGCCTGGGCCTGCTGTACGTCCTGTTTCAGGGCGTGCAGAGCGCCTATGCCAGCGCCGTCGAAACGGGCGAAGACCCCGGCATCTGGCCGCAGATGGTTGCAGTCGTGTCGGGCGTAATCCTGCTGGGTGCGGCGTGGTTGCTCTGGCGCAGCGCCGAGGGACAGACCAGCAATCGATCGTTCATCCTCAGGTTGTTGGGCAGCATTGCCCTCATGGTCGGCGGCGTTCTACTCATCGTCGAGATCCCAACGATCGTGGCCTCAGGGGATGAAGGCCTGTGGAATGGCCTGAAAGTGACGGTGTTCTTCTCGCTTGGCACCGTGCCGATTCAGCTTACCATTGCGCTGTTCCTGGCCGTCCTGCTCTTTCAGAAACTGCGCGGGTCGGAAGCGTTTCGCATCATGTACTTTCTGCCCTATGTCACGCCGGTGATTGCCACCGCCACCGTGTTCCGATTCCTCTTTTCCGACCGAAAATCGGCCCCGATCAATACGATTCTGAGTTGGATTGGCGTCAAACCCCAACTGTGGCTGCGGGAGCCGGATGGCATCTTTGCCATTCTGGCTGCTGGATTGGGCATCGAGAATTTCCCCGAAGTGTTGCTGCCGCAATGGCTGCCCCTACATTTGCACGCCACGCTCGCCGACTGGATGACTGGCCCCAGCATGGCCCTGATGGTCATCATCACCCTCTCGATCTGGATGTTTGTCGGCTATAACGTCGTCATTTATCTGGCCGGGCTTGGCAACATCCCCGCCGAATTGACGGAGGCGGCGCAGATCGATGGCGCCAACCGCTGGGCTGTTTTCCGACACATCACATTCCCCTTGCTTTCGCCAACGACTTACTTCCTTTCGTTGCTGGCAGTCATGGGCACATTCAAGGCCTTCAACACCATTTGGGTGATGCGGATCGGCCAGGCGTTGGGCACTACTGACACGCTTAGCGTCGTCATCTTCGAAGAATTCTTCCAAAAGTCCCGCTATGGTTATGCCTCGGCGCTGGCCTTCGTGCTGTTTGGCATCATCCTCTGCCTGACTTTTGTGAACAGTCGCTTGCAGGGGTCGAGGGTGTTCTATGGCTGAGATGAGCACGCCGCGGCAGGAAGTCACACACAGGGCCGAAAGCCAGATTCGATCAAATCCGCTTAGCCGCATCCCGTTCGGCAAGATCGGCATCTATATGGTGCTGTTGATCGGCGCTTTCATCAGCCTGGCTCCCTTCGCCTGGATGCTGCTTGCCTCGTTCATGTCGTTGGGCGAAGCGCAAGGCTCGACGCTGATCCCGTCTGTCTGGCATTGGCAAAATTACATCGAGGCCTGGAACCAGGCCCAGTTTTCCAGCTACATGGTGAACAGCATTCTGATCACCGTCATCACGTTGGCTGGCGAGTTGTTCGTGTGTATTCTGGCCGCTTACGCGTTCGCTCGCATCGAATTCCCTGGCCGCAACCTCATCTTCGTTTTGTTGCTCAGTTCGATGATGATCCCGGCCATGGTGACGATGATCCCCAACCTTCTGACCGTCACCTGGCTGGGTCGTATCGGCCCGATCGCCTGGATCGATAACTGGCCTGCCCTCACCATCCCATTCATGGGCAGCGTTTTTTCGATTTTCCTCTTGCGGCAGTTTTTCGCCCAGATCCCCGATGAGCTGTTCGACGCCGCCCGCATCGATGGCGCCGGTCATCTGCGCATATTGCGTGAATTGGTCTTGCCGCTATCCTCTGCTCCCATCATGGTGATCATCGTCCTCTCCTTCATCACTTCCTGGAATTCGCTGGCCTGGCCGCTCCTCGTGACCAACTCTCCTGACTGGCTGCCGATCTCGGTCGGTCTCTATAACTTCGTTCAGGACGAAGGCAGCAAAATCCATCTGATCATGGCGGGCTCGGTGATCACCATCGTTCCCATCCTTGTCATTTACTTTCTCACCCAGCGACAGTTCACCGAAAGCATTGCCCGTAGCGGCATCCGCGGATAAGGAGGCGCTATTCACAAGATCATCGTTGTAAAGCAGAAGTCACGATGAAACCACGGCTTTTGTCTTACAAGGGACGATAGACTCTTGACGACGGACGTCGGCGTATACACTGGCTAAGCGTTAAGCATCGTCCATCGTCAAGAACAAAGAGGCTGAATTCATTGTGTCTTTAGATCAGTATCGCTTGCCCGAAACACACACCCGGAGGACGAAACATGCGAAGTCGAAATCTCTTGATTGGAATGGCGCTCATCATTGTGATGAGCCTTGCCCTGGCCGGATGCGTTGCAGCTACCCCCGCACCGGCGGCGCCAACCCAGGCTCCGGCGGCTACCGAGGCGCCGGCCGAACCCGAACCAACCGAAGCCGCCGCCGCGACTGAAGCGCCCGTCGAACCAGAGCCGACCGAAGAGGCTCCCGCCGAAATGGAGTCAACTGGCGCGATGGGCGTTGACCCCAGCGGCCAGAGCATTACTTTCTGGCATGCCATGAGTTCGGGCGCTAACCTGGATGGAATGACCGCTGTGGTCGACGAGTTCAACGCCAATAACGAATGGGGCATCACGGTCGAAGCAATTGCACAGGGCAGCCAGAGCGATCTGGAAACGGCCGTGAACGGGGCGATCACCACCGGCGAACTGCCCAACCTGACCATGGGCTTCCCCAATGGCCTGGCTCTGTGGAACTCGCTGGGCGTGGTCATTCCGCTCAACGATTACATCAGTGACCCCGACGTGGGCCTCAGCACCGATGAGTTGGACGCCATTTATCCAGGGCCGTACAGTTCAGGCACCCTGGCCGACGGCTCGCAGATCGGCATCCCCATGCACCAATCCGAGCAGGTGATTTTCTACAACAACACCTGGGCGGAGGAATTGGGCTTCGATTCGCCGCCCGCCACCTCCGCAGAATTCAGGGAACAGGCCTGCGCCGCCGCGGAAGCGAACAATGCCGACGATAACCCCGATAATGACGGAACCGGCGGCTATGTCTATTACCCCGATGCCTCTATGGTCTCTCCCTGGATTTGGGCGTTTGGCGGCGAATACATCACGCCCGATGGCTCCGCCTATGATCTCAACAATCAGGCCGTGATTGATGTAGCCCTGTTCTTCAAGGATCTGTACGACAGCGGCTGCACGCTGTTCACGCCCAGCTTCCCGAATCCCGAATTCGCCGGACGGCAGGCGCTCTTCGCCACCAGTTCCAGCGCAGGCATTCCGTTCCAGCGCTCGGCGATGGAGGATGCGGGCAACGAAGATGTGTGGAGCGCAATTGCCTATCCCGGTCCCGACGGCGATCAGTATGTTGACGCCTTCGGTCAGATGATTGGTGTTGTCGGCACCAATTCCGAACAAGACCTGGCAAGCTGGCTATTCCTGCGCTACCTGACTTCGCCTGAGACGCAGTCCGAGTGGATCGGTTACACCGGTTACTTCCCATCGCAATCGACGACGGATGTTGGCACTCGCGCCGAGGATGATCCGGTGTGGGCAGAAGCCCTCGCTCTGCTGCCGCAAGGCAAGGCGGAGCCGAACTTGCCCGCGCATGGCGCGGTGCGCGGAGCCATCCGCGACGCCTTCTTCGCCATTCTCGACGCCGAGGATGATGCCGGCGTCATCGCCATCCTGGACGAACTGAACGATACTGCCGCAGGCATCATCGCCGAAATGCAGTAAGTCCCCACTCACACATTCACTGCAATCTCCCGCAGGTCGCCGACTTGCGGGAGATTGCTTTCCTTAACCCCGCTTACTCACACAGATGTTCCGAATCCCCTTGTTCCTGGCGTTTGCCTGGCTGCTGATCGCCTGTAATCCCGCCGATTTCGCGCCGTACTTGCCGCCGGTCCCTCCAACGGTCGCGGTAGTGACCCCGACGCCAATCGCCACCGAAATCCCGATCCTCACCCCAACGCCGGACGCTGAACTCGCTTTTCTGGACAAACCGCCTGATACGCTACGCGTTCTCAGCTACAACATCAACTGGGACTCGATTTTCCCGCGCGAGCAGGGCGGCAATCATGCCCTGCGCTCATACGAACGCGTGGACGAATTCCGCCGGATCGTCAAGACGATTGATCCGGATGTCGTGTGCTTGCAGGAGATCAATCCCAACCGCAAGCCACAACAGGTGAGTGATCTTTTGCAAGAGGCGCTGGCCGAGACCGGCGACGAGGATACCTGGCAGGCAATCGGCCGGCGGGATTCCTTCATCGTCTCCCGTTTCGATGTCATGACTGAGGGCTATGAACTGGTCACGCCTAATTTTCCGTTGGAACTGGCGCAAGCGGCTGCGTTGGTCAACTTGCCCGACGAGCAATATGATCGGGATATGTATGTCCTCTGCGCCCATTTCAAGGCCAGCGGCGGCTATTACGACATCATCCTGCGCCAGCGCCAGGCCGATGTGATCATGCGTCAGATCGGCGATGCCAATACATCGGGTGACAATCTCGATCTGCCGCCGGATACGCCCATGCTGATCATGGGGGACTTCAACATCTACGACACCGATCCCGCTTATCATCTGGTCACGCTGCTCACGGGCGATGTCGTCGATGAGGAGCGCTACGGCCCGGATGTGATCCCGGATTGGGATGGCACCGATCTGGCCGATGCCCTGCCCAGCCACAATGGATTGGGCGACGAAACCTACACCTGGCGTGACGATTCCGGACCTTTTAATCCCGGCCCGTTGGATCGGATCATTTATACCGATAGCGCCCTCGCCATCGAGAACGCGTTCGTGTTCGACACCACTTTACTCTCATCGGATGCGCTCGATGCTTTGGGCTTGCAGGCCGAAGACGTCATCCTCGACTCGGAAACCGGTGAGTGGGATCATCTGCCGCTGGTGGTCGATTTTCGCTTAATCGATCGGCGCGGCGATTGACGCTTGTGTTTCAGCTCCTGCCAACTCGATGGTGGGGCTGGCGAGAATCTCATCCTGCAAATAGACTGACATCAACGCGGACAGATAACCGGCTGAATTGCGGTAGTTCAAGCTGGCTGCGATATGCAACGGGCCGGTGACATCATCCGGCAGGGGGAATGAAAAACGTTCGAGCGTCGAACCAGCGGCGGGGATGCGATGCTCGCGGGCGACCGACGCCGCCTCCCATTGGCGATTGGTGGGTTCGCCCTCGGCGTCCAGCCAGTCGACGCCATAGGTGACGCTGCCGGGCAGGGGGTCGCCGAAATCATCCACATCGCCCGAACGGAAAATCTCGCGCCCGTCGGCGGCGGTGACAACGAGTGAGAGCCACATCTGCCGCAATTCGCTGACGCCGGTGGGCAGGCTATGCCCCGCCCCCACATTGCTCACCCGCACGTCGATCGTCATCGCCTCGCCCGGTTGGGGCGCATCGGGCGGCAGGATTTCTACCGCAGCAGCCGAGGCCAGATCATCCGGCGTGAGCCGCCCGTGCCTGCCGTCGGCGAAATGGCAATCCTGGCAGGTTTTGCGGACGCCGGGATCATACGAATTGTAAGGGCTGGCCGACCATTCATCGTAAGTGGACATCACCGTCAGGCCGGTCGCCGCATTCTCCGCCTGATGACAGGCCGCACAAAACTCCGGCTTGCTCAAAAGACCTGACGCGGCTGCATCCCTGACCGTTGTCCGATGCGCGTCCTCCCCATCGTCCATCGTCCATCGCCCATGGCCTGACCTCTGATCTCCGATCCCCGACCTCTGACCTCCGTCCAAAATTATCCCCCCATCCCCCACTGCCGTCGTCACTGCCACCGCATGGCAGACATCGCAACTCACGCCCTCCAGAGCCGTCTCACTCAGCAGCGAATTTTCCTGGCCCACCCAGCCCCAGCGCGAGCGGATCTGGCCGCTGACCAGACCGATAGGCGCGTGGCATCCGGCGCAAAACGCCCCGACTTCGCCGTTTGTGTTTTCGTTCGCTACCTTGAACCAGGCCTGATACAGCGGCCCGCTGGCTGAAGCGCTATGCCCCGACGCCATCCAGCTTTCCATCTCGGGCTGATGACATTCGCCGCAGGTCTGGGCGCGGGTGAAATGATCATCCGGGATGCGCTGGCCGGTTGAGGTAGTCGCCGCTGAGGGCGAGAAAACATCCTCGATGGGAGGTGTCAGGTCGGGCAGAGCGAAGTCGGCGGGGATGGCGTTGAGCGTGGTCTCGGCCAGGACGATGTCATCGAGTTCCCAGCCTTTCACATCAGTCCAGGGTTTGAAGGCGCGGCGGTAAATCAGTCGCGCTGTCACTTGCGCAGGATTGCCGTCGGCGGGCGGGGCGAAGAGCCAGGTCGAGTCATCGGCGGACTGGGCAGGGATGCGCGTATCGCTGATCACGGCCACGCCATTGCGCCAGGGCGGGGCCGGACTCTCGCCCTCCCAGTCTTCCAACACCCTGGCATAGACCCTGCCCGGCTGCCCGGCATAGTTCCCCTGTTCGACAGCTCCCTCACCGCCCCAGGCGGGCACAACCTCCCATCCCCGATAGGCCAGCGGCTGCCCGGCTGCGTCAGTGGCAGAGACGAGCAGCACCATGTTGCGCATCCAGCCATCGGTGGGCATGTGGTGGCCCGCGCCCACGTTGGCGACCGAGACTTCGGCCAGCACGCCCTCATCGCTTTGATAAGCGTCGAGTTTCAGGTTGATGGCCTGGCGCAGGAAATCCGGGTCGCGCGAGCCGCGCATGAAATGGTTGGAGACGGTAGCCGGATCGCGGGCCGGGATCAGGGCCGGATGGGTCGTGGGGTCGCGTGATTCGACCTCGCCGGTGATGTGGCAGTCGATACAGGCCTGGATTTTGCACAGCGTTTCGCCCCAAACGGGACTGGGTTCGTCCGGCGCGCAGGCCGAAACCAGACTGACGGCGGGGTCGCCAGCGCCGCTGGTCGAAGCCATGTGGCAATCCTGACACTCCACGCCCTCGGCGGCGTAGGCGCTGGCCTGCCACTCGTCGAACGAGGTGTAAGTGGGCACATCCCACCAACTGCCGCTATGGCAAGCGGCGCAGAACTGGCTGCTCTGTTGCAGGGCGCTGAACGTGTCCCGGCCGGGCACGTCGTCGTAGGGGCCGATGAAGAGGTGCTCGCCCGGCGGCGGTCGCAGCAGCGAGATAGCTTTCACCCCGGCGGTGGTCTCGGCATAAGGGCGTTCGGCGTGGGCGACGCTGTGGCAGAACTGGCAGAAAACGCCGTTGGCCGCCTCGCCCTCAAGCTGATCCAGGCTGGCCGCGGCAGGCGCGTGGCAGAAAGCGCAGTTGCCCGGCTCATCCGGCTCATCCAGGCGAAATCCTGGCCCCACCGCCTTGCGACCGTCCGCGGCATCGCCGGTGTACATCGCCTGCACCAATGGATTGTTCGCCGCTTGCGAATGGGCATCGGCGCGCCAGTCGGCGTGCAAATCCTGATGACAATTGGCGCAGGCCAGCTCCACATTCGGGTCGGCGTCGGAGGGCAACCAGTCCATGCCGGGGTGATCGACGTCGGTGTGCGGGCGCAGTTCCAGCTCGACTTCACGGCGGAAAATCGACACATCGGCGGCGGCGATGTAATAACCGTCCGCCCAGGCCGTTACTGTTTTGTGCAATGGGATGCCGTCGAGCGCCAGTTCAAAATGACCATTGCCGTCGCTGGTCGTGGCACTGGCGGTAGCGCGTTGCCGCACCGTCGCCCCGGCCACAGGGCCATCGGCATCCCGCACCTGGCCGCTGATCACGACCGGCTGCGAGACCAGCCCGCCGCCAGCGCAAGCGACGACCAGCGCGACAAGTGCCAACAGCAGCGCGAATCGTCGGCGCATTAGAACATCGGCGGCAAGTTGCCCAGTGCGCGTTGCAGCGCTTCGACTCGCGCCATGTAGAACTCAAACTTGACCCAATCGCCGCGGACGCCAAAATCGGTTGCCATTCGCTTGGCGGCGCTGATGCTCAACTCAATACTTGCGCGAGTTTGAGCGAGATTGGGTCCAGGTGGACGCAGAGCATGCGCAACAGCACGCATACCACCTGTTACCTCTGCGCCATAGAAATAGAGCACGTTCGAGGCCAGGCTGCCGCCGGTCAGGCCGCCCTTCCCGCCCGCCACAAAAGCGCCAAGGATGTCCCGGTCGCAGTTGCTGGCGAGCGCCACTTCGCTGGCGGCAGCGGCGGCTCCGCCCGCCACCCCGCCCGCGACGGTCGCACCCACCGCAAGGGCGATTGGCCCGGATACGGGTGCGGTGAAGATGAAGACAGCCCCGGCGCCAACACCGACCACAAAACCGCCAACGCCCTGCCACCAGCGCCGGTCGGAAGCGTCCAAGCCGATGGGATCGGTCTGGCGCACCGGATTTCCAGCTGCATAAACGTACGCATTTTCAATCTCGTATATTGGGATGCGGTCGCGACTGATGAAGCTGGCTGTGGCCGGGTCGTAGTAGCGGCTGCGATAGAAATACAATCCGCTTTCGGCGTCGTACTCTCGACCGGCGAAACGGAATGGGTTCTGTAAGGCGGGATTGCTGCCGCCGGTCGAGATGACGTTGCCCCAGGGATCGTAGCGATAGCTGGCGACCAGATTGCTGGCGCCATTGCTCAGGCCAATGATACTGCCCAGGCGGTCACGCACATAGTAGTATGTGGCGTTACCGCGCTGCATGGCGATGGGATTGTCAAGACCGTCATAGACGTAATTGGCGAGGACAACGCCGTTGGCCCCGACCTCCTGTACCAGGTCCATGCCATCGTAGACGAAGTAGATGGTATTGCCGCTGCGGTCGCGTTTGCTGATGCGGCGATCCTGGGCATCATAGGTGTAAGCGCTATGAGAGCCGTCAGGATAGTCGATGCGGGTGAGACGCCCTCGTGCGTCCCAGTTATACGTCGTGACCTGGCCCGACTGCGTACGGGTGACGCGGTTGCCGCTGCCGTCATAGGTATAGGTGACGCCATCGCTGGAGGAAGTAAGCTGCCCGGCGGCATCGTAGGTGAAGGTGACGCCGCTTTTGCCGGTGCGATTACCGGCGGCATCCCAGGCGTAGGTCTCGCTTAGGCCCGGCCCGTTGGCCGAGGTCAAGCGATAGTTGTCATCGTAACCATAGTTGGTCGTTCCTGCTCCATCCTGCATGGTGAGCACGTTGCCCACGTTGTCATAGGTGTAGCGCAGATCGCTAAAGGTGACATTGCCGCCGGGGTTGCGGCTGGTGATACGGGTGGGCTGGCCGTTGGCATTGTGGGTCAGGGTGGCGACCACGCCGCTGCTGCCCGTCTCTGGGCCGACCGAAATCAGCCGGTTGCCAGCATCGTAATCGTACACATAGACAGTCTCCACCGGCCCCGACGCCGTGAGTCGGTCCGTGCGGTTCAACTCGTCATACTCGTAATTAATGACTTGAGCCGGGTTGTCGCCCGTGGCGATGCGCATGCCGTGCAACAGACCGGTGAAAGCCAGCCAGGGTTCATAATCCACCCTGTTGCTGACTCGATCCCCTTCGCCGTCGGGGTTGTGCCAGCCGCCAGAGCCGGTATCGTCGTCTGGGTCGAACGGTCCCTTGACACTACCCCACCAGTTATCCTCGGCGTTAACAATAGCTGTACCGGCATTGAAGACGCCATACGACGTGTTGCCTGTAATGCGATTATCGCTCAGGATGGGTTGGGCGTTCGAGGCGGCGTAAACGCCGACGCCGTTATCGCGGATAGCATTACCGGCTATGGTGGGCGCTGACCCGGCTATCGTCAACCCCCGATCGCTGGAATAGGCGATGGTGCTGCCGGAGATAGCAACATCGTCGGTGGCGATGTAGACGTTCTCGCTGTACTGGCCGCCGCCGTAGCGGACGACTGCATTTTTCAAAACGCCTTCGCTGCCGGCATTAAAGCGCAGTGACGACCAGGCATCAGGTGCGGGCGAGGTCTTGTCGCCGTCGTTATTGGTATCGCCGCCAGGCCCATCATCGGACAGGGTGGTGAAGTACACGGGCTGGGATGCTGAACCCTCGGCGACGAGCGTACCGTTGACCTGGATGTCGTCCCAGAAATCGTTGAACTTGACGACTGTGCCCGGCGTGAGGGTGAGCTTGGCGTTGCCATTGATGTAAAGGTCTTCCCAGACCACGAAGGGGAAGAAATCATCGCCGTCCCAGGTGACATCGCCGCCGATGCTGCCCTGGAGGACGAAGCCGTTGCGCGAATTGCCGCTGGCGGTATTGCCGCTGAGGAGGATGG
>JAGFJG010000006.1 GCA_024102915.1 Caldilineales bacterium
GCTTCTGTCGTGGATACGGCTCGCAAGCGGGGTGATGATGTCTTTGATACACTCCTTTCTCATCTGGGCCCGGAAACCCCATTTGCTGAGGTTACACCAGCCTAGATCAGACAAGGTGAACTGTTACGCAGGTATTACGAACACTCAAAGACTTGATGAAGCCCTACAAGCAAGGACATGTCACCACATTGGCGATGATGATCACCGGCATCGTGATGAGCCATAAGGCGCAATTGAGCATGATGAGCGGGGAAGTGCCTGTTTGGGCCAAAGCCGCCAGTATCGAGAAACGGATGCATCGCTTTGTCCAGAATGAGCGGATTGATGTGCCGACATACTACATGCCATTTGCCGCCGCCCTGATAGCCGCACTTGGAAGCCAGAGGTTGGTGCTGGCGATGGATGGCAGCCAGGTGGGTCGAGGTTGTATGGCCTTGATAGTCGGCGTAGTCTACAAACAGCGAGCCCTGCCTCTGGCTTGGATCGTCTATTCCGGACAGAAAGGTCATACGACGGCAGAGAGACACATCGAAGTACTGAGGCTACTTGAGCCCTTGATACCAGCCGAGGCAGAAGTGATTCTGCTGGGTGATGGCGAGTACGATACTGTGACAATGCTGCAATGGCTTGAAGCTCACACAACCTGGCATTTCGTCGTGCGCACGGCCAAGAGCAGCGTCGTTCAGTTCGGTGATTACGTGTTTCCGCTCAGCGATTTACCGATTGCACCTGACAAGTGTCTCGTGCTGGAAGAAGCGTTCTTCACAAAGGGTGCGGCTTACGGTCCGCTCATGGCCATGGTTTATTGGGAGCTGGGTTATGACGAGCCTATCTACCTCCTGTCCAATCTGTGCGATGCCGCACAAGCCAGCGCCTACTACAAACTGCGCTACCGCCTGGAAACGCTTTTCTCAGACCAGAAATCCCGTGGTTTCCACATCCATAAAAGCCATCTTTCTGACCCCAACCGGATCAGCCGTCTGTTGCTCGCCGCTTGTCTTGCCTTCATCTGGATGATGTACCTCGGTCTTTTGGTCATGGCTACTGGGCAACAGGGTCTCATCGACCGCACGCATCGTCGCGACAAAAGCATTTTTCGCCTCGGCCGTGACTGGTTCAAACATCTTCTCAAATGCGACTTGGCTTTACCTGTGCGCTTTGACCTGCCGCTCTATCTCATCCTCCATGAAAATGTCCGGTAGAGAAGCCGCCCATTACTTCCGCCAGCGCGGCTACATGACTGAGGTTTGTCCTGCCGTGGTTGGCGCCTTCGCTCCCGATTTGAGGCTCGTCCATGTTACCAGCGGTGAGTCGCTGTACGTGGAAGTGGAAGCGCCGGCCCGGGGCGGGAAGGCCCTGCAGGAACGGTTGCAGGTCAAGTGGGAGTTGATGGCAGCGGCGCAGGGTTTCGTTGCCTTGTGCGCCGCCAATCCCCGCCAGTGTCAGCAGCGCCTGCAATCGGCCCGGCAGGTGACTGCGCGCGTACTGGCCGCCGATTTGCTGACGCTGGCGCAGAAGCCGGATATGCTCTGGTCACCAGATGGGAACATGCACCTGGCGCAGGGGGTGGCGAAGTATGTTCGCGAGGGGTAGGGTAGGGTGGATATAGAGGGGATCGTTCAACCCGGATTACCCCCCTCCCTAAAGGCTGCGGTGGTGAAGGGGTGTATCCGGGCGGAACGAGCGAGTGGCTTCAGGACTAAGTAAACGGCATCGGAGAAATCTTCGCCTGGATACACCTGTCTTGGAAGTATGTGTAAGGCTAACCCGTTTCGATGGCAGAGGTAGCTCGTCACAATCGACACGATGCCTTTTGGGGCTCTGGAATTTGGAGTGTCAACTATCGTCCATTCATCACCCGCAAAAACGGCTCCTGCCACCGCCACTGATCCCCATCGCGATACGCCTGGCCCAACAAAGGCGTGAAAGGTGGTGCGGCGAAATCGGGCGTGCGCGCCCAATAGCCGGCCATGAGCGAGTTCTGAGCAGTGATGGTTGCTGCTACCACGATGTCGGTGAGGTGCTCGCCGTCGGCAGCGATGGCGATGTAGCATTCCTGCGGGTCATGGTAGTGGTGCTCGGGCAGGGTGCAACCCACGTAGATGCTGGCCCCAGTCCCATCGCCAAAGCCTTCGGTCAGGCAGGGCGAGTCCGCCACCAAAGCCAGCGGCGCCATCGGGCTGGGGCAACGCCCATCCCAAACCGGGTCGATGAGGGTGAGGCGGATACCATGCGGATGCAGGCTGAAAAGCTGGTCGCCCCAGAATTCGGCAATGACTTGTCCATAGACATCCCGCTGCAATTCCCAATCCCACGCGGCCGAGGCGTCGACCAACTCATAGCCCCAACCGCTGATGCGGGTGGCGCGCACCGGCCAGGCGGTGTCCGGGCCGAGGACGATGTGTTCCGGGAGAGCCGGTAGAGCCTGCGAGGTGGCGGTTGGCGCCGGTGCAGTGGGCGTGTGCGAGGGGTGAGTGGCTGTTGGCGATTGCGTTGGAGTTGCCGATTTTGGCAACATCGTTGGCGGTGTGGTTGGCGTGGCCGTCGCCGTTGCTGGGGCAGGACGCCAGTCGCCCTGTTCGTCGCCAGGCCGGGCCAGGATGCTGTCGTTCAACGGCAGGCATAGAGCCAGGAGTGTGATGACGCCGGCCGAGAGGATTCGAGTTTGGGCGGATGTTCTCATGATTCGCCTCCAAAAAGAGACTGGGGATTGGCAGGCCTTTCAGGTGCATGCGGCAGTTGGGTTACAGCTGGGACAGGGTATGGTGAGCCCGTGGTGCGGATCGCCTGCTGGCACCTGGACTTGCAGATATCTGGCCCCCTGACAGGCTGCGCAGCTTGCCGATATCGGTTTGCTGCTGCCGTTGGGCGCCGCGGCACGCTGGCGTACGACCACCTGCAGCAGGAAGCCCGCCGCTTGCGGGTCGCCGCTGCGTATGCTGACCAGGTGTTGCAGCCAGGCGCCGATTCGCAGTGGATCTTCGCGCCAGGCTTGCAGCAGTTCGCGTTGGGGACCCCGGCCCTTGAGGCCGAGAACGCGCACTTGCTCCTGCAAGGCCAGAGGCAGGACATCGTTTTGGGCATAGCCTGGGGTGTCAGAGATGCCGTTCCCGAGTGCTGAGACAGTGTCTGTTGTTGTTTTCTGGGGTGGATTGTCTGTTTGATCAGATCTATGTCTGTCTTGATCTATAGGGGGCGCTTTACTTTGTGCCACGGCCGCTTTACTTCGTGCCGGCAGCGCTGCGGTTTGTTCCGCCGCCACTGTACTTCGTTCCGGCGCATCCGGGTTTGGCGCCGTCATGATGGCCGCACTTTGTTCCGGACCCGCTTTACTTTGTGCCGTCCTTGCTGTACTTCGTGCCGAGGAAGTCGGTGATTCCGAGTCGGCAACATCAGATGTAGGATCTGCGGTCTCGACAATCTGGCCATCCTCGGCCACGGTCATGCCCTCAAGGCTCAGGGCGAAGATGCGACCATTGCCCTGGTAGCGCCACACCAGCCAGCCGCGTTCGACGCCTTCTTTCAGGGCCTTGCGCACCGCCCGCCCTGTGTAGCAAATGCCCGCGTCGTAGCGCTCATCCTTGCGGGCCGGGTCGGCAAAACGACGGCCGTGGGCGATGTCCTCTTCGCTCAGCCAGCAGGGTTCATGTTGGTGGCCGTGCCAGCCCCAGGTGTGGCGGAAGAAGTAGGTGATGAGCAGGATCAGGGTCTCGGAGCGCACGTCCGCGGTGAGGTCAGTCCAGGAGGCCGGGACCAGGAAGAAGTTGGCGGTGGGGCGGGCGAAGCCCTGGCTGCTGCCGGTGGTGGGATGCGCGTCGAAGCCCTTCTCATCCTCCGCAGCCGGGCGCAAGCGCGGCAGGTAGGTGAACTGGCCTGCATCCTCTTCATGCCGCTCCATCAATCCCAGTGCCACAGCCAGGGACAGCGCCTCCTGCAGGCTGCGGCTGCTCAGGCCGGTGCCTAAATCCAGGCGGCGGCGATTGCGGCGTCCACCCTGGCGGCAACTGCCTTGCCGTCCCTGGCGGCAACTGCCTTGCCGTCCCCGCTGGAAGTCGAGCCAGGAGAGGCGTAGGGGTTGATCGTAATTCTGGTAGCCCCAGGTCCACTTGATCAGATATTCGCTGACTTTGAGCGCGCCCAGGATGCGAGTGCGTTCGCTCTGGCTGCGCGCCTGCCGCCAGATGTCGAACCAGTCGTTGGGCAGGCGGTAGAAATTGGCGCGGGGACGGCGGAATCCGGGGAAGTTCATGTCGCCGATTCTCCGGGGATGGCGCTGGCGGGCGCCATGTTGACGAAGCGCACCCATTCCGGCTGCCATAGCAGTCTGGTCGTGCCGGGCGGGCCGTGGCGGTTTTTGGCCACGGTCAGGTCGGTCACCGCCCAGCCCTGAGCCTGGGGACGGCGGTGCAGGAACATGACGACGTCGGCATGCTGTTCCAGATCGCCGCTCTCGCGCAGGTCGGCCAGGGTGGGTGTGGGATTGGGTCGCCGCTCCACCTCGCGCGAGATCTGGGCGGCGGCGATGACGGGCAGGTGCAATTCCCGGGCCAGGTGTTTGAGCCCCAGCGCTGCCTCACCCACCTCCTGATAGCGTTTGCCGTGGCCATGGCCGACGCTGATGAGTTGTACGTAGTCGACGAGGATGAGGTCGATGTCATGGCTGATGGCTGCCTGTCGCGCCCGGGCCCGCAGTTCGCTGATGGTCAGGCCGGGGCTGTCGTCCACCCAGATGCCGGTCTGGGCGATGGCGGCGTCGATGCCTACGCTCTGGCACGGTCCCACATGAGTGGTGAGTAAGCGGTGCAACAGCGATGCGCCCGACATCTCCAGCGAGAAGATGAGGACGCGTTTGCCGGTCAGGGCGATGTGTTGGGCGAAGTTCAGCAGCAGGGCGGTCTTGCCCAGGCCCGGACGCGCACCCAGCAGCAGCAGGTCATCGGGACGGAAGCCGCCGAGGATGCGGTCGAGGCCAGCATAGCCGCTGCTGATAGTGGCGTTGTTGAAATGGGACAGGTCTCCCTCGGTCGCCAACTCCTGGCTGATATCGGCGATGTGGCGGGCGTGGGTCTGACCGTGCGTGTGGCGCAGTTGCAGCAGCCTGGTCTCGATAGCGGTGATGACTTCGGCCGGCGGTTGGTTGGCGAAGAGTTGGGCGACGCTGTGCCGCAACAGGTCGATGAGGTTGCGGGCCTGGGCGGTCTCGGCGATGAGGCGGGCGTAGGCGGGGGCGTGCACGGAGCTAGGCACGCAGTTGATCAGGCTGGCCAGATAGGGCGGACCTCCCACTGCGTCCAGATGTCCCCGCCGTTCCAGTTCCGCGCCCAGGGTGAGGATGTCGATGGCATCACCGCTTTCCCACAAAGCCAGGATGGCTTCGTACACCCAGGCATGCCGCTGCTGGTAGAAATCGCCGGAGCGCAGGTTGGCGGCCGTGCGAGCGATGGCGTCGGGGTCGATGAGGAGACTGCCCAGGAGGGCGGTTTCAGCGTCGGCATGATTAGGGGGCAGGGGGAGGGTGGCGTCCATCGTCAGCAAAGTCATCAGCAGTCTCATCGAATCCAATCTCAGACCTGAGCAGTCCGAAGAATGGGTCGTCGGCGTCACCATCCTCTGCACCGGTGGCAAAGATGCAGTTGGATTCCAGAAAAGCTTCCAGGTCGGTACGGCGCAAGCGCAGCAGGCGTCCGCGTCGGCCCAGGCGCAGGGCGCGCAACTCTCCGCTGCGGATCCAGGTGGCAACGGTGCGCTGGCTGACGCCGAACATGACAGCCACTTCGCTCAGCTTGTACAGTTCCAGGGTGACGGGAACAGGGGTTTTGCGTGCTTCATTCATGATTGGCTTGCTCCTGCTGTCAGAAGAGGGAGTCGACGGCCCCGTGTTTGTTGTGGGCCTGTTGCAGGTCCTGTTCGACGAGGGCGAGGTAGCGGCGCAGGATGATCGAACGGCACCGCGCCTGAAGTTTTGTAGACCTTGATAGCGAGCCCATCCAGATCGCCCGATCAATGCCGCTTCAGACGCGGCAAGGTGCTGTCTACAGCGCCATGCTTCCTGTGCGCCTCTTTAAGATCCTCGCTGGCCAGTGCCAGATAGCGCTGTAGCATCGTCAGATCAGAATGGCCCATAAGTTTCTGCAGACGGTAGATGTCCATACCCGCACGTAAGCTCCATAGGGCACAGGTACGGCGAAATGTATGAGGATGGCAGTGAGGGACGCCAGCACGTGAACCCAGACGGCGCAACATCAGTTGCAGACCGGAATTTGTCAGTCTTTCACCCGTGGTCAGGCTCAACCATAGTGGATCATCAGCCACGAGTTGGTCTCGCTCACGGTAGTAGCGTACAAGCTGCCGGGCCGTAGCCCGTCCGATGAATACCTCGCGGTCTTTACGTCCCTTGCCCTCCCTGATCAACACTGAATCGGCGTCTATATTCACATCACCCACATTCAAGTTGGTGAGCTCCGAAGCCCGACACCCGGTATCGAGCAGGAAGAGGACAATGGCGCCATCGCGGGCATGGGTGCAGGCTTGGAGCAGTTTTTCCACGTCACTCGCATCCAATGCCGGCAGAATATGCTTGGCTCGACGAGGCATCTCGACATTTTGCATGGGATTGATCGGGATCAAACCTTCGACCACCAGGAATCGGCAGAACCGTCGGATGGCGCGAGCGGCGGCATGAACCGAATTGTCCTTCAACCCCCGTCGTTGCAGAACAACCAGGTAAGCACGTATGTGGTGGGGCGTGATGTGCTCGGGCCATACCACATCGTGCTCGGCCAGGAAAGCGATGAACGGTTGCAGTTGGTAGCGATAGAAGCTAAGTGTGCTGGCTGTGAGTCGGCGAGCCTGTGCATCGAGTAAGAACGTTGCCATTGCCTGTGAGATATGCAGCGGCATCGACTGCGCTGCCCGCGTTTGTTGCCCCCGCCAACGACCGCTGAGGTCGGGCACAAGGGGTGCTCGTTCACGGGCCAGGTCGATCTGGAAATGTTGCGTATTCATTCTGTTGGCACTGGATGGTTCGAAGTGATCGTTCATGAATTTCTTGGTAGATTCTCAGGCAGGCGCATCAATGAAAGGGGGCTATGTTGAACAATTCTGCCGGGGATGATGAGGCAATGAAGACAAGATGCGTCCAGGTTGCTACCCTGCTGACCTGTCTTCTCGACCTCCAGTCTAGACCATCAGCTGTCTGTCGTCATGACCAAAAACTACCAGACAAATGATCGAAAAGTACCACTTTGTCATAAGCACAGCGTCGTTGAACTTGCGATGCCTCCGACTACAGCATGTTGTCCACAGCCCCATGTCGTTGGTGCGCCTCTTGCAGGTCATCCTCAACCAGCGCCAAATAGCGACGAAGGGTGGTTAGATCGGCATGGCCCATGATCTGCTGGAGCACATAGATATTCATGCCCGCCCGCAGGCTCCATAAAGCGCAAGTGCGCCGGAAGGTGTGCGCGCTGCAGTGCTGAACGCCAGAACGCGCACTGAGCCGTTTGCAGAGCATTGCCAAGCCCGCGACCGTAAGGCCTTTGCCTGATGTGAAGCTGATCCACAACGGATCATCATCGCTCATGGAGCCGCGCTGCATCATGTACTTGAGCAGGGCTTTGCGCGCCGTCGCCCCCAGGAAAGTCACCCGATCTTTGCCGCCCTTTCCCAAACGCACCCGTACGGCCCCACTATGGATATCTACATCCCCCACCCTGAGTGATATAAACTCAGTGGCCCGGCAGCCCGTGTCCACCAGGAAGTAGATGATTGCGATATCGCGCACGTTCTGGCAGGCCGCCAGCAATTGTTTCACATCTTCCTGGCTGAAGGCAGGCAGGATACGTTTGTCCAGGCGCGGCATCGGTACCTTGCGCATGGGGCTCAGTTCTACGATTTCTTCCCGCTCCAGGAAATTGCAGAAAGCACGGATCGCGCGCGCGGCTGCGTGTTGGCTCGTATCCTTCAGTCCCCGCTCCTGCAGCGACACGATGTAGGCCCGGATATGACGCGGCTCAATCGCCTGCGGCGTCATAATCCCCTGTTCTTCCAAAAACTGCAGGAATGGCCCCAGTTGCCAATAGAAGTAGTCAAGCGTGGTGGGCTTGAGTCGTCGGGCTTTGGCATCGAGGATCAGGGTCTCAAATGCCCGTTCCAGGGACGTCCTTTGCGCAGAACTTTTAAGGTGAGTAAAGCGGTCACTAAACATGGCTCCAACCTCCTGGGCGCTGGAGCCACAATATGTAGTGGTTCGGGCCCCTGGCTGTCTTGTCATTATATGATAGATAAAGTAAGCTGACACCTCCCTTGCAACAAAGGAGGTGTTCATGGGTGGACAAGCAAGCCATCGTCCACGACGCAGGTTTCCCAATGCCCCACGAAT
>JAGFJG010000009.1 GCA_024102915.1 Caldilineales bacterium
TTATTCGTTTTTGCCACGAATGGCACGAATTCACACGAATAAAAGACTTCAATTCGTGCCAATTGGTGAAATTTGTGGCTGATTTTCTAATCGGAAATAGATACCAACACTCCAGAGGGAGACTATCTCAGAATGCAATGGAGAAAAACATGTCTTTCGACTTCACCGACAAAATCGTCGTCGTGGGCGGCGCCACCGGAAATCTCGGCCAGGCGGTCACGCGGGCGTTCCGGGCCGCCGGAGCAACCCTGGCGCTGGTAGATTATTCCGCCGATCGTTTGCCCGCGCTGTATCCTGATCTGGCTGCCGACTCGCGGCACTTGTTTTGCCAGCATTGCGATGTGACCAATTCCGATTCTGTGGCAGTGGCGATGGCTCAGATTCAGGAGAAGTATGATCGAGTCGATATTTTCGCCAATACGATTGGCGGTTATCGCGCCGGGACGCCCTTAACCGAAACGCCGGACTCGACATGGGATTCAATGGTCAACCTGAATGCCCGTTCCATCTTCCTGACCAGCCGGGCGATCCTCCCCGGCATGATCGAGCACGGCTCCGGTAAGGTGATCCACGTTCTCGCCCGCGCCGCCCTTCATGGCTCCGCCAAAGCTGCCGCCTACACCGCTTCGAAGGCAGCCGCTTTGCGCCTGGTCGAGAGCATGTCCGAGGAAGTGAAACAGTATGGGATCAATGTAAACTGCGTTCTGCCCGGAACCATCGACACGCCGCAGAATCGGAACGCCATGCCAGAGGCGGATCACAACGCCTGGGTTCTGCCGGAAGCTATCGCCGACGTATTCTTGTTCCTGGCTTCGGATGCTGCGCGCGCCATCCATGGCGCAGCGATCCCCGTCTATGGGTTGAGTTAAGCGAAACCAGAGATACTCTGAATTTGCGTTATCTGCGGATTCCGGTAGTCTCCCTGTACAGTGTTGTTATTCGTTTTTGCCACGAATGGCACGAATTCACACGAATAAAAGACTTCAAGTCGTGCCAATTGGTGAAATTTGTGGCTGATTTTCTAATCGGAAATAGATACCAACACTCCAGAGGGAGACTATCCGGATTCCCTGTTTTTACTTTGGTGCGGTCAGGGTGCGAATTGGTAATCCCAACCAAAATCGACATTTTCGACATCGGCGATGCCATCGAGACGAATCGTGCGCGAGCCCGTGGCATTTTCGGGATACGTCCATTCGCCGGGGATGAAGATGGGCAGGTTGAAATCAGAGAGCGGGTCGATGCTGACGCAGTATGTACCGGCGTCGAGGTTAGCAAAGGCGTAAGCGCCATTGATGTCAGCCACAGCCAATGCGAGCCCTGTCGATGGGCAGGCTCCGGCCCCCAGATCCACTTCGTATCCGGCGATACGAGGCTCCTCCTCTTCATAAATGCCATTGCCCACGAAACTGCCATTAGCCCTGGCGGTACACCCGCTTGGCGGCGTCTCAAGCGGCGCTGCACCCACAGCCGGCTGCTTGCACAGATCGTGCCACACGCGGCCTCTGATGTTCGAGCCGGTTTCGTCGGGCGTCGGCGTGGCTGAGGCGGTCACCTGAATGCGCACCCAGAAGGGTTTGTTGTTGTTATTCCCGACGCCGAAAGTTGTGCCGTCCAGCGACTTCAGTTTCCAGTTGCCTTGATAGTTGCCACGGGTGGCTGGCGCAATCAGGGTGGCCGAGATGTCGATAGTTTTGCCAGGCTCGACTTCTTTTGGAAACGGAACGATATCGGGCCCGCTCATCTGATCGCCATTGGCGAAAACCAGGGCGTACGCTTGCGTCCAGGTACAGGTGCCGATATTCCGCAACCGCCAGGTTTTGACGAATTCCTGACCCGGCTCCATGCGTGTGTCATCTTTGACCGTCATGTCTCGGACGAACGCCATCTCGTCTTTGCACTTGCGCTTGTCTGGTTCGGCTGTGGCTTCAGACGTCTGGTTTTCCGAAGACTCAGCGGTGGGGGCCAGGGCAGGCGTGGCATCGGGGGCGGGAGTGGAAGTTGTCCCAGCCTCCGGCTCCAACCCTTCGACACGATTGTCCACACTCAACTCGAACCGTGCGCTCGTCCCATTGGCCGTCACCGTGTATACCCCTGCTGGCAAGCCCTCCACAGCCAGTGCCAGCGTTTTCTCGAAAGGTTGCGTTGTGTTGGCGCAAATGGCGTCGGCAGGGCGTTCTGTCCGCAGGGTGATTGCTAAAGTGCTGCCCTCCAAAACCGAACTGACCTGGCCGATTTGCGTACAACTGTCGGGCAGAATCCCGCGCACAATTGCGTTCACCTGCACCGGGAATGTGCCGGCAAGCGCCAGATCAAGCGATTCCACCGTAGCCAGACCCCGAACGATATCATCCTGCGGTTGAATCTGTGTGACGAGGCCAAGACCCGCTATCGGATCCTCCGTCTCAGGTGCACAGGCCGCAACTGCAAACAGAAGCATAGCCACTGTCAGCAAAATGCCTACGAGTTGGCGTCGAGTTTGCATGGCGACCTCCGAGCAGTATCAATAAACTTGCAGGCGTGCCTCTTGGAACTTCAATCTGACTGAGTTTGCGGAAGTCCAATACACGGTTCAATCAAGCGACGTTGTTGACCTCTTAAGTATACGCTTGACGTTCTATTTTGTCATCCTAATGACTCAGGCTACTTCATGCAGTCTGCTGCATACCTGCCTAAAGATACTGACGTAACTAGTCGCCCACAAGATACGGGATAGCTTCCGCCGTAACCTTTTCGAAGGCGGAAATGACGCGAGCCTCGACTTCGGGGGCTAGAGGTTGCAACGGCGGTCGGGGGATGCCAGGGGTGAATCCCCGATGTTTGAGAATTGTTTTGATGGCGGGGATGCCCATCGCTCCAATCTCGGCAAAGAGCGCAGCAACCACCGATTGCAGGGCTGCCGCCCGCTTCAAGTCCGCCGCCTGAACAGCATCGTACATCGCCACGAAAATCTCCGGGATAATGTTGCCAAAGGCATAAATGCCGCCGATTGCGCCGACGGAAAGCGAGGGGAATGCCAGATTGGGATTGCCGGAAAAGACATCGAAATTGTTGGCGGCAAGCCTGACCTCCGCCGCCACGCGCGCGGCATTTCCGGAGGAGTCCTTGATGCCGATGATGTTTGGGTGACGGGACAGGTCGGCGATGACTTCCACCGGCAGTTCGTAGTCCGTGAATAATGGCACGTTATAGATGAGCACGGGAATCGGGCTGGCGTCGGCCACATCCTCGAAATAGCGACGCTGGGCATCCGTTTTCCCGCGCGTATAGTAAACCGGCGTCACGACTAGCCCCGCCTGTGCGCCATCTTCGGCGGATTCGTGCAGATAGCGGATCGTCCGGCCAGTAGTCTCTGCACCGCAGCCGGCCAGAAATTGTACGTGCGCTGGCGTCGCCTCTCTGGCTGCGCGCAATAGCGTTCGTCGCTCGTCATCCTCCAGATACATGAATTCGCCCGTAGAGCCGAAGATGAGAACGCCGTGGACGCCCGTTCCCAGCCAGCGGCTGATATTAGCCTGCATGGCGTCGGGAGAGGCTTTGCCATCGATAAAAGGTGTGACGCAGGCGGGGAAGATGCCGTGAAAAGTCATTTCGCAACCTTCATGGAACGTGAGTATGGGATAATCTGGGGATGATAACCACGAATTCTAGAGGATGGAATTGCGTGAGCCAAAATGGCGGGTGGCTCAAAATGGGAGAATCTGGCTATAATTCCTTCAGGTTCAGGTGACTGTCACTTGCGCAAGGCACAGTCACCAAAGATGTTTCACCGAGTCTACCCCAATTGTCAGATTTTCTCGCAGCCGAACATCACATATGAAGCTTTTGAAACGATTGACGCCAGTCTTATTTTTGCTCTTGCTGGTCGCTTGCCGTAGCGGCGGCGATCCCGCGCCTCCTCCCACGCCAACGCCCCTGCCAACTAGCTCGCCGACGCCGATCCCGACCGCTACCCTAGCCCCCACCGCTACGCCTGCACCGACGCCATTGCCGTTGCCTTCACAGGGCGATGGCGCCGGAACCGCCGGTTTCCCGTGGTGGAACGATCGGGTGTTTTACGAGGTCTTCGTGCGTAGTTTTCAGGATAGCGATGGCGACGGCATCGGCGACATCCAGGGTTTGATCAGCAGGCTGGATTACCTCAACGACGGCGATCCGGGAACAACCGACGACCTGGGAATCACCGGCATCTGGCTAATGCCGGTGGCGGAATCCCCAAGCTATCACGGCTATGATGTCGTCGATTATCGCACGATCGAATCGGATTACGGCTCCAACCAGGATTTTCAGGAACTGATGGAAGAGGCGCACAAACGCGGCATCGTCGTCATCGTCGATCTCGTGATGAACCACACCTCGGTTGAGCATCCCTGGTTCGCCGCATCCGCCGCCGATGACCCGGAGTATCGAGATTGGTATATCTGGGAATCTGAACCGGCGTTTTGCTGCGGCCCCTGGGGCGAAACCGTCTGGCATCAGGATGGCGACGAGTACTATTATGGCGTCTTTTGGGAAGGGATGCCCGACTTGAACCTGGAAAACCCGGACGCTACAGCCGAAATATACGACATCGCGCGTTTCTGGTTGCAGGATATGGGCGTCGATGGTTTCCGGCTCGATGCGATCAAGCATCTGGTCGAAGAAGGACGGAAGCAAGAGAACACAGACGCCACTCACGCCTGGCTGCAGGGCTTTCACGACGCCTATAAATCGGCGTCTCCCCATGCTTTGGCGGTGGGCGAAGCCTGGACGCAAACCGACGAGGCGGTCGATTACGTGGGTGACGAAGTTGACATCGTCTTTGAGTTCGACTTAGCCCAGGCGATGATCGACAGCGCCAATCAGGGACAGCGCGGCCCGGCGGCCATCAGACAGGGTATCGCCAACAGCTTTTATCCGCCCAACCAGTACGCAGCTTTCCTCACCAATCATGACCAGAATCGGGTGATGACGCAGTTGGGCGGCGATGTGGCGGCGGCGAAGTTGGCGGCGACAATGCTGCTGACCAACCCCGGCGTGCCGTTTATCTACTATGGCGAGGAAATCGGCATGCTGGGCGAGAAGCCGGACGAGCGCATCCGCACGCCGATGCAGTGGGAGAACAGCTCGACCGCCGGGTTTACATCGGGGACGCCGTGGGAGTCCCTGGCCGATGGCGTCGCCCTGACGAACGTGCAGGCCGAGACGGAGGATCCGGATTCGTTGCTCAGCCATTATCGCCAGATGATCAGATTACGCCAGACGCACCCATCCTTACGCGTCGGCGAACTTATCCCGGTTAAAAGCGAGCCGACATCCGTGTATGCCTATTTACGCCACGTCGAGGGCGAGACGGTGCTGGCGCTGCTCAATCTCGGCGACGAGGCCGTGAGCGATTATGCGCTGTCACTGGCAAACGGCCCCTTGACGAATGCGAGTGATCCGCAACCGCTTTTCGGCGAAGGCGAGGTGACCGCGCCGGCATTGAATGATGCGGGCGGGTTTAACAGCTATCGCCCTCTGCCCGAACTGGCCCCGCAGAGCGCCGCCATCATCCTGCTCGAATCTCAGCCCCTTCACTAATGGCTATCGTGAATCCACTGATCAGCGTGATTGTGCCTGTCTATAATGGCGCTGATTTTCTCCCTGGCGCTGTCGCCTCCATCCGTGCCCAGACTTACCGTCCGATCGAGATCATCATCATCGACGACGGCTCCACCGACGAGACTGCGGCGGTTGCATCACGCCTGGGCGACGACATTCGCTATCGCTACCAGCCGAATCAGGGGCCGGGCAGCGCCCGCAACAGCGGCATCAATCTGGCGCGAGCCGATTTTATCGCGTTTCTGGATGTGGACGATCTATGGCCTGAAAGAAAGCTGGAGCGACAAATGCGGCTTCTGCAATCCGATCCTTCATTGGCCTATGTGACTGGCATGGTGCAGGTGTGCCATTGGACCGGCGAAGCAGACGGGCGATCCCAATTCAGCCCCGTTGGCGCGCCGCGAGAGATGTTCTTGCTGGGAGCGGTACTGTTTCGCAAGTCGGTTTTTGTCCAGGTCGGCCTTTTCGATGAGTCGATGCCGGGCGGTGAGGACACAGACTGGTATTTTCGGGCCAGGCAAGCGAGTATTCCATCTTTGCAAAGCGAGGAGATCGCTCTCGAGTATCGTCTTCACCAAAACAACCTGACGCAGGGCATGAACAGGTCGATGACTTACTTCATGTACGCGATGAAAAAATCGGTGGACAGGAACCGAAAGGCCGATTGAGGCTCCAATTGAGAATTTTTACGGAATGTCGCTTCGCTGGGATTTGGTCAGCGATGTCGTTTCCGTTATCATCTGCTGATTGTATTTTGACCAAAACTCAGCACAAGAACCGCAGTACAAGGAGTGCAAATGGTGGAATCTGGCCCCCAATATTATCGGATCAACACGCCGCAGATCGTGCATGAAGCGATCGACAACGAGGTCGTTATCGTTGATTTCGAATCTGGCAATTATTACAGCCTGGAAGATGTCGGCGCATCTATTTGGACGGCGCTTGCCGGTGGTGCAGGCATTGAACGAATCGTCGCATCGATAGAATCCGCCTATGATTGCGATGGTGTGGATGTGCTGATTACCGTGGCGAAATTTGTCGAAGAACTTCTCGAAAACGAGTTGTTGGCGACCACCGATCTTGCTCCGACAGGGGACGCGCTGCCTGCACAGAATGGCTCGATTCGACGCGCGTTCACGCCGCCGGTTTTGAACCGCTATACCGATATGCAGGAGTTGCTGTTGTTGGATCCGATTCACGACGTGGATGAAACGGGTTGGCCGAATCTGCCGGTGCTGGAAACCGTGGATCAATAAGCAGGCCGACTGGTGATCTCGATACTCCTGCCAGTCAAAAATGCTGCGCGCCATCTTGCGGAATCGCTGAGTTCAATTGCCGCTCAAGATTATCCTGACTACGAACTGATCATCATTTACGCAGACTCACAAGACGAAACCGAAGCAATCATTCACGCACATCCCTGGGCGCAGATGATCCATCAGTCTGGCCCGGCCGGGTTGGCTGCTGCCAGAAACGAGGGTCTGGCAAGGGCGAAGGGTGATTTGATCGCCTTCATGGCTGCCGATGATCTATGGCCGTCTTACAAGTTGCAGAGACAGGCCGAGCATTTCCGTATGCAGCCTGGGCTGGAGATTTCCGTCCCAAAACTGCGGTTTTTCATTGACAACAGTGGCCCCTTGCCGCCTGGTTTTCGTGATCGCTTTCTGGCCTCCGATCATGCGGGCGTTCTGCCCGAGGCCATGATGGTCAAGCGAACAGTTTTCGACAAGGTTGGCTGCTATAAGACCGATTATGCCACTGCGGACGACGTCGATTGGTTGATGCGCGCCAAAGAGGCGAATATCGAATTCGGTTATATCGATGACGTGTTGCTGATGCGGCGAATTCATGACGGGAGTATTTCCCACTCGCCCGACCAATTTGCCGAAAACCGAAAATCCGTTGTGCGGCTGCTTCACGCTTCGCTGCAGCGCCGACGTACTGAGGGTGGGTAGAATGATCGAGCGCGGGATGCTTCGTTCGGAAATGGATATCCCCGATCTGCCGCCGGTTCTGTCTGAAGAGCCGGTTATGTTTTTTTCCGATGTTTTCGAATCGTTTCAGACGGCAAGTCATCAAGCGGGACTTAGTGAATTCTGGTTTGACATCGGCGGCCACAAACTGCAACTGCTGTTTGCCGGTCAATCTCTGGTGGAGCGCGTGCGCCCGGCCCTATGCCATCTGGCATGTGAACCTGCCGCCAAAGCCGATTTAAGCATCGGCATCTTTGATAGCGCCAGCACCGGGGTGAATCCCCCTCCGACGCCGTGGGGGCCGTACGATTATCTCGACCGGGGCTCTATCCGGGGTTACAACACTGAGCGAATTCGCTGTGCCTATTACATCTGGTCTGGCGTTTTGGCTATGCTGGATCGAGAGCGCAACCAGGCAGTCTACTGGCTGCGTGACGCCGACCTGCATCCCATGTATCTCACGGGCTCACCCTTGTTGCCCATTCTCTATTGGTGGATGGAAGGCAAGGGCAGTCAGTATGTTCATGCCGGGGCGGTGGGAACGGCCGAGGGCTGCGCCTTGCTGGTGGGGCGAGGCGGTTCGGGCAAATCGACCAGCACGCTTGCCTGTTTGGAATCGGAACTTTTTTTCTTGGCGGAAGACTACTGCTTGCTGGAAATTGAGCCAACGCCAACCATCCACAGCCTCTATTGCTCGGCTAAAGTGGATGAGAATAGTCTGCGACTTCTGCCGCACCTGCAACCCCTGGCCGAAAATGCGCCGGTGGATGATGTCGGCAAATCGATGCTGTTTCTGGATGAGGCGTATGGGAGCAAGTTCGTCCGCAGCCTGCCTTTGAAAGCTATCCTGTTGCCGACCATCAGCGGCAAGCGCGATACCCGATACAGGCCGACCACAAGTATCCATGCGTTACGAGCATTGGCTCCCAGCACTGTTTTTCAGCTTCCGGGCGGCGGTCGGCAGGCGTTCGAGTCGATGGCCGTCGTGGCCAGAAACACCCCCTGCTTCGTGCTCGAAACCGGCACTGAAATCGACCAGATTCCACGAGTGATTGGCAACATCCTGGCCGAGTTGGGAACGTGAGAATCCTGTATTGGACGCCCTATTTCTTGCCCGACATCGGCGGGGTCGAAGTGCTCAGCGGTCGTCTTATCCCAGAACTGGCCGCTCGTGGACATGAATTTCTCGTCATCGCTTCCTATGGCGATCAGGGTCGCGAGATGGTTTCCGAGTTCACAGGCGTCACCGTCCGGCGTATGAATTTCGAGGCGACGCTTTACCAGAAAGATATCAAGCGGATGACAGGCATACTCAGAGATGTGGCCGCATTAAAACAGGCATTCCGTCCCGATATCATTCATCTCAATACCTATGGGGCTGGCGCCTTTTTCCACGAGCGCACGCGGGCGCAATGGCCTGCGCCCGAATTGTTTGTCGTGCATTCACTTCTCGGTAATGAATCGAATTCTGTGCTGGGGCGAAGCCTGCGCGCAGCGGATCAGGTCGTGGCGGTGTCGCAGGCCATGTTCGAGGGCGCCTGCCAACTTGTGCCCGAAGTCCGGGCCAAGGCGACGGTGATACTCAACGGTCTGCCCATGCCGGATATCGCGCCGACGCCGTTAGGTTTCGACCCGCCCCGCCTGCTGGCTTTTGGCCGTGTAGTGTCGGACAAAGGCTTCGACCTGGCGCTGCGAGCTTTCGCCCAGGCCCTGCCCGGCATCC
>JAGFJG010000010.1 GCA_024102915.1 Caldilineales bacterium
TTATTCGTTTTTGCCACGAATGGCACGAATTCACACGAATAAAAGACTTCAATTCGTGCCAATTGGTGAAATTTGTGGCTGATTTTCTAATCGGAAATAGATACCAACACTCCAGAGGGAGACTATCCATTTTGCGCTTGTAACTATTCACCCTGTCCCCTTAGCATCCACAGGTTTCGCCGATGACAATAACAATCCGCGCCCATCCGCGCTTGCCAACGTCATCTGTTTTCCAGTTTTCGTCCCCTGCTGCGAGAATTGCATCGAGGGTGAACCATTATGACGAGCAAACCGAGCGTCCGCGCGATGCGATCAAACCAGCTCACGCAACCTTGCGCGCACAATCCATACACTCTGTGGCAGTGGGGATGATCTCCAGCCGTTCGGGATCAATCCTCGCCCCGCAACTCTGGCAGACGCCGTAGTCGCCGCTCGTGTATCTTGCAATCGCTTCCTGAAGTTCATCGATACGCTGCTCGATGCGTTCCCGGCGGGCGAGCGCCATCTCCCAAGTGAAACCGCCTGTGTTGCCAGCGCCCAGCCCAAAATCGGGTTTCTCCTCCAGCTGGCGATTCACCTGGTCCAGTTCCGCCTCTGCATCGCGGAGTTCTTGTTCGAGTTGTTGTAAGGATACGTTCATGGCGTTTCACATCACCACGGGCATTGAGAAACTGTGGAAGAGATAACTTGCCAGGACGTGCAACCATGCAGGAACCTGGCCTGCACCGGCAGGCATTGCATTTCGCCACTCTTCTAAAGCTGGTAGGCCGCCCAGTTGACCGCCCAAGGCGCGTGACTGAATGAGCCTGACTCACAAAGCCAGTCTGCCACAAATGCCGATATTCGTCAATTCTAAATCATGACTTATGTCAACTCAATCAGGGATCGAGCGCTGATTGCTTGTGAAACCAGACTCAGTGCCGGCTACGGCAAAGTCAGGATTTCCGGCCCGTTTGGCGTGATGGCAATCGTGTGCTCAAATTGCGCCGACAAAGCGCCGTCGGAGGTCACCACCGTCCAGCCATCGTCCAGCAGTTCCCAGTTATGTTTCCCCAAATTGACCATTGGCTCGATGGTGAAGACCATGCCGGGGCGGAGTCGCGGGCCGTTGTCATTCATGCGTATGTGTGAGACCGAGGGCGCTTCGTGCAGACTGCGCCCGATGCCATGCCCGCCCCATTCCCTGACCACGCTCATGCCAAACCCGTCGACATAGTCCTCAATGGCTGTGCCGATATCGTGCAGGTAGCTATGTGGTTGGGCCGCCGCAATTCCCCGCGCCAGCGCCTCTTTCGTCACATTCAGCAGGCTTTGCGCCTCACTACCGACCGAACCGACGGCATAGGTAACGCAGGCATCGCCGCAATAACCCTTCAGGCGCAAGCCAATGTCGATGCCGATGATGTCGCCTTCGCGCAAGACTCGTCCGTCGGGCAGACCATGGCAGATCTCCTCGTTCACCGAAGCGCAGATTACGCCGGGAAAGGGGGGATGGTCACTGTGGCTGCCCTGATAGCCTTTGTAGAGTGGCGCGGCGGCGTGCTCGGCAATGAATTCCTCGGCAAGCCGGTCGAGTTCACTGAGGGCGACCCCGGGCTGAATCTTCTCTTCGAGCAAGGCGAATGTCTCGGCCACAAGTCGGCCTGCGTTCCGCATGGCGCTGATCTCGGCCGGCGATTTGAGCATGATGCCATTCTGGTGGCGTTTGCGTTTTCTGATCATCTGCAATCCTCTGCGCGACGCCCGCCAGGACGTCCGCTTGTTTGCAGATGATTATAGACCGAATTAACGCGAAACGACCAGAGCCCTGATCCAAATCGAAAGTCGTCCCGAAACAGCTTAGCTCGCCAGCGCCCCTTCCGTGCAATAGTAAGTGACCGCATCCCGCATGAACGCGGGCATATCGGGATGCATGTTCTCGTAGAAGGCGGCGAAGCGTGGGTCGTCGACATACATCCGCCCGAGACCAAGCAAGATTTCGGGAGTTGGCTCATAGAAGTAACGGATATTCTGATGCCAGCGGGCGATGGCGTTCTGCACTTCGGGGCTGGCCGGCCCTTTGTCCATGTTGGCCAGAATGTCATTATAGAATTCATTGGCTTCCTGCATGATGGCCGCTTTCTTCTCATCCGAATAGTTGCGCCAACGTTGGTTCGATGCCCTCACCACTTCGGGATCCCAACGTTGCATCGCTTCTTCTTCGTATTTCTTTTGGGTCTCCTCATCGAAGGCCTCGAATAATTGTTTGGGACTCATGTTGATTTCTCCCTGGATGTGCATGATGGTATGGTCGATGGTGCGAATGAGGTCATCCAGCCTGCGAGCTCGAAGCCGAAGCGCTTGTCGATGCGCCTGCAAAGCCTGCACGACATTGAAATCCGGGCGACTTAGCATATCCCCGATTTCACTCAGGCTCAGTCCCAGCTCCCGATAGAACAGAATCTGTTGCAGACGCAGCAATGAGGCTTCGTCGTATGAGCGATAGCCATTTTCTCCGACAGAGGATGGCTGCAACAATCCGATCTCATCGTAATAATGCAGGGTGCGGCGACTGACGCCCGCCACATCGGCAAGCTGTTTGACTGTGAAATTCATGGAGATGATCTCATTCATCAGGTACGCCTGCCATCATAAGCTATCACGTTACGTCAATGTCAAGAGGGAGATTGCAGATATCCGTTTTACTTCATGCCCGCGCCAACAGCACCACCCCGGCCAGCGCCCGCATCCCAAACGCCAGAAAAAGCGCCTCATGCAATCCCATCGCCTCGGCGATAAAAGCTCCCGTCAGGGCGCCGCCCAGAACCGCCAGATTGAGAGAGAGATTGTACAGGGCCAGATGGCGGGGACGATCGCCCGAGGGGACGCGTTCTAACAGGCGGTTCCCCAAAGCGCCGCCCATGATGGCCGTGGCAATACCGCCAATGACGGAAGCGACCAGAACCAGGCGGATATCTCGGCTCAGTGCTGTCAGCAGCGGATAGGCAGTGATCATGAACGCCGTGGCCACAAGCAGTCTGCGATTCCCGAAACGGGCGGTAAGCTGGCCCAGGCGCAACGAGGCCAGGAACATCACCATATAAAACGTCAAGTTGACGATACTGATCGCCTGATCGTCCAAACCCAGTTCGCGCACCCAGTAAAGCGGGAAAAGAGGAATGGGCATGAACTGCGCAAAATGGAAAAAGAAGAGAGCTGCGACAAACGGCGCGAACGAAGTCCGCAGTGGGGCCAGCATGGTGCGCATATTGCGCGCCTGCACGCGCGTGAGCATGCGAATGGCGAAAGTGCGCTGCAAAGGCATATCGGGCAAGAGGTACAGTCGGGTGGCGCGACCGGCATCGGCCAATGGCGCCCCCTGAAAAACACGCATCTGGTGATCGTCCCGCAGTTTGATTAACGCCAGGAAATAGGTGCTGATCGCCGCGCCAATCGCTCCCAGCGCAAACACGATGACATATCCCTGTTGCAACGGCATGCGCGTCAGTATTTGCCCCGCAAGCAGCGACCCTGCCAGCATCGTCAGAGCCAGGATGGCGTTGCGCCGGCCCATGACATGCCCTCGCCACTTTTCGGGCACAATTTCGGCCAGCAGGGCATTGAACCCGATGGCGAGGAAAGCCCCAGGAATGGCAGTGAGCATAACCAGCAGCAAGATCGCTTGCGTCTGCACGGCAGGCGATACCCACAACACCAACGGAATGAGTAAAGGATAAATGACGCGGCTGAGCATGGCCGAACGAAAGACCAGCCTGTTCAGTCGTCGCGAAGCAATCCACTGGCCTGCGGGCAGGGTCACAAATAAGTTGACCAATGCAGGCCCGGCCGTGAGCAGGCTGACAGCCGTTGTACTCGCCCCAATGCGCGTGAGATAAATGGCCAGAAACGCCAGTGTTGTGCCGGATGCTATGCCGAAACCGGCAATGTCACCGTAGAGATAGAGGAAGTTGTTGCGTAATGGCTGCTCGACTGTTTCCGCGGGTTTCGCGGTACTGGCAGCGGCAATGGATGTGGACATAACCAATAATCATACGCCCGACTGGGCCATCATCCAAAGTCCCGACGGCTCTGTTTTTCCGGACGTTTCTACTTGACGACTTTACCGCACACGTTGGTTTCGCCAGGCGCTCAGCGCTCGGCCACCGCCGTTTCTTCGACGACCACGCCTTCCAGCATCCACCGAGGACGCACATGCCAGAATCGAGCCAGCGTCTCGCCCCAGTTCGCCAGCAAATCCGCCGCCAGGGGACTGTCGGTCACCTCGGCATGAGCGCTGACCATGCGATGGAGTAACGCCTGAGCCTCGACATCCTCGACTCGCGTCAAAAACACCAGTTCGTGATTGACACGCGTGGGAAATTCGGGAAAAGCGACGACGCCCGGATCCAGTACAAACGCCTGGCCGCCGGTCATACCCGCGCCGAAGTTATTGCCGGTTCGTCCCAACACAACAACCGTGCCCCCGGTCATGTACTCGCAACCGTGGTCACCCACGCCCTCGATCACGGCATCGCCCCGGCTGTTGCGGACTGCGAATCGCTCGCCCGCTCGCCCTGCTGCGTAGAGAACGCCGCCCGTCGCCCCATAAAGACAGGTATTGCCCACGATGTAATTCTCGTGCCATGAAAATGCCGCATCGGCAGGGGGGCGAATGATGAGAACGCCGCCCGCCAAACCCTTGCCCACATAATCATTGGCGTCACCGGTCAGTTTGAAGCGCACGCCCTTGGGCACGAACGCGCCAAAGGATTGTCCGGCGCTGCCGCGGAAACTGATCTCGATGCTGCCCATTTTCAGATCGACATGACCGGTCTGTTCCAAACGTCCGCTGAGGCGAGCGCCAACCGAGCGATCGGTGTTGCGAATCTCGAACTCTCGCTTGACGGGCAATTCTTTCAGCGTCAACGCCGCAATCACGGCCTCGGCCAGCCGGTTGCCCAGCGCATTGGGGTCGTCATAATCAGGCGAGGCCAGGAAATGGCGCGGGGTGGTCACGTCGGGTTGGGCCAGCAGCGGGCTGAGGTCGAGCAAGTCCAGGGCAGTGTCGTCGGTCACCCGTTGTTCCAACAATTCGGTGTGGCCGATCACCTCGTCCAGACTGCGGAAACCCAACCCCGCCAACAGTTCTCGAATTTCCTGGGCGATGAACGTGAACAGGGCGACAATCTGATCGGGCGAGCCCGCAAATTTCGCCCGCAATTTCGGGTCTTGGGTGGCGACGCCGACTGGGCAGGTATTGTTGTGGCAAACGCGCGCCATGATGCAGCCTTCGGCGATCATCGCCAGCGTGCCGAAGGAAAATTCGTCCGCGCCGAGGATGGCGGCGAGCAGCACGTCGCGGCCGTTGCGCAGACCGCCATCCGTGCGCACGATGATGCGATCACGCAGACCATTGGCGCGCAACACCTGCTGCGTCTCGCTCAGTCCCATTTCCCAGGGAATGCCGGCATGTTTGATCGACGAAAGCGGAGAAGCGCCGGTGCCGCCGGAATGCCCGGAAATGAGTACGCTATTGGCCCGGCCTTTGGCGACGCCCGCGGCCACGGCCCCCACTCCCGCCTCGGACACCAGTTTCACGGAGATATCGGCGGCAGGGTTGGCCTGCCGTAGATCGTAGATCAGTTGGGCGAGGTCTTCGATGGAATAGATGTCGTGGTGCGGCGGCGGGGAAATCAGGGCGACGCCTGGCGTGGTCAGACGGATGGAGGCGATCTTCTCACTGACTTTATGGCCGGGCAAATGACCGCCTTCGCCCGGTTTCGAGCCTTGCGCCATCTTGATCTGCAATTCTTTGGCCGAAGCCAGATAGGCCGGGGTCACGCCGAAACGACCCGAAGCGATCTGTTTGACGGCGCTATTCCGCTCATCTCGCAGACGGGCCGGGTCTTCGCCGCCTTCGCCGCTGTTGGAACGCCCGCCGATGCGATTCATCGCCACGGCCAGGGTCTCGTGCGCTTCCTCGCTCAGCGCGCCCATGCTCATAGCAGCTGTGCTGAAACGCCGCATAATCGCTGCGATCGGTTCCACTTCGGCCAGCGGGATAGATTGGCGGCCGGGCTTGAAAGTCAGCAAGTCGCGCAAGTCGGTCGGCGGCTGCGATCTCAACATCGCGCTGTAGCGCAAATAGGCGGCATAGGCCGCATCGAAGTTCCCGTTGAGCGCGCCGGGTGTGCGCACAGCCTCGTGCAGGGCGTCGATCACATCCGGGTTCATTGCGTGGTGCTCGCCCGTCCGCCGGTATTTGAAGAATCCCCAATGTTCCAGCTTTTCGCCTGGCGTGTGAAACGCAAGGTTGTGTCGAAACAGGATATCGTTGGCGAGTTTGGCCATACCCACGCCGCCCACGCGGCTAGGAGCGCCAGTGAAGCTGCGCTCGACCACGCTACTGTTCAGCCCAATGATCTCGAAGACCTGCGCTCCGCAGTACGAATCGACGGTGCTGATCCCCATCTTGGACATGATCTTGAGCAGGCCCGCTTCCAGCGCTTTGAGATAATTCTTTTCGGCCACGGCGGCCGATTCGATGCCCTTGAGCCTGCCTTCGAGCGCCATATCGTGCACGGTGTTGAGCGCCAGCCAGGGATGGACAGCGTTGGCGCCGAATCCGATCACGGCGGCGACCCGATGGACGCTGGTCAGGTCCCCGGCGTCGAGGATCAGGCTGCCCAACATGCGCAGCCCGCGCCGGATCAGATAATGATGGATCGTGCCCACGGCCAGCAGGCTGGGCACGGGCGCCCGGTCGATTCCCGCGGCGCGGTCGCTGAGCAAGAGCAGGTTGTGACCATTCGCCAGGGCTTCGGCGGCGGTCTGGCACAGGCGATCGAGGGCGGCGTCCAATCCGCCGATGCCCTCTGCGGCGGGGAAGCTCATGTCCAGTTCCACCACTGAGAAAGGCAGACCGTCATGCCCGGCATCGAAGGGTACGTAGCCGGGGCGACGCAGGCGTTGCAGGGTGGCCAGCGCCTTTCGGTCGAGGATGGGGCTGTCCAGGTGCATCAGCCGGGCGTGTTCGGGGGTTTCTTCCAGGATGCTGCGCCGCCGTCCCAACAATGTGGTCAGGGACATGACCATTTGCTCGCGCAAGGGATCAATCGGCGGGTTGGTGACCTCGGCGAAACGCTGCTTGAAATAATGGTACAAAGGCCGGGGAAGACGAGAAAGCGCGGCGATGGGCGTGTCGTCGCCCATCGAACCCACCGCCTCTTTGCCGGAAGCGGCCATCGGCCGCAACACAGCGGCAATCGATTCCGCCGTGAAGCCAAAAAGTTGCTGCATCGGCAGCAGTTTTTCGGCCATCTCGTCGGCGCTGGGCGGGTCCACCAGAAACCCCTCTTCGTAGACCGGCTCCGCCACGCCGCCCTCGACGCCGGCCGATTTGCCATTGCTGTCAGCCGCGGGCAGGGCGTGCATGATGCCCTGCAGGCTGTGCATGCGGGCGTTCAGCCAGCTCCCGTATTCCTGGCGCTGGCAAACCTCGCCCTTGATCTCGTCGTTCAACAACAGGCGGCCGCGCTGGGTATCGACCAACAACATCTGGCCGGGACCGAGTTTGCCGCGGCGAATGATCTGGTTGGCAGGCAAGGGGATGATGCCGGTTTCCGATCCGCAGATCAGCAGCCCATCCTTTGTGCGCTGATAACGCGTGGGACGCAATCCATTGCGATCAAGGCTGGCCCCGGCCACCTGACCATCGGTAAAGACCAGGGCCGCAGGCCCATCCCACGGTTCGCTCAGGCAGGCGTGATAGCGATAAAAATCGCGACGTGATTGCGGCAAGTCGCTCACATCTTCCCAGGCTTCGGGCTGCAACATCATCAGCACGTGCCGCAACTCGCGACCGCTACGCACCAGGGCTTCAGCGGCGTTGTCGAGCATGGCGCTATCCGAGCCGTCGGTGTCGATAATCGGGCTGATGGCCTGACCCCAGGCTGTGTCGCTGAGACTGCGCTCGCGGGCGCTCATCCAATTGACATTACCCTGGATGGTGTTGATCTCGCCATTGTGCGCCAGCATGCGGAATGGCTGGGCGCGTTTCCAATTAGGGAAAGTATTGGTGGCGTAGCGTTGATGGAAGAGGGCGATGGCGCTGCGGAATTCCGGCTCGGCCAGATCGGGATAGAAGTTAGCCAGTTGCGAGCCCAGCATCAGCCCTTTGTAAACGATGGTGCGGCTGGAAAATGACGAGACGTATAAGTCGACGTCGGCGGCCAGCGCCTCGGCCTCGATGGCGCGGCGAGCGAGATACAGCACCTTTTCGAAGGCGTCGCCGCGGTCGAGAAAATCGGGCCGCTGCACAAAGACCTGCCAGATGTCGGGCCGGGTTTCGTTGGCGACGCGCCCCAGCGCGTCCAGATTATGCGGCACCCGCCGCCAGAGCAGCACATCCAATCCCACCACTTTCAACTCGCGCTCGACCACGGTCTGCCAGTCGTATGGCTGGCGCTGGCGGTCGGCGAAGAACATACCTACGGCCAGATCGCCGTACTTGAGTTGTTCCAGCCCGAGTTGCCTGCCAAAAAAGGCGATGGGAATCTGTGTGAGCAGACCGGCGCCATCACCGGTGCCGGCATCGGCGGCAACGCCTCCGCGATGTTCCAGGTTGGCGAGCGCCTCGACCGCCAGGCTGACGATCTCGTGGCTGCGGCGACCAGGGATATCGGCGATAAAACCGACGCCACAGGCGTCGTGTTCGAAAGAGGGGTGGTAGAGAGTGCCCTGAAGGCTGGCGGGTTGGCGGATTTGAGACATGGGCTGAGTCGGCGACGGAGAAAATGGCAACTGTACGTTCGATCGAAATAGGCGGAACAAAAAGCCCCTGCTGCATGTTTATGCAATCGCAGGGGCCTCATCGCCTGTTAGGCATCAATGCCGATGGATGATGCCGCGGCATTATACGCCAGACGGTCGGGCCTGTCTAATGAGATATTTGAAAGACAGATTCATCTACGTCATCCGCGTCCTATTCCGCTCGTGCAAGCTGATCCCGCAGTCGCCACAGCAGGAACACGATCACAGCCAGCACAGCCGTGACGATCATGACCGCGACGAACCATGACCACGCGCTCAGGCCGGGTACAGAAGGCGGGCCCTTTATTGGATCAGCCTCCGATTCCGAGGACTCTAACGGCTGCACATCGTTGACACTGAAATCGACCTGAAACATCTGCGGCTTTCCGCCAGCCGGCGACGAAAGCGATTCCAGAATCGCCACCGAATCTTCCGGATAGCCGAGGGCGGCGAAGTCCATGATCCCATCCGGGACGTGACAGTCCTGGCAACTCAAGGCGCGCTCGGCTTCGACGATGCCGTGGCTGATCTGCAAGGGGACTTGCATCGTCTGCGATTCCCAATCGCCGGTCCATTCCACGCCTGTCGCAGCCGCGCCCTGCGCCAGTTCAGTCCCGTTTCATCAAACCGCCCGTCTCGCAATGACCATGCCCCTGCCGATGCACCGGCCTCGACCCGTGAAGATCGAGACGATGGCATCGCCCTGAGATTTCTCTATCCCGGCTGTTCGTTACTCTGCCGCATTGTCTGTATAATGCTGACGTCGAAACTCAAAATCCAGCCATGCACTTGATGAGGAAAAACAATGTACGATTCCGTCGAAAGCGCGATTACTGCCCTCCAGAATCACAGGCAGTCGGAATACAATAGAACACAGGCTACTCATTATCTACGCGATCATCCCAGCGATGAAGGCAATATGGCATTGGCAGCCGCCCTGGACGACAACGACTATGGGGTGCACTGGGCGGCAAGCGAGGCGCTGGCGACTATTGGCGAAGTGGCCGTTCCCGCTGTCCTCCATGTTTTGATGCAAGCCGATGTCAGCCACCGCACCATGTCGGGCGCTCAGCATGTCTTCCGCGCCAATTCATCCGATCTTGTCCGAACAGAGAGCACAGACCTCGTTGTCGCCTTGCATGACCGTACCGAAAAAGTCGCCACCATGCAGGCTGCCGCCGCTCTGCAAGCCAAACTAGATGCCGCCTGAACTCGACGCATCGATCACCCGTCAAACCTGATGGGATTGGCGATGTGCGAGACGAAAAGCCAGTCCATGTCTCGCACATTGCCAACAAATGCGAAGTTTCAGTTGATTATCGTCAGATAGGTTGTCTCGGTCGCCTCGATCCAGATGGCGTCGCCGGGGTGGAACTCGGACAGGGTATTGTCGGGAGCGCCCAGTGTGTAGTGCTTCCATTCCTGCAAATCATTGTCCCAGACTCGCACCCTGGCATAGCTGCCGGCAATCGCCGCCAGCGCAGAAGGCACTGCTTGCGTCTGCAAAGAGGGGTACCCGATCTGGTTCCAGCCGGGGTTGAGGAGGATTGTGGTGGCGCTTGGGGCCATGCCGTCCAGGTTGAGCACCGCTGCCTGGGTGACCTTCAACCAGACGCCCAGGCGCTCGTGGATGGCGCTAAGATCACTGGCCGGGTCGCCGGGGCGGAATGTGCGCCAACGGGCGGGCTGCACTGTATTGTCGAACCAGCGCACCTCTTCGTAGTTGCCCGCGATGCTTTGCAGCACTTCGGGTAACCCCGGATTGAGTGGGATCACCGGTAGGGAGAGCGAATGCCAGCCAGCTTGCAACGGCATCTTGACCAGCTTGCGGCCGGGCGTGCCCGCCGGTGTGGGCGTGTGATAAGGCGTGGGGGACGGCGTGGCTGTCGCCAGACTTGTATCGCTGCGCAGGCTAATCCGCAATTGGGGGCGGAGTTGCACGTCGGGATGATCGCCGCTGGCTATGTTGGCAGATTGAGCCTCGTCGCCCACATAGCGCACCACCCAGCCCAGGTTGGGTTGACCGCCAACCCACGAACGTACATCCTCTGTGACGTCGATCGTCAGCGTGCTCAAGGCCAGCGCGGTCTGTCCGGTGGGGGCCGGGTTATAATCCCCGCCGGCATTGCCCGCCCCGGCCTGCGCCCAGGCTGTGTCCGCCGTGGCGAGATGCCAATTGGCCGCGTCCGGCTGCCATGCCCGCCATAGCCGATGAACTGACACCGAGCCGCCTCTCTCGGCATCACGCAGATAGCTGACATGCAGTTCTAACTCGGCGGAGAATACCACATCGCCGCCGGGTAAACGGCGGAGACCAACCCACAGCAATCCCCGCTGGCGCCGGCCTGTAAATTAACGAAAACCAGCAATTGCCGCAGCCACATAATTCACCTGCGGTCGCATTTCCAAATA
>JAGFJG010000015.1 GCA_024102915.1 Caldilineales bacterium
TTATTCGTTTTTGCCACGAATGGCACGAATTCACACGAATAAAAGACTTCAATTCGTGCCAATTGGTGAAATTTGTGGCTGATTTTCTAATCGGAAATAGATACCAACACTCCAGAGGGAGACTATCACAGATTTGGGTTTGGAGAATCTGCGTCAAAGATTTTGATTCTGGTCTGTCCATTTCAGATTTCAGAACTTGATTTGAGAATGTCCTGCACAGCCGCTCGCAATCTGCCGCTGGCAACAAGATCGGCGGCGGCGGCCATGTACGGAGCGAGGATCGCATCCTCGGCCAGGAACGGAATCTCATACCGGATCTGGCTGTAAGCGACCGCAGTGCCTCGCCCCAGGCGGGCGTGCTCGCCCAGGTTGCGGCGACGAAAATCGACAGCCTGCGCCGCCGCCATCAATTCGATCCCCAACATCTGCTCCAGGTTGCGCAGCACGCGGCGAGCCTGCCGCCCGGCAATCGGGCCATTCGAGACGTGGTCTTCCACATCGGCGGAGGTGGGGATGGTGTCGGCGCTGGCGGGGTGGCAGAGGGCCTTGTTCTCGGAAGCGAGGGCGGCGGCGGTGTATTGGGTGAGCATAAAGCCGGAGTTGAGGCCGCCGTGGTCGGTGAGGAAGGCAGGCAGGAGATTGCCGTTACGGGCCGGATCGATCAATCGGTTCAACCGCCGTTCCGAGATATTACCCAGTTCGGTCATGGCCAGACTGAGATAATCGAAGGCGATTGCCAGTGGCTCCCCATGAAAGTTGCCGCCGCTGATGGCTGTGGGCGAGCCATCCTCCTCGAAAAAGATGATGGGGTTGTCGGTGACGCTGTTCAATTCGATCTCGACCACCCAGCGGGCATAAGCGACGGCGTCGGCGCAGGCCCCATGCACCTGGGGAATGCAGCGCAATGTGTACGCGTCCTGCGGGTCGGCGCGCAGATCGGTGCGGATGAATTCGGAGCCGTCGAGAAGTTGGCGCAGGCGCTCGGCTGTACTCTGCTGGCGAGGGTGCGGCCTGACGGCATGAATGCGGGCATCGAAGGCCGCCACCGTCCCCTGCAGCGCTTCCAACGAGAGCGCTCCGGCCACGGTGGCCACGAAGGCGCAATTCTCGGCTTCATCGACGGCCAGGCATCCGAGGGCGGCCATGTAAGCTGTGCCATTTGTCAGCGCCAGCCCCTCTTTGGCCGATAACTCAACCGGAGCCAGCCCCGCCCGCGCCAGCGCCACATCACCGGGCAACGTTTCATCCCCGACGTTGGCAAAGCCCTCGCCGATCATGATCAGGGTCATGTGCGCAAGCTGAGCCAGATCCCCGCTGGCCCCCAACGATCCCTGGCGGGGGATGACGGGATGGACGCCGCGCTCGATCATATCCAACAGCAATCGCAGCGTCGGCAGGCGAATACCGGAATGACCCGATGCCAGCGCATTGGCTCGGGCCAGCATCATCGCCCGCACCACCGGAATAGGCAGGGCTGGACCAGTGCCGGCGCTGTGCGAACGAATGATATTGCGTTGCAACTGCCGGATCTGTTCCGGGGGGATGACCTTGTTTTTGAATGCCCCAAACCCTGTCGTGATCCCATACACGACCTGAGATTCCTCAACGATTTGCTCGACCGCCCGGCTGGCTCGCTCGACCGCCATCACGGCCTCCGGCGTCAGTCTTAGGACGACTTCACCGGGATGGGCTTTGGCGACGGCGACGACCTGCTCGATTGTAAGACTGTGACCATCCACATCGATGGTAAGCATATTGATTATTCCGTGATGGTGAAAATGTAGGAGGGATTTCAGCCGGTTGTGATGCCGTCGGGCGCTGGCTGAAAGCCAAAGCATTCCTGAAGCAGGCCATGAAGGATACGCGATGTGAATCCCCAGATTGTGAATCCGGCGTATTCCCAGATGAAATTTTGGCGTGGCAGACCCGCCGTCTCTCGCATCTCCACGCGCACATTTGCCGGGTCGAGAAAGAAGCTGAGTGGGACTTTTACCAACGCCTGCACCTCGTGCAAATTCAGGTCGAAGTCATCCGTTTGCATCAATTCGGCGACTACCGGCGTGGCATAGAACCCGCTGGACGTCGGGCCGAAGTCATCGAACAGCCCCCAAACGTCGATCTGATCCCGGCCAATCCCGATTTCTTCCCGCACCTCGCGCAATGCGGCCGCAATGGCGTCAGCATCGGTCGGGTCTATCGCGCCGCCGGGGAACGCCATCTGTCCGCCATGTTTGCCAAGCCGATCCGCCCGCTGGATGAACAACACTTGCCAGCCGTTAGCGCCATCGACGAAAGGAACGAGCACGGCGGCATGTCTGAACGAGGAATCGGCCAGACTTCGCCGTGAACGCGTGGACAACATCCTTTTCATTTGTTGCGCCAGTTCAGCGTCCCCATAGCGTTTGTCCTCTTTGACCATGAAGAGATTATAGGTGCGGCGCAAGCCGGTGGCAACCTGCGCAGCTCTATGCTTCAAACCTTACGGCTTTGCGCCAGTTCTGTGGCATACTCACCCTATGAACGACATATTTTCCGTGGCTGCGGATGCGTCCGCAGCGGGCATGTCCCCCGGCGGCATCCGGGAAATTGAGACCATCTTCGATCGACATTTTGCCGAAGGCCTCCATCCCGGCGGACATCTGCTGGTGGTGCGCAACGCTCAGATCGTCGTCGATCGCATGGTTGGTCTGGCCGATCCGGCCAGCAGGCGACCTGTGCGACCCGACACGGTCTGGCTGCTATTTAGCGCCACCAAACCCTACGCGGCAGTGGCTATCCTCAAACTGGCGACCGAAGGCAGGCTTGACCTCGACGCGCCCGTGGCTTATTACTGGCCGGAGTTTGGTCAGAAAGGAAAGCAGGCGATTACGGTGCGCCATGTGCTGACGCATCGCGGGGGCGTGCCTTTGGGGAAGCTGTTCCGCCAGCCGTGGATATGGCCGTTCTGGCGTTTGAGCGCCCGCGCCATCGCCCGCATGGAACCGGAATATCCCTGCGGCGAGGTTGTCGCTTATCACGCCCTGAATTTCGGCTACATTCTGGGCGAGGTCGTGCACCGTGTGGATGGCCGGTCGCTACGGCGTTATCTGAAAGAGGAACTATTCCAACCGATGGGGCTGCACGACACCTATCTTGGCATCCCCCACCGTTCGGACGTGTGGCGGCGGCGAAGCATGGTGCGCGCCATCGACGATGAAACCGAACTGAATCAGGCGCAATTCATCGCCGCCCGCCGGCTGTTTCGCACGGCATCGATTCCCGCCGCCTCTGGCCACAGCACCATTTATGAGCACGCGCAGCTTTATCAGCTATTGTTGAACGGAGGCGAATGGCGGGGTAAGCAACTGCTCTCGCCCGAAGTCCCCGAAATCCTGGTCACGCCCAGCAATCCTGAACCCTGTCAGATCGACCGGGTGACCGAGCGCGCCACGCGCTGGGGTCATGGCGTCAGTTTGGGCGGCTCCATCCGGTCGGGCCACCGCTCTTTCCTGGGCAGGGCCAGCGGCCCGCGCGCGTTCGGGCACGGCGGATTGCGTTCGCATGCCGCCTGGGCTGATCTCGACCGCCAGTTGATCTGCGCCTATTTTACCAACGGGCTTGTGGCATCCGACCGGGCCGACGAACGCGCCGCCGAGATCAGCGATGCCGTCCTGGCGGCCTGCCTATAACGCACGGGACATGTATAATAAAGGGGTCCACGTTCGCCAGACACTGCGGGCGTTTACGTAACCTTGCACCAACGGATTGCATCGAAATGACCACTGTACCCATTGATCTCGAAATCTATGAGGACGAAGAAGCCCTCTTGCAGGGCTTGCTCGATGGCGACCGATTCGCCTGCGCCTGTATGCTCAAACGCCATGCGCCCAGGGTCTATGCCGTAGCCTTGCGCATGATGGGCGATCCGGACGAAGCCGAAGAAGTCCTGCAAGAAACGTTTATTAGCGCCTGCAAAAACATCACCACATTTGAACAGCGCAGCGCTCTGAGCACCTGGCTGCATCGCATCGCCACCAACGCCGCTCTGATGCGCCTGCGCAAACGCAAGGGCTATGAAGTCTCCTTGGATGCTCCGGTCGAAACCCTCGATGGCGATGACGTACCCCGCCAGATCGCTGATTGGGCTTACGCACCAAGCAGCCATGCTCTCGACAGCGAAACCCGGCAAATCCTGGAGGACGCCGTCGCACAACTGCCGGAGACCCTGCGCACGACATTCATTTTACGAGAAATCGAAGGGTACAGCACTGAGGAAACAGCTACCATGCTCGACATCAGCATCTCGGCTGCAAAGGTGAGATTACACCGGGCCCGATTGCGGCTCAGGGAAATCCTCACCCCCTACTTTTCCGATGAATTCTCAGCGAGCGATCCGGAATGAGCGCACAACATGCCACCCATAATTGCAGCGAAGTTCTGACACAACTCAATGACTATGTCGATGGCGAACTCGACGCCGGTCTTTGCGTCGAGCTTGAGGATCATCTGCGGAGCTGCACCGATTGCCGGATCGTCCTCGACACGCTGCAAAAAACCGTCTATTTAGTCCATCAGTTGGGGGACCAGGACAGCGATATCCCGGAAGATGTGGAGGCGAGGCTGTTCGCCAAGATGAATCTGGAAACTTACCTGCCGGCGCGGGGTGCATAGAATCTTAACCGGGGCAAGTACGCATCAAAAAGATCATCCACAGACTCTTCTTGTTTAATCTGCGAAATCTGCGGATGATTTTCTTGTGTTCCGTGCAAAAACATCCTTCTTAGGGTATGGTTGAAAACATGATGGTTGAGCTATATCGTCTACAAAATCCTGTTCAGAATTACGATTGGGGATCGTACGACGCCATCCCTCGCCTGCTTGGACAGCCCGTGCCGTCACCCGATCCTCAGGCGGAATTGTGGATGGGCGCGCACCCCAAGGGGCCGTCTCAGGCGCTGGTCGCGGGGCATTGGACGCTATTGCCGGAATTGATCGCCGCATCACCAGAGTCAATTTTGGGGTCAGCCGTTGCCGCCGATTTCGAGGACAAATTGCCCTTTCTATTCAAGGTTCTGTCGGCGTCGCGGGCGCTGTCCATCCAGGTGCATCCCAGCATCGAGCAGGCGCGGGCAGGATTCGCCCGCGAGAATCGGCTGGGCATTCCCGTCACTGCGCCCGAACGCAACTACCGGGACGAAAATCACAAGCCGGAGATCATCTGCGCCCTCACGCCGTTCTATGCCCTGAATGGTTTTCGCAACTTGCCGGAGATGCTGGATTTGCTGCAACGGGTCGATTCGCAGGCCTTGCGACCGCATGTGGATGCCTTCAATTTGCAACCCGACGCTAAGGGTCTGGAGCGATTCTTCACCGCCATCATGACGATGGATATCGCTCGCCAACGCCAGGCCGTAACCGAGGTCGTCCACTTTACCGACATTCATCAGGATGAGGGAATGGTTTTTGAATGGATTGTGGAATTGAACGCGCAATATCCTGGCGACATCGGCGTACTCAGCCCTCTGCTGATCAATCTGGTCAGGTTGGAGCCAGGGCAGGCGATGTACTCGCAGGCGCGGCAACTCCACGCCTACCTGTTGGGAACCGGCATCGAGCTCATGGCCAACTCGGACAACGTACTGCGCGGCGGCCTCACCAGCAAGCATATTGATGTGCCGGAACTGCTCGCAACTTTGCGCTACGATGAAGCCGATATCGTCATTCAGCAGCCGCAACCCGCCGCCGATGGGTCGCTGGCCTTTTCGTCCAATGCGCGGGAGTTCCACCTTTCAATCATCGATGTGGGACCTGTACGAAGTTTCGAAAGCGTCGCCAATCGCAGTGTCGAGATATTGATTTGCACGGAAGGCGAGGTGCGCGTCTTCAATACTGCCAGCGGGCAGAGCCTCGACATCCGCCAGGGCGAATCCTTCCTCGCCCCGGCTAGCGTGCCGGTCTATCGCGTCGAAGGAATGGGACGGTTGTTTCGGGCTTCGGTTCCAGATTGATGCTGAAGCTGGCCGAACCGGAGACCAAAATAGTTATCCATAGATTGGCGCAGATTCTTCCACCTATATCTGTGTAATCTGCGGATGATTTTCTTTATCAAGGCGCTAAAGCTCGATAATGTCGGCGTGCACCAGGCGCTCGTCGCGGCTGTTGTCGAATTGCTCGAACTCGCGGATGACAAGGCGCAGGCGCTCGCCAATCAGATCGGCAGGCGCGGCGATTTGTCCCGTCCAGGTCGTGACGCCGCGGGCGTCCACGCCGCCGGGCGTGAGCACGATCGCCGGGTCATCGGGCGAAGCGGCCACCCAACCCAGCGTCTCATCCTCGATTTCGGCTCGACGGCGTTCGATATGAATCCGCATCTGGCTGGTACGGGGGATGACGGCGGTGTTCAACATGCGCAACGCCTGATACGTCACCCCGGCGACGGTGACATGAAAGACGCCGGGATCATTTGCATCGCGGGTGACCGAGGCGGCGCGGTCGGGCGCAGTCTGCACGAAATCGGCCAGCACGACGGATGACAGCCGCAAATCATTGAGCGACATGGGCTGGTAGCGGGCGAGGGCCAGCCGGATGAAGGGATAATACGCCTGAGCCGTGTCCAGTTCCAGATCGCAATACCACAGCTTACGCTCGCCGTCCCACTGCGGCTGAAACAACACGGCCTGCGCCTTTTCGTTGAAGAACTCGGCTAATTGCACGTGGGTTTCGGTGCGAAGAGCGTTCTTGAATGCCGATGACTTCGGCAACTCGACCGGCGGCGAGAACCACAACGGATCCTGGCCCCAGAAGGTCGAGACCTCGTAGGTGCGAGCTTTGCGATCGGGCAGGCTGTCTTTCAGCACGACCGCCATCAGTTCCCCCTCGCCTGAGGAAAACCAGGGGCGTTCGAGATAGACGCGCACGCCCCCGCCGATGCGACGGCTGGAGACGCTGCCATCGTCCTGCACGTCCTGTTCCCAGGCGAAGGTGGGCAGCACGTAACGCACATGCGGCGCGGCGGGCCGGGCGGTGCTGAGAATGTCAAGCTCGATCTCGTCGCCGACGCGAGTGATATTGGCGGGGTCTTGCCAGAGGGCGGGGGCGAAGTATTCGCGGAAGCGGGTCGTCGCCGTCATGTGATAGCGCACATGGCGATAGCGCGTATCGCCGAACTCATGGCCCGTGATCTTCTCGGCCAGATTGAGCTGGCTGTTCATGCGGTCGCGGCGGGTGGGTGAAAGATTACCTTGTGGGTTCGCCAGGCCGTCGCGCAGCCGTCGGGCGACGAACTCGCATTTCTGCGTGTCGAAAATAAGGGTGCGCTCGTCCCGCAAATCCAGCGCATCTTCCGCTTCCTGGTCAATGCCGACGAGCGAAATCGGCTGCTTTTCGAGATACGTGGGGATTTCTGTCACGTGCGCCTGGGCGTCGAACGTCTCCCACGAGTCCTTACTTGGGTCGTCACGCGTCTCCTTCCACGCCGCTAACAGATCGAGCTTGGCCGTGCTGGGGGCGTGCAAATCCACCTCACCCCGCAAGCTCGCCCGCGTCGCCCCTTGCCAGCGCTCCGCCTCCATTTGCAGCGACGGCTGCGCCAACGGTTGCTGCACAGCATGTACCAGCGTGAGATTGCGGAACGGCGTCACCATCCAATGCCGGCTTTCTTTGATCATCTCGGACAGCGTGTCGAACCCGGCGGCATCGAGCTTGCCCTGCTCCATCGCCTCCAACAGCCATCGCCATAAGGCCGCTTGTTCCAGATCGCCGCCGAAAAGCGAGCACACACGCACAGTCATTTGCGCCGAGGCGGGCATCAGCACAGTCAGCACGCGCGTGGCGTCATCCCAGACCGACGCGCCTTCGCCCTCGGCGATGCGGATGCGGAACGGCGTGGCCTCGTGCCAGGCATTGCCGCCAAAACGCACCACCGTATCCTGGCCCATGGGCACGCCCGGCAGCCCGCGCAACACCACGCCCACCGCCCAGGGATCTGGCAGATACGGCGTGATCAGTTGCTCCTCGCTGTGGATGGCGTAACCCTCGTTAGAGTCGGGATCATCACTGGTGCGGATGAAACGCACGGTGGGCAGCGAGGTGTCGGCCAGATTGCCGGACTCGCGCACGGCCAGCGCGTACACTTCCTGGCGGATGGCGGCGACCTGATCGGGCGGCAGCAAATCGGGCTTGGCGTCGAAGGCGGCGTCGAGCAGTCCGTGCGTTTCGATCATTTGCAGCGCCGCTTTGGGCGCGACGGCATGACGCTCGTTTTCGGACAGATAGGGGGGATGGTTGGCGGCATAGTTGGCGGCGTTCTGGTCGAAGTTGCTGCGGATAACCATCCGTTCCAGTGATTCGCCCTCGGTGAATTCCTCGCGGGGAACCAGTTCGGGCGGGTTGACCGGCTCGAAACGGCTGAAGGGCAACTCGCCCTGTTTCGGGAAGACGGGCGGCGCGTTCACAGCCAGTTTTTCGATCACGGCGGAAGCTTCGTCGAGCGTGGGGCTGTTCCCGGCCAGATCGACGGCCCGCACCCGGAATTGGTAGCGATGGCCGAAACGCAACCGGGGCAGCGTGCCATCCTGCACGCGAAAACTCGTCTCCAGCGGCAAGCTGGTCAGAGCCTTGTTCTCCACGCGCTGAGGCTGCGTCTCTGGCGCATCCGGGTCGGGCGCCCGCGGGTCGCGCGAGATGCTCTTGCCGGGCCGGGGGGCGGACAGGCTCCAGCCGTCCCAGGTGACCAGGGATTCGTGCAAATACAACTCGCTGGCCGGATCGACGGGCGTGTTGGGCGCTTGCGCCGGGCCGGTGACGCTGACCTGCGTATAACCCTCGTCGGGGATATCGAAGGGGCCGGGAGCAAAGTTGAGAGCGTTGTACGTGCCCAGGCGTTGGTGCAACGAGCGCCAGGGGCCGGCGTCGGGATCGCGCACGTCGAGGCGATAACCACGGGTGAGGTCTTCGGCAAAGAGGGCGGGCGGGTTGGCCGGGTCGGCTTCGAGCAGGGTGTTCAGGTCGAGCGAGCGATTGAAGTCGTCGTTCAGGCTTTTGGCTCGACCCGTGCGCACCAACGACACGCCGCCGGTTCGCAGCGCGGGCACGCCGTCCGCCGTGGGCGCGTCGATGGCGCGCTCACCCCCGCCCATGATCTGTTTCGCCAGCGTGGCGCCCATGTTCAGCGCCTTGAGCGCGGCGCCATCCACATCGACCTGCACCACATCGATGTCATTCGCCGAGGGCGACCACAGCCCGGCGGTCACTTCGCCCTGCCGAGGCACAGGCGCAAATACATCCAGGCCGTTGACGGTCGCCCAAATGTAATTGGTGAAAGGCGTGATGTCGGTATTGCCGCCCGCGGGCAGGGCGCTGGTCCAGGTCGGGCGCACGCGCACTTTGCGCAGATTGAATTCGTTCAGGGTTTGCGGCAGCGCAGCGATAGGCACGGTCAGGTCGATGATCAGGCCGAGACGACGCAGCAGTTCGGGGAAATCGCCAAGAGCCGAAAGCATCTGGTGGAAGTCGAATTGCGCGGTATACGCATCTTGCGCTTCCTGCTCGGTTTGCGGCAGATCGACCGGTTTAGCCTGCGCCGGGCGATAGTGAAAGAGCATGGTGCGGTAGAAGCCATTGGCGGGCGCGTCCGGCGAAGCGATGCCGGTCGGCTCAATCAATGCCCCGCCGCGCTGCCCCGCCGCTCGCCGCGCCCGTGCCACACTGCGCGCCCGTTCCATGCTTTCTTCCAACCGCCGCGACAGATCGGCCTCGGTTTCGCCGCGCAGATTTTCGCCATGCAACAACACCAGATCGCCGAACACCTCGCCCAAGAAACCCTGGGCATTGTCGCCAACGTCCTCGCTGCGCTGGATGGAGGGCAAATCCTCCGGCGAGTGGATGGCGATATCCTGATAGCGGTCTTTGATGTAATTCAACACCTGGCGCACGGGGAACGTGACGATGGGGCGGTCGGCCATGTCATCGAACACGAAGGGTCGCACCGGCGTATCCGGGCCAAACAACGCCTGCCACAGCGCAGAATCGGGCGCAGCGCTGGCGACGGCGGCATCGATTTGCACGTTGTTGTCGGTTTCAACGACGAACGAAACCTGGCCGGGTTGCATGAGCGTGGGCCAGTCGAGGAAATCGGGGAACAGGGCGAGGGTCTGGCCTTCGTCCGTTTTCAGGCGAGCGGCGACAAACACCGACAAGCGCAAAACCCGATCGGCGCCTTCACCGCTGAGACCGTTGGGCAGCGCCACCCAGAGTAAAGATTGATTGATTGTCATGGTAGAGGTCTCCCTGTGGGATGGGAAATCAGGCGAAGGCGGCGCAGTACGCGTCCCAATCGGTAGGCTCGATGGTCTGGGCGAAGGTGGGGTCGCCAGCCGCGCCGGCAAAGCGGCGCTCGATCGAGAGCTTGACGCTCATGCTGAAGAACAGGACCTTGACGCAGACCGTGACCGAGGCCTGCCCCCAAACCTCGTCGCCGCCGTTATCTTTGTGGCGATAGGTGAAGCCGAGATAGAACTCGATGGAAATGCTGATGATGCCCAGCACTTCCAGATAGCCGCCGCAGCGCAGGTAACCGGTCAGCTTCACTTCCGAGCCGGTCATGCTGAAATAGATGCCGGCCATGACATACACGCCGCCGCTGGCGATGCCGAGATTGAGCGAGATATTGCCGCCAAACTCAATGGCAGCCTCGATCTGCTCGATGCCGCCGGCATTGAGGCTGATGGCGAAGAATCCACCGCCGCCGAACAGGGTCACGGTGACGATGAACGGCTTGTGGCGTTCGGAGATAGCGAAACGCACGGCGGCAGGCTTGCCCACGAACGGCAGGGATAGCTTCGCCGACAGGGCGATGTTTTGAATGCTGAAAATACCGACGCCAAAGCTGGGAATGGCGAGTGTGAATCCGGCCATGATGCCGGTGGCATCGACATTGATGTAGGGCGGGTCGCTGAACCCGTCGGAGGGGATCAGGTTTTTGAGCGTGCTCACGAATGCCAACGGGCCGATGAAGTCGATGTCCAGCCCCTCGGCGCTGATGTCCATTTTCTGGCCGCTGCGCGAGAGGAAGGTGAGCCGCGCCAGCTTGAGTTGCATCGCCCCGGCGAAGACCAGCGCGAAGTTCGTGAGGTCGCCGCGGATGTCAAACTTCTGGCCGCTGCCATCGGTGGGGATGAGCAGTGACGCCCGCAGCACAAGTTGGGCGTCGGGCCAGCCCGGAACCTGGGTCAGCAATTGGAAAAACGGGATGTTCACAGGTGCGAGTTCCGGCTTCCACACATAACGCACTTCCATCGCCGTGGGCCGGGCCGCGGGATCGGCAGGGTTGACGCCCGGCGGGAAGAGTTCTCGACGCAGGATGAGCGGCACTTTCAGCAGGAAATTGGGATCGTTCAGCCGTTGTTCTAGTTCTTCGGGCAACAGGTTGGCGGCAGCGATCTCGGCGGGGTCGAATCCGACGTTCTTTTTCAGGATGTCGCTCAGTTTCAGCCCGCCTAACAGGTTGGCCTGATCGAAAACGCTGGTGTCGAACGAGCCCTGTTTGAGCGAGTCGGGCTTGCCCACTGGCCCCATGCTGCGGCTCAACCCGCCGATGCTGCTGTCGGGCTTGATCAGGCCACCGGCTTTGTCGGCGGCAAAGGGCAGCGCCAGCCCGTTCTTCAGTTTTGCGAAGACCTCGGCTTTGTTCTGCGGCGCATCCAGACCGTGGTCGAGATAGGTTAGGTCGAATTCGATTTCGGTGTTGGTGGGTTTGCCCAGCAATTGCTCGACTGCCGCAATGTTGACTTGCGCCGAAACGATCTCAGGCAAGTAGGGCGGATGCGCGGGCGGCAATGCGTTCACGTTGCCGACCTGCTGCGCCTGGAACACAACCGAACTGGTCTTCACCTGCGTCTTGCCGGGGTCATCGGGCTGGCTGGGAGCGAGGGCGACAGGCTGGCTGCGCAGTTCGACCGTGCGCTGCGCCAGCGTGGACGCCGCATTGTATTGCTGCAAAATCTGCGTCCAATCAGAGGCGTTGGCGACGGCGCGCAGGGGGATGACCAGGAGCGGGCGCTCGAACGTGACCGTGCGCCCGTCCCAATCTTCGGCCACGAATTTGAACAGGAAATCGCGCCCGCCCACGCGCGGCCAGAACGCCTTGGTGAAATCGGCGGGATCGAGCGCGGGCGTCACGTCGGTGGTGATCTGCATGCGGCGGAATGGCTGTTCGCGCGAGCCGTGCGCGTAGGCAGACCCTAGTCCGGCGTAGTCTTTGTCGCGCTCTTGCGGCATGACGTATACGCGCTGACGAAGGTATGCCACCGACCCGAAGATGCCGACCGGGCCTTGCGGCGTCTGATCGGTGCGGATGAAGGTGGGGTGAAACTCGCGCTCGGTGATGGTGATGATGGAGGCGCGATTGGCAACGTCGGCCAGGAACGCTTTCTCGACCGTGCGCACATACTGGTCGCGCCCTTGCGCGGTGCGATGCGTCCATTGTTCGAGCGCAAGCTGGGGATAGCCCAGGCCGTCGTTGTTCCCCGGAATGATGGTGGGGTAATCCCAGGCGCTTTCGATGTCCGACCAGGCGCCGAGCGCGGACAGCATCAGGCGTTTGACGTTGACCGGTCGAGGGATGTATTTGTTCGGCAGGCCTTTCGCACCCAGCCGCATGCGCCAGATGAATTGGCGAATGGGACTGCCAACCACCCAGGCGGGCGGTTGCGGCAGGCTGAAATCGGAACTCAGGCGGGGGATATCGCGGCGGTCGGGGCGCTTGAGCGAAGTGGTAAAGGGGATTTCGGGATCGGTGGTCCACAGCACACGGGCCGTGCGCGTGGCGCTGGGTCGCACGAAGGTCTGGCCCTGCTCGTCGACGCCGCGCTCGCCCAGTTGCGTGCGCCACAATTCATAACGACCGTCGTGTGCGATGGGGGCGATTTCGTGCAGCCAGCCGCCGGATGCGTCGGGCGAAAGCATGAGACCGACGGGAAGCTCCAGCGCGGTCTGTTTCCCGCCCGGCTGGGCCAGCCCCGGCCCCTGCGTGGCGTCGGGGGGCAGCGCGCCGGGGGCGAGCACGGGTTCGTATTTTGTCCAATCGAGCAGCGTCTCCAGCGTCAACGGCAGAGTGTCGACGCCGTCGGGGATGCGGAAGACCAGCCGGCTCGGCCCCGACACCCAGCTTCGCACCGGAACCTGGCCCGGCGGCAATGTGCCGGCTTCGTTTTGTGGGAATGCTTCCTCGGCGACGTTCTGGCTGGGGAAATGCACAACCAGAAAGGCCGGTTCGCCCGCGTCGCGTCGCACCAGTTGCGCGGGCGCGCCATCCAGCGCCATATTGTAAAGCTGTACTCGCAAGGCCAGCAGATCTTCCTTGCGCAGTATTTCAAATATCAGCGTTTCTTCGTCCATCGAATTCAACCGCCTTGGCACAACCGATAGAGGCTGTGCCGAACCGCCTCAGAAGCCGGGCAAGCGGCCGGCCGCGCAGATCACCAACGGACAGAGCGAGAACACATCCACAGATAGGGGAAGCGTTGCGGGCAGGGCCTTATTCATCGAACTGCGTCTGCGATGAAGACGCCAGCTTCAGAAATGTCGGGCCTGGGGAAGACCTGGATGTATTCCGTTATCGTCCCTGGCTCCACAATGTCAGGGAAGGCGTGATTGTAGCACTACCCGATCACCCCGTCCAATCGCATGCGAGAGGCTTGATTTCAGGCGAGCAAGATTTCAATCAAACGCGGCGCAAAGAGAATGACGGCAACGAGCACAGCGGTGATCGCCGCCAACAATACGGCTGCAGCCGCGGTATCTTTGGCGATCTTGGCGAGGGGATGATGCTGCGGGCTGATAAGATCGACCAGGGCTTCGATGGCGGTATTCATCGCCTCCGCCGCGAAAACGAATCCGATCGTGAGTATCAGCGCCGCCCATTCCGCCGCAGTTAGGCCCAACCACATCGCCAACCCCAGCGCCACAATCGTCAAAATGATGTGAATACGGGCGTTGCGCTGGCTGCGCACTAGATGACGGATGCCAGCGCCAGCAAATCCAAAAGAATGCAAAAAAGAGGCGATACTGTTTTTCATCCCGCACGCAGAGAGGCGAGGATGGCCTCTTGCCTCGCCCACATCACCGCCTCTTCCTCGGTCTCGGCATGGTCATAGCCCAACAGGTGCAGGACGCCATGCACCACCAGCAGGTCCAATTCATCGGCGATGGCGCCGCCCCGTTCTTCAGCCTGGCGGGCGGAGTAAGGATAGGCGATCACAATATCGCCAAGGTAGGGAGCGAAGCCCGGCGGCAGCGAGAACTTGTGCTCTTCGTCCGTAAACGCTGGGAAGCTGAGCACATCGGTCGGGCCAGAGTGACCCAAAAACCGCTGGTTCAATTCCGCTATCTCGGCATCATTGGTGACCACCACCGTGATATCCCCCTCGATCTGCTCATACTCCAGCGCCCGATTTATCGCCCTCTCCAGCCGCGGGGATGATACAAGCGCCTCGAACTCGTCGTCGATGTCGAGTTCGATTGCCATGACGTTGTTGCTCAATTGCCGATCGCAGGCCGGACGCCGGGGAGAGGCACGACCGGCGGAGATGTGCTCGCGCCGCTGGGATACTTAATGCGTGGATGATGAACGCTCTGTAACACGCGCAGGAAGGCGCTGCTGATCATATCCAGGTCGCGCAAAGTCAGTGGGGAATCGGCCAGTTGACCTGAGAGCAGCCTGCGGTTGATCACGCTGTTGATCACCTCGAGCATTTCTTCAGGCGTCTCGGGGTTCATCGCCCGCACAGTCGCCTCACAGCCGTCGGCCAGCATTAAGATCGCCGTTTCGCGTGAGCGAGGCCGCGGGCCGGGATAGCGGAACAGGGATTCGTCCATCATCTCCGGCGAATCGTGCTCCTGGCTGGCCATGTGATAGAAGTACTCGACACGGGTTGTGCCATGATGTTCGCGGATGAAGTTGACGATTGTCTGCGGCAGCCTGTACTTATTGGCCAGATCGATGCCATCGCTGACATGGCTGATGATGATGCGTGCGCTCGTGTAGGGGTCAAGTCGATCATGCGGGTTGATCCCGTCACGGTTGTTCTCGAAAAAGAAATAGGGCCGTACCGTTTTGCCGATGTCATGGTAATAGCCGCCGACGCGGGTCAGCAGGGAATCGGCGCCGATGGCATTGGCCGCTTCCTCCGCCATATTGCTGACCAACAGGGTGTGGTAATAAGTGCCGGGAGCCTTCAAGAGCAACTGCCGCAACAGAGGTTGCGTTGGCCGCGAGAGCTCCAGAAGCTGGAGGCTGGTAGTCAGGCCGAACACCTGGCCCAGCAAATAGTAAACAACCAGTGTAAAACTGCTGGCGAAGATGCCATTGATCACGGCAGCCGACGCCAATTCCAGCAGAGTGCGGCTATCGATGATTTCGATCTGCGAAACACGAAATATCGCCAATACCGTGAGATTCGCCAGAATGATCCATACCCCGGCTCGAGCGAAACTGTTCAGCCGTTCGCCCCGGCCCAAAGCCAGACCGCCGGCCAGAGAACCGACGAGCGCATAAACCACGATTTCGGTATTCCCGCCGGTGTACACTGCGATGAGTATGGCGACGACCACGGTGGCGATGACGCCAATCGACAGATCGATCAGTGAGCCGAGCAGCATGGTCATCGCTGCCAGAGGAAGCAGATAGGCTACGACGCCCTGGGCGGGTGTGATGATTTTGGCCAGCACCACGAACGCGGCGAAGATAACGCCAAGCAGCAGGACTTGTAATCGCTCCGACCAAATCTCGGGGCGCTGATAGCTGGTGAACGCCATCATCAATAGCGTGAGGGTAACGGCCAGCAATCCCGCACCCAGATAGTCGCGCCAGGTCCGTCTCACATTGAGCAAGCCCAGGCTATTGAGCGCTTCGATGTCCAGAGCATCCAGACGATCCCCGGAACGCACGATGATCTCTCCGGCGGCGATGGTGCGATCGACCGGCTCAACGGCGTTCACTGCCTCGGTCTGGGCGGTTTCTGTGCGCTCGGCGTCGAAAAAGGAATTGGGTCTCAGCAGCCCCTGCACGATCTCACTGACGACGCTGGTCTCATCATCATTCAGCCCAAAACCGATCAGGCTGGGCACTCGCCGCTGCGCCGCCGGAAGCTCCCCTTCGCGGATCACATTGCGCATGGAGAGGTCGAGCACCCGCGCCGTTTCCGATGCCATGGCCGTCCAGCTATCGTCGGACGCCTGCAGGATGAGTAGAATAGTCGGCTCGGTCAATTTGAGATCGGAGATCGCCAGCAACCACTGCGTCTTCTGGGTCTCATCGGCATAGGGATCCTGACGCACTTTGTCGATATACGACAGGACTAATTCCACCCTGGCTAACTGTTGGCGTGCGACCCGCGTCTGTAACGGTTCGTAGACTTTCGCCACATCGGCGGCGGCACGCGTGCGCGCTTCCTCGGTCAGAACCTCGCTCTGATAGGTGATTGGCCGCGGCGCCCGGACATCGACCGAGCTGATATCGCCCGCCTGCACATTCAGATTCGAACTGCCAGACCAGTTCAGAACCAGGGTGGCGAATATGACGAGCGCAACAAACAGAAAGAACAGCGCACCATTCAGTCGTACTTGCCAACGGACCGGGCCAAATCGTCTCAGCCCCAGCCCATCGTCTTCATCCAAACTAGGCGGCAAGATAGCCCGCTCGTCATTCATACGTCGCTGCGTCTCATTCGGCCAAAAGCTGTCGGACGACCTCGTTGACCAGGCGTCCGTCCGCCTGACCCTTCAGCCTGGGCATCAACACGCCCATCACCCGGCCCATATCGCGCGGGCTGCTGGCCCCGACCTCGCTGATTACAGCCTGGGCATGCTGGCGGATTGTCTCTTTATCCATTTGCGTGGGCAGATAACGCTCGATCACCGCCAGTTCTTCCTGTTCGCCCGCCACCAGATCCATCCGTCCGCCCTGGCGAAAAGCTTCGATGCTATCCTGGCGCTGCTTCGCCTCCTTACGCAAAACGGCGATGATCTGGTCGTCGGTCAAAGGCTGATCATCCTGGTTTTTCTGGGCGACGCTGATGGACGACTTGACGCCGCGCAGGGCGCGTTTTCCGGCGTCGTCGCCCGATTTCATGGCGGTTTTCAGATCTTGATTGAGGGTGTCGAGCAGGGTCATGGGCGGGTTGGAGTTCAGGTGATCGAGGGATTGATTGTGTAGATTAAGGTGTGTAACTGAATTACGCAGTTTCAAGACGAACTTGCGGGGGACACCCCCGCCCCCCCGCTTGGGGGACATTACATTCCCCCAAACCCCCTCGAAAGGTCTGTGTGCAAACACAGTTTTGCGTCTAAAACGAGACCTTACGGGGGGTTTCAGGGGGACGTAGTGCCCCCTGAAGGGGGGCTCCGGGGGTATCCCCCGGAGACAAAGGATCAGAGCAGCAGGCTTTGCTAAAGATTCATTCCAGCGTATGCTTAAAACAGGCAGTGACAGCCTATTTTAACACGTAATAGGTCGCACGCTTCTCACCGATCTTGAGCAAGATGCCCCGATCGACGAGATCGGCGAAGTCACGGCGCAATGTTTCGGGGCTGGCGTCCGGGCAAAGCTGCTGATAATCACTGTTGGTGATGCGGCGATTTTGCTGCAAAAAAGTCAGGGCTTGTTCCTGTCGCAAATTCAGATTCAGATGCGACCACATGGCTGTCGGCGGCGGCGCGCCCACCAGATCGGGGCCATGTCCGAAGATGACCACGAGAAAGCCCGCGGCGGTTTCCTCGAATGTGGGCGCGGGCAGTCCTTCCTGCTCGCAAACGGCGATCATACGGTCGATGCCATAGCCAAGCCGCTCGATAAAACGCATCTCGGACAGGACATGAACGACGGCTTCGTTACGGCTGTACCGTTCATGCAAGAGATTGGCGAGCGTCACGTGGCCGGGCAGGCGGCCAGGCGAATAGACTTCGAGGCGATCACTGTACATGATCACGCGAATGTTGTCACCTCGGATGCTGTAATCACGATGGGCGACCGCATTGACGATTGCCTCACGCACGACCGAGATGGGATATTCGGGCGTTTCCTCGCGCGAGAGGCCGCGGATGCGCATGCCGCGGCGCATGTTGGTGGACACAAACGCCTCTGCCCGCCGAATCTGGTCAGGCAGCGTGCCACGAATATCCTGTCGAACGAAATCATCGCTCATCGTGCGGCCAGGATAGCGAACACAGGTGATCTCGGCAGACCGCAGCCATCGTTGCGGATCACCGGCAAAGAGCAGCAGCCCGGCGATTGTGGGCCGCACTCCGGCATCGGTTTCCGCCAGACAGCCGCGGCTGAGCAACAGCGTTTCGGCGTCGAAGTCAAAGCTCTCAATCTGCTCGGCGTAGCCATGCACCTGTTCCTGGTCGAGATCATCGAGCGTTGCGTCAGCCAGAACGCCTGACTCATAGCTGGCTTCACTGCGGTTGACCAACAGGCGACGCAACTCGTCGGGTGTCAGCGGCCGGTTGCGAGCGCCAGCCCGCACCAGATATTGGCCGTTCATGCTGTAAGCATTAGGGAGGCCGCCGGGAACCCGCACCGCACAGACTTGCGCTCCATCCAACGAAATCACCTCGGCCTGAGGCAGGATCAGGGGCGGGTCGATCAGCATCAACGCCGAGGAAATCCGGTCTTGAATTTGATCCGGATATTTCACGCCGTGCACCGCGCCGGAAGCGCTGACGCCAATGATCAGCAGCCCGCCCTGGGCGTTGGCCAGCGCCGCCAACTGTTCGGCTATCTTGCGAGGGGTCGGGCCGTCGTTAAGAAATATCTGGTTGTCGCCTGCACCTGCCGCCAGGCCCGCCTCGATCTGAGATGCGGTGGGACGATTCGATTGTATTTTGGACACGGGTCTACAGTCCTCGGTGGGGGAGAATCTTCGCCAACGGCTGTCGCTGGTTATCGCTCAATCAGAGATGTGATGCGCCACTTGTTGATGTCCTTGATATCCTCCGGCGGGATCATGGTAGCAGTCCAATACATTCGATAGGGCACGCCCTCGAATTGGAAATCGACCTCGCCCGCGACCTGGAGGGGATCACCGACATTCTCGTCCAACACTTCAGGCGCCGTCACCCGTGAAACAGCCGCTCCCGTAAATTCGGGTATTTCCATGTCGGACTCATCAAGTCGCCCGGCGTTGCCATCGAGTAAATAGGCAAGCATCTGCCCTTCTGGAAAGGCAGGCTCTGCCGGAATGTCGCCATTGCAGAAATTTAGGTCGTTAATGGCGTAATTGGCGCGGAACAGGTCCGGGTTCTGATCGTCGCCGCTGGCCTGCAAGACCCAGGGTGTGCGACGGCAAATGTTCGAGCGATCGGATTGCGGTTCCCAGGCCCAAATCTTCGTAGGGAAGCTGCCATCGGCGACCCAATTCTCGGCCTCCGCCCAATCGTCCGGATTCTCCTCGCTCAGGCTGAACCAGCCCGGCGTAAAAGCCAGCGCGCCCGCGTAGCCCGTCTCCAGACTGATCCACTGGAAAACCGAATACCGGTTGATGCGGCCATCCTGGCGTTTGCCTCGCACCAACAGCCGGTCGCGTGGCGTCGTTGGCGGCTCCTCGCCCGCCAGGTCGAGGGATAGAAATATCTGCTTGAAATCGACGTTAGCGTCGCCCAGATATCCGTTGGTTTTGCCAGCCGCATAATCGGGCAATAAGCGGTATGGCACTAAATAGCTCGGCGTCTGATTGGGAACCGGGATCGACAGATCCCCATAAGGCGCTGTCTGGCCGTCATAGATCACCCCGCCCAGAGGAGCGCCGTCGTAGCGATACAAAAGCAGCCACTCCTCTTCGTCGTCATCATCCAGATTGACACGCTGTAATCCATCGCCATAGGTTGTCCAGGCTTCCGGCTTGATTTCGTTGAGATCGATATTCAGATCGGTCTCGGTATTTGACCGGCCTTCGAATTGTCGCAGGGCAAAGGCCAGCACCGCAACAATGAGCACAACGCCCAGGACGATCAGAATAATCCGCATCATGGTTCGGCTTCTGGCAACGCGGGCTGAGGCGGCTTGGCTTGTTTACGCCGGGTTTTCTTGGGTTTGGGCTCCGGCTCTGGCGGTTCGGTCAATGCGATGGCGAGAACCTGATCGACATGTGACACCTGCCTGATGTCGAGGGCTCGTTTCACATGGCGGGGGACATCCACCAAATCTTTGGCATTGCGATCGGGGATGACGACGATCTTGAGGCCGCCGCGATGAGCTGTGAGCAGCTTTTCCTTGAGACCGCCGATCGGCAAGACGCGCCCGCGCAGGGTGATCTCGCCGGTCATGCCCACGCGGCAATCGACGGGCCGGCCGGTCAGCGCCGAAACCATGGCCGTCGTCAGGGTGATGCCAGCGGACGGACCGTCTTTGGGAATAGCGCCTTCGGGCACGTGGACATGGATGTCGATTTTGTCGAAGTCGAGGTCGCCGTAACCGAAATCATCAGCATGGGCACGCGCATAAGAGAGGGCCGCCTGCGCCGATTCCTGCATCACTTCGCCCAATTGGCCGGTCAACATCAGGCTGCCCTTGCCGGGCATCAACATCACTTCCACCGGCATCATATCCCCGCCCGCCTCGGTCCAGGCCAGACTGGTGGCGACGCCGATCATGTCTTTATCTTCGATATTGGTTTCTGAGAAGCGAGGGGGGCCCAGGAATTCGGACACATTAGCGGGCGCAATCCTGCGCCTGGGTTTGCGGTCTTCGGCCACTCGGCGAGCGATCTTGCGGCAAATGGTCGCCAGCTCTCGTTCGAGATTGCGCACCCCGGCCTCATAGGTGTAAACCTGAATGATGTGGCTGATCGTCTCCTCGCTGAATTGCAGGCCGAGATCACTGAGGCCATGCTCTCGCAACAGGCGGGGAATGAGAAACTTCTGGGCGATCAGTCTCTTCTCGAAGTCGGCATAGCCCGGAAACTCGATTACTTCCATGCGGTCGAGCAACGCCGCTGGGATGGTGTATGGATTGTTGGCCGTGGCAATGAACAAGACTTTACTCAGATCATACGACACGTCTAGATAGTGGTCGCTGAAGGCGTTGTTCTGCTCCGGGTCCAGCACCTCAAGTAGGGCGGAGGATGGATCGCCGCGGAAGTCGTAACCCATTTTGTCGACTTCGTCGAGCATGAAAACGGGATTGACCTTGCCCGCATTCCGCATCGTCTGGATGATGCGGCCCGGCAGCGCGCCGATGTAGGTACGACGATGCCCTCGTATCTCCGCCTCGTCCCGGATGCCGCCTAGTGAGACGCGCACGAACTTGCGCCCCAGCGCTTCGGCAATCGATTTGCCCATCGAGGTTTTGCCTGTGCCGGGCGGGCCGACGAAACAGAGGATGGGGGTGCGCATGGCGTCCGCCGCCAGTTTGCGCACGGTGATATGTTCGATGATGCGATCTTTGGCTTTTTCCAGACCGTAATGATATTCGTCAAGCACTTTCTCGGCATGACGAATGTCCATGTTATCAGGTTCGGGCTCGCCCCACGGCAAATCGAGCAGCCATTCCACATAGGTGCGGATCACGGCGATCTCAGGAGCCATGGGCGGCATGGCTGCCATGCGCGCCACCTCCTTCTCGGCCTTGGCCTGCGCTTCCTCCGGCATCCCGGATGCGGCAATGCGCTCGCGCAGCCCGGCCACGTCCTGCCCGAATTCATCACCCTCGCCTAATTCTTCTTGAATGGCGCGTATCTGCTCGCGCAGGAAATATTCCCTTTGCGAGCGATCCATTTGCATCTGCACCTGTTCGTGGATCGAGTTCTCCAACTCGAACACGTCCAGTTCCTCGGCCAGGAGCACGCTCAGATCCCGCAGGCGCGCCACGGGGTCGATGGATTCCAAAAGCTTCTGGCGCTTCGCCACCGGCACATTGAGGGTGGAGACGATCAGATCGGCCAGCCAGCCCGGTTCCTCCAGGTTCATGGCGGCAATCAACGCTTCTTCAGGGATATTGTGGTTGAATTGTACGACCTTCTCGTAAAGCACCAGCACCGCCCGCATCAGGGCATCGGTGCTCTCGTCGGCAGTGTCAGGTTCCAGCAAACGTCGCCCACGCACGCGCAAATAGGGCCGCTCGTGCACCACTTCCAAAACCTGCACCCGGTAGTCGCCGTGGCAAAACAGGCTTTGCGTGCCATCGGGCATGCGCAGAACGCGTCCGATCGTGATCTCCGTACCGACATCAAAGAGATCATCGATCCCCGGCGTTTCGACATTGGCATCTTTTTGCGCCAATACCAGCAACGGCAGGTCATCATCCTGAGCGGCTTCCAGCGCCCGTCGGGACGCCTCGCGACCAATAAAGAGCGGGGCAGCCAGGTGCGGAAAGACGACGGTATCGATGGCAGGCAATACCGGGTATTCCAACACGGCGTCTGCATCCACCTCGGTTGGGTTCGGCTCGCGCGAAATGCTATGCATTGATGCGCTCAGAATGGAGTATTCTTCGCTAAGATACCAGGCGAAACGGTCGAAATCTTGTTGATTCATGAAAAATGGAATGATTGTTTCGTCAATTTAATCAAGTCGCCAGTATTTCTTTGGCGAATCGATTTTATTTCGTTTGTGGTGTGGGGTTAGGGGAGGGGACGGGTAACATCGGCGTGAACTGGCCATCGATGGGCTCGGCGGCATGCACCCAGTCTTCGGGGCCAAAAGCGTCGGGATGCAGGATATTCCAACTCTCGCGCACGGCTGCAACCACGAAGATCGATCCGGTCACAAGGATGAGATCCCCAGGTTCGGCCAGGTCGAGAGCTAACTGCAGGCCGGGAAGCGCGTCGTCAGTCGTATGCACTGGTGTAGCAGGTATAATATCGGATGCCAGTGATGTCAATTCTGCGGGATCGGTTGCGCGTGGGTGAAAACTGCGGGTGACGATGATGGCGGCGCTCTCCGGTCCCAGCACTTCCAACATCCCCCGAATATCCTTGTCCGCCGAAGCGCCAAACAACAGGATCAGTCGTTTGTGGGGGAACAACTCGATGGCCGTGCGCAGGTTTTCGGCGCTGTGGGCGTTGTGGGCGCTATCGACGAGGATCAGCGGATCCTGCGAGAGGCGTTCCAGGCGGCCAGGCCAGTAGGTTTGCAACAGGCCCTGGCGCAACGTTTCTTCTGCGATCTCGATGCCGTCGTTGTGCAGGGTGTGCAGCAATGCGACGGCCACGGCGGCATTGGCGGCCTGATGATAACCGACCAGGGGCGTACGAATGTCAACATAGTGACCATAAGGCCCTATTAGATCGAAAGTCGAACCGGAATCGTCTATTGATTTGATCCGCCAACGCCAGTCACCATCGTCGGGATCGACGCGCTGCAATTCCGCGCCTGATTCATCCGCTACGCTCTGGATGACCGCCATAGCTTCCGCAGATTGCGGGCCGACGATAACCGGCACGCCGGGCTTGATGATCCCCGCCTTCTCGAAAGCGATCAGGCTGAGAGTGTGCCCCAACAGGTCTGTGTGCTCATAACTGAGTGGGGTGATAGCGCAGGCGCGTGGGTGCACGACGTTGGTCGCATCCAGTCGCCCGCCCAAACCTACTTCCAGCACAGCCCAATCGACGGGCGGTTCCGCCATATGCAAAAACCCCAAGGCGGTGATGATCTCGAAAGTCGTCGTGTGTTCGAGCGATTCAACGCTGGGCCGGATGCGATCCCAAAGTTCGGCGAGCCGCTTCTGCGAGATCAAGCCGCCATCGATCCGCATCCGTTCGCGCAGGCTGTGCAGATGGGGTGACGTGTACATGCCGGTACGGAACCCCGCCGCCTGCAGCACAGCCGCCGTCATGGCCGCGGTGCTGCCCTTGCCCTTGCTGCCGGCAATGTGCAGCGAGGGATATTTATCTTGCGGATTATCAAGCAACCGGCACAGGGCGCGCATCCTATCCAGATTGTAGGTGCTGGCGTTGTACTGATGCTGCCTGTTACGACTGTAATCCACATGGGCGAAAATCGCATCCAGGACTTGTTGGTAAGTGGTCATTTAAGGAGCGACATCTGAGATGGAATAGAAACCGTGCACAGTCGAGGATTGGCTGCGGGTAAGCGGCAGATACATCTGTTCAGATTCGCTAAGACCCGGCCTGCCGCAGAATGCTTGATTTTGCGTCAGGCTGAGCCATTCTAGCCCAAGCAGATACAAATGTAAATTGTCCTTAAATTGGCGGGCGGCTGCGCCAGAACACCGTGCTCATGGTTGCGTCACCAATACTGTCCCACCTATAATGCGTGGATTAGTTTTCACGATTCATCGCAATGAGGCCCGCCAATGTCGGACGTTCGCACGCTTACCATCTTGTCTATCGCCAGCTATTATAAGGGTGGGCGTTTCATCGAAACCTGCAAAGAACTGGGGTGTCATACGATCCTGCTGACGCGCGACAAGCTGGCCGAGGAAGCCTGGCCGATGCAAAGCATCGACGAACGATTCCTTATGACCGACCTGAATCTTGGCCCCGACCTGATCCATGCCGTAAGTTATCTGGCCCGCGACCGGCAGATCGACCGTATCGTCGCCCTGGACGACTTCGACGTGGAAACGGTCGCACACCTGCGCGAACACTTGCGGATTCCGGGCATGGGCGATTCGATGGCGCGCTTTTTCCGCGACAAGCTGGCGATGCGCATGCAGGCGCGAGCGCACAACGTCAAAGTGCCGGAGTTTGTGCATGTCCTCAACTACGACCGGCTGCGGGAATTCATGGGCCGAGTCCCTTTGCCGTGGGTGCTCAAACCCCGCTCCGAAGCTGGCTCGATTGGCCTCAAGAAGATCCATCATTCCGAAGAATTGTGGCGCACCCTGGACGAATTGGGCGACCGGCAATCCTATTTCCTGTTGGAGCAGTTTATCCCCGGCGAAGTATTTCACGTCGATTCCATCGTGGTCGATGGCAAAGTGAGTTTCGCCGCCGCCATCAGTATGGCCGCCCGCCCATGAGCGTTATGCAGGAGGGGGGCATATTCATGACGCGCACCCTGCCGCGCGGCTCCTCCGCTGAAAAAGCGGTGCTCAAAATGAATCGCCAGGTGATCGCCGCCATGAGCCTGAAAAACGGCGTCACGCACGCGGAATTCATCCGCGGGACCGAAGATGGCGCGTATTATTTTCTGGAAATCGCAGCCAGGGTGGGCGGCGCTAATATCGACCGCCTTGTCGAAGCGGCGGCGGGGATCAACCCATGGGCGGAGTGGGCCAGATTGTTGGTCGCCGAGGCAAACGGTGAGACCTATGTCGTGCCTGAAACCCGCAAGGACTACGCGGGGATTGTGACCTGTTTGGCGCGGCAGGAATGGCCGGACACAAGCGCCTATACCGACCCGGAAATCATCTGGCGCCTGCAAAAGAAACATCACGCCGGGCTGCTGGTTGGGGCCGCGGACGCCGGGCGGGTCGAGGAACTGTTGTGGAGTTACGCCGGGCGATTCGAGCAGGATTTTCTGGCCATTACCCCTCCCCCTGACTCCATCCGATATTAAGTATCGCGCGCGCCGGGCTTGGGATTGGGCGCGCCTGTCATGCTATTTTCGCCCAGATTTCGGCCAATTATGCGCCGGTTGGTTCAGGCAGACCAGCCGGCGGAAGCGCGCTCGGCGGAGGAGCTATCCGTCGAGGTCGAGAAAAACTACCAGTGGAATTTTGCCACGAATGCGATGGATGTGACCTGGTTCTGGTTTGGGCTGGCCTTCATCTCATCCACCACCATCGTGCCTTTGTTCATCAGCAAGCTGACGCCGAACCCTTTTTTCATCGGCCTGGCGGCGATCATCGCCCAGGGCGCGTGGTACTTTCCCCAACTGCTGGCGGCCAACCCTATCGAACGGCTGGCCCGCAAGAAACCGGTCGTCGTCAATCTGGGCTTTTTCAGCGAACGTCTGCCCCTGTGGGTCATCGCCCTCGCCCCGCCTCTGGCACTGATCTCTCCCGCTCTTTCGCTGGCCGTGTTTTTGCTGGGATATGCCTGGCATGGATTTGGCGCGGGTTTTGTGGCCCCGGCCTGGCAGGAATTGATCGCCCGCTGTTTCCCCATGCAGCGCCGCGGGCGATTTCTCGGCTTCGCCATGTTTCTGGGCGCGATTGCCGGGGCAATCGGAGCATTGATCAGCATCCGCATCCTGGGGGCCTACCCCTATCCAACCAACTTCACGATCATCTTCGTGTTCGCTGCGGCCGGGATCAGCTTCAGTTGGATTTTCCTGGCGTTGGTGCGCGAGCCGGTGCAGCCTTCGACCCTGCCGCGACAGACTAATCGGCAGTATTTCGCCGGACTCCCCAATATCCTCGACAGAGACCATCGTTTTCGCCGCTACATTTTCGCCCGGCTCCTGCTGGTCTTTGGGGCGATGGGCTCCACATTCGTCACCCCGGCTGCCATCCATTACTGGCAGATCCCCGATAGCAAGGCCGGCGTCTACACATTCGAATTGCTGGTCGGCCAAATCATCGGCAACCTCGTGCTTGGTTCTGTGGCCGACCGTTTTGGACATCGCCTGACCTTGCGTCTGGGGGCGTTGGCGGCCGCGCTGGCATATGCGCTGGTCTGGCTGTCCCCGCTGCCGATCAGTTACGATATCGCCTTCGTGCTGCTGGGGATGCAGCTTGCCTCGGTGATCGTTTCAGGCATTCTCATTACGCTCGAATTCGCCCCCGCCGAACGCACGCCGACCTACGTCGGTCTGGTCAATACGGCGGTGGGAACAGCCACGCTCGTCGCCCCCCTGATCGCTGCAAGTCTGGCGAGCGTGAATTACAGCGTCCTCTTCATCATTTCGGCGATCTTCAATCTGGCATCCTGGGCGGCTTTCCGCTGGTTTGTGCCGGAGCCGCGCAGCACCCTGGTTTAGCGCTACGGCGAAATTCCTGCACATTGTACGGGAATATCATCGGCAGATTTGATTTGGGAAATTCTGCGTCAATCTGTGAACTGCCCTTTTGGGTCTTGCTTCGACCAGGTTGCATATTGCCCGTGAATCGCTGCTGTGCTATGCTCGCCTTGAATTCGCGCTCGTGTTGCGATGTGGTGAGATTTTACGAATGATGTTGCGGCCAGCATCCGTGCAACAGTCATCCTGGCTGTACCCTCTCTTGCTGATGATCCCATGGGCTTTGTTGCTCTTCGGCGGCTTCTTACTGGGAAAACCCACGAAGAAAAACCCGCATCGCATGTCAGCCTGGACGCGACTTGGCTCGTCGGGCGTGTTGGCGCTGGCAGCCTGGCTCTGGTTTGGGCTGAGCCTGAACTCACCCGTGCGCGGCTACGCATTATTGATCGCACTCGGCATGAGCCTGGGATTTCTCGGCGACCTGTTCATGGCTAAAATTATCCATGTCCCCAATCGGGTGCTGGCCGGTATGGCCTCTTTCGGGCTCGGCCACGTATTGTACATCGCAGCATTATTGGGGTTGGGAACAAGTGTCATGGGTATCGATAAATCGCTGTTGTGGGGTTCCTTGTTGGCGTTTTGGCTGATTGCAGCAGCGGGATGGTACGCGCTTGTATTTCGGGGAGAGAACGCCAGCGGATTGAAATGGGCCGCTCTGCCCTATGGATTATTGCTGGCGAGCACAGCCGGTCTCGCCGTGGGGCTGGCGCTGCAATCGAGCGGTTTCATTCCCCTGGCGATTGGCGCAATCCTCTTCCTGCTCAGCGACCTGATCCTGGCCGCCCAGCTATTCAACAATCTGTCCTTCCCACTGATCGATGATATCATTTGGCTGACCTATGGTCCCGGCCAAATGTTGATAGTCTATTCCATTCCAACCGCTCTGGCATTTGCCGGCGTCTAGCGCCGCAACCGAGGTTTACCCAACCATGAAAACTTACACCCTGATGGTCACACTGCCACAAGTTGGCAAGGTTTCGCGCAGCATCGAAATGGCGTCCGACCAGACTTTGGATGACCTGCATTTCGCGATTCAGGATGCGTTCGAGTTCGACGCCGATCATCTTTACTCATTTTTTATGAGCGGTCTTGCCTGGGATAGTGAAACTGAGTATACGATTCCGGAAGAGAAGATGGACGAGATGATGTTCGGGATGGATGAGGACGAGGAGGAGGACGACGAAGAGGGTGAAGAGGAGGTGGACATGGAGTTTGAAGCGATGCTGCAATCGCCGGAAGAACGACAGGAATTCATGAATGCGCTCCAGAACATGTCCGATGACGACGCCAATAAGTTGGCGCAGATGATGCATGATGAGACAGGCATGCCCAAATTCATGACCGATATGATGGTGGATTTCATCAAGAATCTTGATCAGGAAGAAGTCGAGATTCTGCTTGATCCGGAGAGATATGACGAACTTTTTGGCGATGACGAGGAAGCAGAGGATTCCACCATCGCCACACTCGAATCCCTGGATCTGAAAGTGGGCAGCAAGTTCTTATATCTCTTCGATTACGGGGATGAGTGGCATTTTCAGGTGCGGGTGCAAAAGATAACGAAAGATGCCGACGATGATGTCGAATACCCGCGCCTGGTTGCAGCCGTCGGAGAGGCGCCGGAGCAATACCCGGATTGGGAAGATGATGACGAAGAGTGGGATGAAGACGAGGATTGGGAGGATGATGAGGAAGCTTAAAGAACACGATGTCAGTGCTTGATCCCGACTTGGTGGGGCGCTATCGGGCGGAAACCTATCGTCAGAATGCCGTGCACATGGTGCGTACGGTGGACGATGCCCGGCAATTTGTGTCTGAGCGCGGCTTTATCTTTTTCTGGCCGATCACCGGCGTGACCATGCCCAGCCTGTGGACGGCAGTGGCCGGCGACCGTCCTGTGGCGAACGAGCACGACGATCCCGGCCATGTTACGTGGGGCTGGAAGGATCAATCCCTCGACAAGCGCTGGTGGTATTATGCCAAGGTGCTGCGCGGCAAAGCCACACTGATATCTCACGAATTCACGTCCTATTTCTATGCCCTCAGCGAAAACTATGGCGAACCGGAACGGGATTTTCTTGAACAGTATCAGGATGGTCTGCTTTCCATCGAGGCGAAGAGTATCTACGAGGCGCTGCTGGCGGAGGGGGCTGTGGATACCGTGAATCTGCGCCGGATCACCCGCATGACCAACAAGGCCAGCAATAGCCCTTTCGAACGGGCGCTGACGCATCTGCAACGTGATTTCAAAATCCTGCCCGTTGGCGTGGCCGAGACCGGGGCCTGGCGATACAGCTTCATTTATGATTGCGTCCATCGTTGGTATCCCGATCTGCCTGAGCGAGCCCGCGCTTTTTCGCGTCGGCAGGCGCGCCAACGCCTGGTCGAAGCGTATCTTGTCTCGGTCGGCGCCGCCACTTTCGCCGAGATGCGCAAAGTCTTTCAATGGAAACCCACCGATCTGAAGGCAGCCTTGCAGTCGTTGGCGGAAAGCCAGACGATCATCGGGAACTTCCAAATGCCCGATTCTACGGAAGAATGCTTTGTCCTTATGAGCATCCTGTCATAAAGTAATGCGCTGCGCACACACCGCGCAGCAGAAACCTCGAGAATCAACATGACCTCACCAGATCCTAAAAACAACGGCATTAATGTGCCCACCATCGTCCTGGGTGTGGCGATCCTGGCCTTCGCCTGTGTCATCTGCGGAACCGGACTGGCCCTGATGGAAACCCTGACGCCGATCAAACCCTTCACGACTTTCTTTGCGCGCGCATTCGGCGGCGAAGTCAGCGGCCAGAATCGGGCGGGCGAAGTAATCGACATCTCACAGGCAGCCACATTCACCCCGACCATCACCCCGATCCCTAGCGACACGCCCACCCCGGAACCGACGGCGACCGCCACCGACACCCCCACACCGACCGACACGCCGCTCCCAACGTCCACGGATACGCCAATCCCACCGACCGACACGCCCACGCCGCCGGAGCCGCCGACCGACACGCCGACTCCCACCGTCACGTCCACACCGACCAACACCATCACTCCGACGGCGACGAACACGCGCCCGCCCAACCGCACTGCGACGGCCGTGGCTGCAGCGACCGCTGCCGCCCAGCCCACTGCCACGCCTCGTCCCATCCAGGCTGCACGCCTCAGCGGCAAGCTGGCTTTTCCCGTCTTCGATCCCAGTTCTGGAACCTATAGCGTACAGATGGCGAATGCGGATGGGTCGGGACTGCGCACGCTCATCGATGAAGCCAGCGCCCCGGCGCTAAGCCCGAACGGCCAGCAGATCGTCTTCCGGCGCTGGAAAAATGATGAGCGCGGGCTTGAAGTGATGAACCTGGGCGGGGGCGGCTTCCAGCGGCTGACCACGTATCTGGAGGACGGCTCCGCCACCTGGTCGAACGACGGAGGCAACCTCGCCTTTTTCTCTCGCCGTGAGAGCGACCGGCAGCCGCGTGTCTACAGATATGGCCTGCATAGCGGCGGTGAACAGGTGATCACGCAAAACTTCGCCGCGGTGTATGGGCAGATGCCCTCCTTTTTGCCGGATGGTCGCATCGTCTATCGCGCCACATTCCCCGAACTCGGCATCGGCCTGATGAATGGCGACGGCTCGAATTTCCGTCTATTGGCGGCGGACGGCTCAGCGACCACGCCGGTGGCCTCGCCCGATGGCCGGTTCATCGTCTTTATGACCGCCCGCGATGGCAATTGGGAATTATATCGCGTCGGCGTCGATGGTTCAGGTTTGCGCCGCCTGACAAACAACGGCTCCAGCGACGGCCAGCCCGCCTGGTCGCCCGATGGCAGTTCCATCGCCTTCACCTCGGATCGGGGCGGGCAGTGGGCGATCTGGGCGATGAACGCGGACGGCAGCAATCAGCGCCAACTGTTTGTATTGCCCGGCCCGCCGGGAGGCCGTGTGTCGGGAGAGCCGGAATTTGTCGGCCTGGGCTGGGAGGAAGAGCGGATCAGTTGGAGTCGCTGACCTGATCTCGATCGAGCATTGCCTCGATTTCAATCACAACCCGATCGAATTGAATATCGCCCGGCCAGGGAAACGCCCCGACCCGGGCGATATCTTCTGCCAGCCGCCGGAAGAGACGAATGGCAGCCGCCAGCGCCTGGGCGATATCGCGGCTTTCGTGCGCGGGAAACAGGTCGGGCAACTCCGCTAAAACCTGTGGATCAGCCCATTGTTCGAGACGCCTACCGCCGTACCATGTATCGATTCCGGAACCGGTGTGGGCCTGCCATTCCAACAGCTTCAGTATCTCGTCCTGCAATTCACCGCCAAGCAGCCGGTGCGCCCGGAAAAGCTCACCGCGCGCCAGGCAACGGGCGATCTTGTCGGCCATGAGCAGAAAGCGAGCGGTCGATTGGGCCAGGTCTTGATGCGTGAGCGGTTCAGATGGCATTGGGGTGGGGCGAGGTAAAAGGGCAGATTCGACGCCTGTCCGATCGAGGAGCACGCGATAGCCGCGCGCCAAAACATCCTGATACGGGAACTCCGCCAATAGGGTCGCCAGATCGCCGTTTGCCTCTACCAACATGAAGTCGCCCTTGACCCCGCCCGCGTACAAAACCAACCATTCCGGCTTGTGCCCGCGCGGACGGTTGAGCAACGGAACCAGCGCCTCTCCGAATTCTTCCAACCAGGCGTGCTCGTCCACGTAAATGTCGGGGTTATCGACAAAGAGAATCAGGTCGAGGTCGGATAGAGCGTCAACGCTGCCAGCCTCGCGCGCCCGTGAACCGACGACGATGATCGCCCGGATGTCCTCGTGACTCATCGCCCAGGCGAGTACGGCATTCTGCATAACTCGGTATGCTTGCGTAGCAATTGGAGCGTCTCCTTGAGCCGCTCGTTCCGTGCTATCCATCTGAAGCGCAATAATGCGGCAACAGAAAAGGATCAGTGAAAAGCGCGCTTAACAAAGTCGGTAAGCCAACGACGCGAATGGCCGCAAGCTTATTCTACGCCACCTTAATCACCACGAAAGTCGTGTCATCATCCAGCGCCCTATCGTTTACAAAACGCTCCAGCGTGTCCCGAATCCCGCGCACGATGGCTTGAGCAGGGCGTTGTCGGTCCCGTTCGATGCACTCGATCAGTCGCTCGTTTCCAAACAGTTCATCAGATGGATTTACTGCTTCTGTGACTCCGTCGGTGTAAAGGACGAGAAGATCGCCGCTCTCAAGTTTGAGTTCGACTTCGCGATAAAGCGGCTCTTCCACCAGCCCCAGTACGGCCCCGGTTGGGTTCAGCATCAACGCTGAGGCTTCGCCGTCGCCTGTTCGCAGAAGGACTGGCGGATTATGCCCAGCATTGCTGTATGACAGCACCTGTGTTTCGGGATCGTAAATGCCGATGAAAAAGGTGACGAAGGTGGAGAAATGCGAATTGTGGATAAACAGATCGTGAATCCGTTGCATCACATCGGCCGGCGACGAGGCGATGGGAATGATCGCTCTTAACATCGCCTGTACACTCGCCATGTGAAGGCTGGCGGAAATGCCATGACCGGCAGCATCCGCGATAGCCAGACAATATCTGCCATCGTCAAGCTTCAGGAAATCGAAGTAGTCGCCGCCAATAAATTGCGCCGGACGGCTATAGGCGGCGATTTCCAACCCCGGAATATCCGGCACTTCGCGCGGCAACAGCGTTTGCTGAATCCTTTGCGCCAGTTCCAATTCGTTCTCCAGTCGGCGGACTTCGGTGGAGGAGAGATGTTCAAGGCAGACGCAGCAGGTATAGTCCATTTCCAGCAAGGCGGATTGGACATGCCCATGGCACACGGTACACTCACCCAGCTTCCCTTCTTCCGCTTTTTCGATATATGTATCTATGTAGTCGATGCGGTCTTGCACCGATTGTTCCGTTGCTGGCCCGAGCCGGAGCGTTTTTTCAGATTCAGGCGTTTGACGAACCCAATCGGAGAGTAGGCTTCTCTGCCTGATCAATCCAGAGTGAATGCGTTCAAGTACTGTTGTCACCTTTGGGATCCCTCCGGGATCAATGTGAATTATAGCTACATCCTACCTTATTACAAACACACCCGCGCTAATGGTAATAATCGTCGTCGTTGCTGGCTGATGTTCTTGCGCTCAGGTTTGGCTGGCGCTCGCCGCCTGTTCGGGCCAGGTTTCCGGCGAGATCATGCGCAGGCCCGATTCATCCAAAATCTGGCGCAGTTGCTCGACATCGGTGGCGGCAAGCTGGGCGAACGTGTTGATGCCATGCGCCTGCAGAATTGCGGCGACCTTCGGGCCGATGCCGGTGATTTTCGTCAAATCATCCGCCGCCACTTCTGAGGGGACGTCGGGGAGGGCTGGCTCGTCCTCGGCTTTCGGCTCGACGTCGATATCGCCGCTCTCCTCATCATGCGCCTGATTTTCCGCTTCCGCCAGAGCTTCCCCATTGCCGCTATCCTCGACCTGAACCAAAACCGCAGTTTCGGCACTCACCCCGGACGCCGGATCGGGAGCGCCCGCCGTTTCAGGCGTATCATCTTTTTGCAGGCTATGGACCAGGTATACCAGCAACGCTAATCCCAAAATGCTCAACAGGCACATGCATGTTGTCCCCAAAATAACCAACGTGCGAAAAAACATTTCTACCTCCAGTTATCGGGAGCTGCATAAAACCATGCAACCACAGACATTCTCGCGTTCAGCCCATACTTTACCCTGATCGAACAGCTTTCACAACATGGAACAGGCTGTCCAGAACAGGGTCGGTCAGTTGTCAGCGGGCAGGCGCGAAAGTCGGTTTTGAGTATAATTCTAGGATGAATCGTATGAAATCGGAGGCGAAGAAACGACCGGGGGTATATCGACGCCTGTTGGGCTACCTCCGATCCTACTGGATTCAGGTTGTAATTGCCTATACCGCTATGATTGCGGGAACCTTGTTGAACCTGCTCATTCCACAGATCATCAAGTGGGCGATCGATTTGGGGATCGCTGGCGCGCGCGCCCAAACCCTATTCGCCGCCGCTGGCCTGATCCTTCTTATCGGCGTCTTGCGGGCGTTCACCGGTTTTGGCCAGCGCTTTTTCGGGGAATGGCTGACCTTCCGCGTGGCGTACGATCTGCGCAACGACTTCTATGATGAGGTGCAACACCTACCCTTCGCCTTTCACGATCAAGCCCACACCGGCGATTTGATGAGCCGGGCGACAGGCGACATCAGCGAGACCGAACGATTTGCTGGCATAGGACTGATGGAACTGACAGCTACCCTGTTACTGTTGATCGGCGTGGTATTCGCCATGGTTTTCGAAGACCCGCGACTGGCTGTGTTGGCGCTTATCCCCATGCCCATACTGCTGATCGCCACCCTGCGTTTTGGCGGCGTGGTGCGACCAATGTTCAAAGACATCCAGGTGCAGCTCGGCGTGCTCTCCACCGCCATGCAAGAAAGCCTGACCGGCATCCGCGTGGTCAAGGCGTTTGCACGGGAGCCTTTCGAACTGTCAAAGTTCGACAACGAAAACGATCTGTGGTTTGCTAAGCGCTATCGGGTGATCAAGGTCTGGGCGAATAACTGGCCGACCTTCACATTCTTGCTGGCCGTCAGCATCTTTATCCTGCTGTGGGTGGGCGGCCCGCTGGCGATGGCCGGGACCATTACCGTGGGGACGTTATTCGCCATGATTTCCTACGTCCTCATGCTCAACGGCCCGGTGCAAAGGCTGGGATTTTTGGTAAATATGGCGGCGACGGCCGGGGCCAGCGCCACGCGCGTCTTCGAGATCGTCGATACGCCGCACGATGTCGTCGAAATGCCGGATGCTCTAGCGTTGCAACAGACCGAGGGTGAGGTGGTCTTTGACCGGGTCAGTTTTGGCTACAACGACAAACGCCCCGTTTTGCGTGACATCAGCTTTCGCGCCAGGCCGGGCCAGACCATCGCCCTCATGGGCCCCACCGGCGCCGGGAAATCGACGATCATCAACCTGATCCCCCGCTTCTATGACCCCGATGCCGGGCGGATTCTGGTGGACGGGCAGGATATCCGAGACCTGAGATTACACAGCCTGCGCCAGCATATCGGTATCGTTTTGCAGGAACCCTTTCTCTTCAGCGCCACCATCGGCCAGAACATCGCCTATGGCCGTTCGGATGCAGAGTTTGGGGCGATTGAGCATGCGGCCAGAGCGGCGCACGCCCACGAATTCATCAGCCAGTTCCCCAATGGCTACGACACCCTGGTGGGCGAGCGCGGCGTCACCCTCAGCGGCGGCCAGAAACAACGCATCGCCATCGCCCGCGCCCTGCTCTATGATCCTCGCATCCTCATCCTCGATGACTCGACCAGTAGCGTCGATACCGAGACAGAGCACCTGATCCAGCAAGCGCTGAACGAACTGATGACAGGGCGCACCACATTCATCATCGCTCAACGTCTGCTTACGCTGAAACGCGCCGACCTGATCCTGGTGTTGGATGAAGGTCGGATTGTGCAGCGCGGCGTCCACGACGAATTACTCTCGCAGACCGGCCTGTATCGTCAAATCTACGATCTGCAACTGCGCGACCAGGAGGAGTTTCTTAGTTTGCAGGCGGGGACGACGACATGAAAGAACGAGCTGCGAGGACCGCCGTATCCGGGCCGCTGGGATGGCGCGACTTATTGGGCTTGCCGCTGGCCGATTCTGAGACCGAGCGCCTCAGCCGCGAGGCGCGCATCGCCGACCTGCTGCCCGACGAAGATGAAGACGACATCCTTGGCAAGGCATACGACGCGCGGCTGGTGCGGCGGCTGCTCGGATTCACCCTGCCCTATGGCGCTCGACTCGCCGCCGCCGTCATCTTCATGATCGTGACCTCGTTGCTCAGCGTCTCGCAGCCCTGGATCATCGGCAAGGCCATCGACAATGGCATCCGCACCGGAGACATGGCCGTGCTGCGCATGTGGACGCTGCTCTTCGCCGCCGCGGCCCTGGCCGAGTGGGTGACCAATCGCTGGCGCATCGCCCTCATGGCCTTTGTGGGCACTCGCGTGGTGGCCGATGTGCGCAGCATCCTCTTCCGTCACCTTCACCTGCTCTCCCTGAATTTTCACAACAACTACAGCGTGGGTCGTTTGATGAGCAGGCTGATCAGCGATGTCGGCGTGTTGCAGGATTTCGTCACCTGGTCGATTACCGGCCTGTTCCGCGCCCTCTTCCTTCTGATCGGCATCGTCATCGCCATGTTGCTGCTCGATTGGCAACTGGCGCTGATCACCTTTGCGGTCTTACCGGCCATGATCTGGCTGACAAATTACTGGCGCGTGCGCGTCCGTGACGCCTATCGCGCCACCCGCCAGCGCCTTTCGTTGATCAATGGTTATCTCAACGAATCGATCACCGGCATTCGCGTCACCCAGAGCTTTGGGCGTGAGCAGGTGAACTTCGCCCATTTCGATGACCTCAATCGCTCCTATTTCGATGCCAATGTCGATGCCGCCCGCGTGACGGCCATTTTCTTCCCCGGCGTCGATTTCATCGGCTCGGTCGCCACTGCCCTCGTCGTCGGCGTGGGAGGATGGTTGGTGCTGCAAGATACGCTGACCGCCGGCGTGCTGGTCGCGTTCGTACTCTACGTCGAGCGCTTCTTCGACCCCATCCGTGAATTGGCCCAGCGCTACAATACTTTCCAGGCGGCGATGGCGGCTTCGGAGCGGATTTTCGGCCTGATCGACATCTCGCCCGACCTGGCCGATAGCCCCGACGCTTACCCGCTCCCTCCCATCGCGGGGCGCGTCGATTTCGAGCAGGTGCAGTTCGGCTACAAAGATGATGAGCCGGTTTTACGCGGCATCGATCTGCACGCCGAGCCGGGCCAGCGCATTGCCCTGGTGGGGGAAACCGGCGCGGGCAAAAGCACCGTCATCCGCCTGCTGGCGCGTTTCTTCGATGTGACCGGCGGCGCCGTCAAAATCGACGGCCATGATGTGCGCGATGTCACCCAGGCCAGCCTGCGCTCACAACTGGGCATCGTCTTGCAGGATACGTTTCTCTTTGGCGGCAGCATCGCAGAGAATATTCGTTATGGCCGCATCGACGCCAGTGACGAAGAAGTGCGCCAGGCAGCCGAAGATGTCGGGGCCGACCAGTTCATCGCTCGCCTGCCCGCCGGTTATGAAACCGAGGTTGGCGAAAACGGCGTCAATCTCAGCGTCGGCCAACGCCAGCTCGTCTCCTTCGCCCGCGCCTTGCTGGCTAACCCGCGCGTCCTCATCCTCGATGAAGCCACCAGCAGCGTCGATACCACCACCGAAAAACTGATCGAGCAAGGCCTCAACCGGTTGATGGAAGGGCGCTCCTCATTCGTGATCGCCCACCGTCTCGCCACCGTCGTCAATGCCGACCTGATCGTCGTGCTCGATCATGGGCGAATCGTCGAACAGGGCGCGCACGAGGACTTACTGGCGCAACACGGGCGCTATTTCAAGCTGTACACGATGCAGTGGGCGCAGGCGGAGAAGTGATCGTATTCGATATTCGGTATTGGGTATTACCCCATGCCCGCCAGTGTCAATCAATACCCAATGCCCAACTAACCATCGCTGCCGAATTCAAATGCAACGCTAATCTTTGGGGCTTGACAAATGTGACGCGCTGCGTCATAATACGAATCATAACGCGCTGCGTCATAGAATCAACAAATTCACCAATCAAGATTACGTCCCGCTGAGGGATGGGAGGATTTTACAAAATGCCTACCGCAAGAAAAACCGTCGAGAAAGTAACCGATAAGGCTGCCGAAACCGGAACCGCTGTCGCCAATCCCGTGGTCAAAGCCGCTCACACCCTGCTATTGGCGGGCCTGGGCACCTTTGTCATGACCAAGGAAGAAATCGAGCATGCAGTCGAACGCCTGGCCGAGAAGGGCGAAGTCGTGGAGAAGGACGGGCGCAAGATGTTCGATGATCTGTTCGAACGACGCCGCGAAGACATGACCAAGGCCGAAGAGCGCTTCGAGAACATCATGGACCAGCGCATCGAGAATATGCTGAAGGCGATGAACATCCCCAGCAAGACCGACATCGAATCACTGAGCAAAGAAGTCGCCAAGCTGTCCAAGAAGGTCGGCGAGCTCGACAAGAAAGTAGCCGTCGAGCAAAAGGCTGCCTGATCGTCCCGCACAGTCTTACAGCGCTTTCTGAACGCCCTGGCCCAGAGCCGGGGCGTTTCTTTTTGCGCAAAGATCGGTTTGAGTGTGGTGACGACAAAGCGCCTGTCTCCGTTATAATAGGCCATCCAAAGATTTTATAGACTGGGGATAAGAAATCTGCGTTAATCTGTGTCATCAGTGGATAACCTCTTTTTTGGCCTGCCCGCGCCCTGGGTTATCATTGGCTTTTTCCTGGAATCATTCCGCCTGTTCCCCAACACACACCTATGCGCCTTTACAACGCCCTTTCACAATCCGTCGAACCCTTTTCGACCAACGCTCCATCCGTCACTATTTACGTCTGCGGGATCACGCCCTACGACACGACACACCTTGGGCATGCCTTCACCTATACCGTCTACGACATCCTGATTCGCTATCTGGAAAGCCAGGGGCACGGAGTCCGTTACGTGCAAAATGTCACCGACATCGATGATGACATCCTGCGAAAAGCCAGGGAGGTGCACGAAGATTGGGTGAAGTTGGGCAATCGCTGGACAACGCACTTCATCGATGATCTCGTGGCGCTCAACGTGCGACCGCCCGATTTCTTCCCACGCGCCACCGATGTCATCCCTGAGATCGTCGAGTCGGTGGAACGATTGATTGCGTCCGGCATCGCCTATGAAGTCGCCGGAAACGTGTACTTTCATATCAAAGATTGGCCTGAATTCGGCAAACTCAGCCACATCCCAGCTGCCGAGATGCTGCCAATCGCCAACGAACGCGGCAACTTCCCCGACGATCCGTACAAGCGCGCCCCACTTGATTTCGTGTTATGGCAGGCGACCAAACCCGGCGAGCCGGCATGGGACAGCCCCTGGGGCCTGGGGCGGCCCGGATGGCACATCGAATGCTCGACCATGGCTACCAAATTCCTGGGCGCGACCGTCGACATTCACGGCGGCGGCGGCGATCTGCTCTTTCCCCATCACGAATGCGAGATCGCCCAGATTGAACCGGTCACCGGCCAGCCCTTTGTACGCTTCTGGCCCCACGCCGCCATGGTCTATCACGACGGCGAGAAGATGAGCAAATCGCTTGGCAATCTCATCATGATCCGGGACCTGCTGCAAACCTATACGCCCGACGCCATTCGCCTTTACCTGGGCAGCCATCATTACCGCCAGCGTTGGAGCCATGATGAAGCCGTCCTCAAGCGCTGCCAGACCCTCGCTTATCATTTACAGGAAACAGCGCACGCCGTTGGCGGCCACCGGCAGCCGGATGGCCCCGCAGCTTCGAACCTGGACGGAGCCGAAGCCGACTTCTTCCGGGCAATGGCGGACGACCTGAACTCGCCCGCGGCTATCCAGTCGCTCGTGGCATTCGCCGATTTCATCAACATCGCCGTGGCGGATGGATATGATGTGCGCGCCACCCAGAATCGTTTGTGGGCCATGGGAAGCGTCCTGGGTCTGCGTCTCGACGACGCCTCACCGGAGGAGCGAGTGATCGACGGCTGGCAAAACCATCGCGCCCGGTTCGGGCCAACCGTATAACCGGCCAAAAACCATTATGCTCCTCGGCATCGGCTATCTCCCTCGCCGCACCGGCCCTGCTCTCTGGCGCGATTTCGATCCGGTCGAAATAAGCGATGAATTGGCCCAAATCGCCGCGCTCGGTTTCCAGGCCGTACGCGTGCCCCTGTTTTGGGCGGATTTCCAGCCGCGCCAGGACGAGGTCAGCCTCAAAGCGTTGGAGCATCTGGCCCAGTTCTTGCAGATTGCCAGCGAACAGCAGCTTCGCGTTCATGCCGGATTGTGGGCGGGCATGTGGGATGGTGCATTGTGGTGGCCCGCCTGGGGCCTCACCCCCGCGCCTTTGCCTCTGAACTGGCCGATGATCGTCAACAACCGCCGCGCCCGGCTGGGGCGATTGCGCAGCCCATTCGCCGACGAACGCGTGCTCGAATCCCGCATGTTGCTGGCCACTGAACTGGCGGCCAACTTTGGTGATCATCCCGCGCTTCTGGGCTGGGAGCCGCTGCCAGGATTTGGCCGCCTTGCCGCTTCCGCCGACAAAACGATGGCGCTGGAATGGCTGGCCGCCAGTTGCGAAATGCTGGCGAACGCATCACCGAACTTGCCATGCAGTTGCCTGTTGGCAGCCGATGCACTCGAAGCGAAAACTGCGATCCGCCCCCAGGATATTTTGGCGGCTGGGGCGCAACCAAGCCTCAGCGTCGCTACCTTTGCCAGCGACCGCCGCCGCCTGCCATTGAGCGTACGTTGGGTTATCTTCACCCTTGATTTGATGTCCGCATTGGCGGGGCAATCGGTCTCACTCTGTCTCGCAGGTTTGCCAACGGCCCCAATCGGCGAGGAATCTGCCGCCAGGGATGGCATCTATTACGCTTCGGAAGAGGATGCCGCCGCCTATTTGCGCGCGGTTATCGCCATCGCCCGCCAGCGTCAATGTCCGCAAGTGTGGTTGTGGCGTTGGGCCGACATCCCTGAAGATCAATGGGATCGTCCGCCTTACGAAATTGGAGGATGGCGTCGTGTCACAGGGCTGCTGCGCGCCGACGGGCAGGCCAAGATGTGGACAAACGCCCTGACCGGCGACGATGTGATCGACTATCCCAAACTCGATTTTGACATCGAAGCCTACCTCGCTGATCCGCAGATGCAGTTTGAAAAGTATTGGCGGCAATATCAGTGGCAGGATGACCCTCGCCAGTTCGTAAGCGGGGCCGACGCATGACAAAACATTCCGGCATCATTGCGGCGGGCCATCATGAAACCGCCATGGCCGGGGCGGAGATATTGCGTAGCGGCGGCGGTGCAATCGATGCCGCAATCGCAGCCGCGTTTGCCAGCTTTGTGGCCGAGCCCACGCTCGTCTCACCGGGCGGCGGGGGCTATGCCCTCTGTTTTCGTGGCGACAACGGCGGGGCCAGGCTCTACGACTTTTTCTGTAATTTCCCCGGACTCAGCAGCGTCCCCCCATCCAAGATAGACTTCTTCCCGGTTTCGGTCGATTACGGGCCGGCCAACCAGGTATTCCATATCGGGCGCGGCAGCCTGGCCACACCGGGCGTGATCGCCGGACTCTGCCGGATGCAGGCGGAAGGCGGGCGCTTGCCCCTCAGCGTCGTGCTCGAACCGGCAATCAGCCTGGCCCGCAGCGGCGTTCGGTTGGGTGAATTCGGCTCCGCTGTCGGCCATCTTTTGGAGCCGATCTTCCGCCATGACGAAAACCTGGCCCGGCTTTTCGGCGCACCCGACCGGTTCATGGCTCCCGATTGGGTTTATCGCAATCCCGACCTGGCGAGCACTTTCGAATTGCTCGGTCGGGAAGGCCCGAATCTGTTTTACCGCGAGGAAATCGCCCATCTCATTGTCGCCGATCAAGAAGCGCATGGCGGTTTGCTGAATCTGGAGGATCTGGCAGCCTACAACGTCATCGTGCGCGAGCCGCTGCACATGCGCTACCGACAGTTTGAATTGCTCACGAATCCGCCGCCTTCGCGCGGGGGAGCGCTGATCGCTTTCGCTCTGGGTTTATTAGAGAGCTATGACATCGCCAGCCTCCGGTTCGGCAACGCCCGCCATCTGGCTCTTTTGACCGAGGTAATGCGTCAAACCAACCTCGCTCGCCCGTTATTCGAGGCGACCCGCGATGCTGAAATTCTGCTCGACCCCAAGCTGATCGCTCAGCACAGCCGTGATCTGGGCTGGCGTTTGGCGCACGAGGGGCGAGGTCAAACGATGATCGAGCCTGCACATCCTGAACACAACAATACGACACACCTGAGCGTGCTGGATGATGAGGGCAATTTTGTCTCGTTGACGACGACGGCGGGAGAGAGCCCCGGCTATGTTCTTTCCGGCACAGGGCTGGTGTTGAACAACATCCTCGGTGAAGCCGACCTGCATCCCGATGGCTTCCACCAGGGGCAGCCGGGCGCTCGCATCGGCTCGATGATGGCCCCGACGATCGTGCTGTGCAAAGGCGAGCCGGTACTGGCCTTAGGTTCCGGCGGCGCCAATCGCATCCGCACCGCTATTTTGCAGGTGATCACGAATTTCCTTGACTTTGACATCGACCTGCCGACCGCTGTCGCTGCGCCGCGCATTCATTTTGAGCAAGGCGTGCTGCAAGTGGAAGGCAGGGAAACGCAAGACGCGCTCGCAGAGTTGCAGCGCTGGGGTTATGAACTCAATTTCTGGGAAGGTCTGCACATGTTTTTCGGCGGCGTTCATGCCGTGGGAAAAGACGCATCCGGCAACTATCAGGGCGCAGGCGATGCCCGGCGAAACGGAGCGGTGATCCGGGTATAAAGGCCGGAAACGAACGTTAAGGTTGCACAACAGTCAGGGTCAAAGGGAGAATTATTACCTCGACTTTAGAAATCTGGCGTAAAATTAAGAAGGAAACATGGCGTTCCGAGCATTCCTCGGAGCGGCAGGAGGTTCCACATGATGACAGAACTATCGACAAGAGACTTACACGAAGCGAACACACGGTTTCGGCGAGCGCATTTTCAGGCGATGCTGCAAGATTGGTGGGCCAGCCTCAGCGGCCAAAACGCCGATCTGTTCAGCTACGAAGATGTGCGTGGAATTCTCGAGGCGCACGCCGGTGTAACGCTTCCCTCAACTCAAGAAATACCCCTGGACAAAATTGTCGGCAGCGTGGGACGTTACCGCGATTTCACACAGGCATTTTTGCCGCGTAATGAAGCGCTGCAACAACGATGGAGCCGCGTGGATGCGGCCATGAGCGGCATGACAGGCGTGCCGCCCGTCGATCTGTATCAGGTCGGTGAATTGTACTTTGTGCGTGATGGCAACCACCGCGTATCCGTAGCCAGGGCTCGTGGCGACAAGACAATCGAAGCGTATGTCACCCCGATGAATGTGCCCTTCCCCGTCGAAGCGGATAGTGCGGAGGAGCTCAGCCAGTGGCTGACCGAAGCCGGTTATCGGTTGTTCTTGGAACGGACGAAGCTGCAGGAATATTATCCAGACGCCGATCTACGCCTGACCGAGCCAGGCCGGTATCGCCAGCTTCACGAACAGATCGCCGTCCATCGCTGGTTCCTGGGCGAGGCTTTGCAGAGAGAAGCGAGCTACGAAGAGGCCGTGCGCAGTTGGTACGAAAACGTGTATCTGCCCTTGGCTGAAGAGATCCGGGATAGCGGCGTGTGCAGGGAGTTCCCTAAACGCACGATCTCAGACCTGTTCCTGTGGATCTGTTATCACCGCGAGGCATTGCGAGAGCGATTCAGCCTGGATTTATCCGAAGAGGCTGCCGTTTCAACCTTCGCCAGCGTGTACAGTGACAAGCCCCTGCAGAAGGTCTTTAAGGACGCGCGTCTGGCTATGTCGCGCCTCACGGGCGGCGAAAACGTCGTTCTTGGATTACCGGTGCAGACAGGCATTGCCGAAATCACTGATCCCGATCCTGAACGAAACGAACAGTGACAGTGTTGCCTGATTGAACGCTGGGGTTTACCCTCGACGCGCGAATCAACTCCCGGGCGATGGGCGACGGCGGCATCATGATATGGTCGCCACCATCGTCCGGATTTCGCGCGGCGGATATCAGCGCCCCATCGCGTATGTCCCGTCTGTGCGTTTGCGGCTGGGGTCGCATGATGGTATGTTTCGGGCCGCATTTCTCATTTCTTGATTGACCAGAATTTTTCCAGGCGAAAGCGACCATTCATCGAATAGACCTGGCCGCCCAAAGCCGATCTTTGTTTCGGAGCGATTGAACGCGTGCGATTCACCAAGATAGTCTGTACGATTGGCCCTGCTAGCAGCGACCCATCCATTCTGGCGCAACTCATGCGCGCCGGCATGGACGTGGCGCGCATCAATTTCTCGCACGGCAGCCATGCCGACCACGCCGACACCATCCGGCGCATCCGCTCCATCTCCGATGAATTGGATCGGCCCATTGCCATCCTGGCCGATCTGCAGGGGCCCAAGCTGCGGGTGGGAGCGTTGCCGAATGAGGGTGTGCAATTGCAGGTGGGAAAACTGATACCGCTCACCACCGATCCGGCCCCAAACAATGCCATCCCCTGCCAGTACGAAGAGCTGCCCAGCCTGGTCCAACCGGGGGATCGGCTGCTGCTGGACGATGGTTTGATCGAACTCGAGGTCGAATCGGCCAGCGCCGGAGATATTCAAGCCCGGGTGATCACGGGCGGCGTCCTGTACTCGAACAAGGGCATTAATCTCCCCCGAGCTGATTCGCGAATCCCGGCCATCACCGAGAAAGATCGACAGGATTTACTCTTCGCCGTGGAACAGCGTGTGGATTGGATAGCGCTTTCTTTTGTGCGCGAGGCCGATGAACTGCTGGAGTTGCGCGCCTTGTTGCGTAAACATGGACGCGCCGGGCAATTGCCGCAGATCATCGCCAAAATCGAGAAGCCAGAAGCGGTCGAAAATATCGAATCCATTTTGCAGGCTGCTGACGGCATCATGGTTGCGCGCGGCGATTTGGGCATCGAACTGCCCACCGAGGAAGTTCCCCTCACACAGAAGCGCATCATCCGGCTCTGTAATCGGGCCGGGCGGCCAGTGATCACCGCCACGCAGATGCTTGACTCGATGATCCGGAACCCCAGGCCCACGCGGGCCGAAGCCAGCGATGTGGCCAACGCCGTGCTCGACGGCACTGATGCGGTCATGCTCTCGGCTGAAACCGCCGCTGGCCGCTATCCTGTACAGGCTGTACAGACCATGGCCCGTATTGTGACCAGAGTCGAATCGGAGTTGCCGGTGCAGCGCGAGCGCAAATCGATTGAGTCGCGCTATAACTATGCCGCCCAGGCGATTGCGCATGCCGCCAGCGATCTGGCAAAGAACCTGGGCGCGTCTGCCATCATCGCCCCCACCACATCGGGCTATACCGCCCGTCAGATCTCACGATACCGGCCAGGATTGCCCGTTATTGCCGTCACCCCGAATCCCATGGTGCGGCGGCAATTGAACCTGCACTGGGGGCTATTCCCGATTTTTTCGCCGCGACGCAACACCACGGACGAGGTGATTTCCGACGCCGTGGAAGTGGCGCAGAAGAAAGGCTTTGTGAAGGAGGGCGAGTTGGTGGTGATCACTGCAGGCGCAGGAGGCAGCACGCCGGGCACAACCAATCTGATCAAAGTGCAGTTGATTGAGGAAGTGCTGGCGCGAGGCACGGGCATCGGTCAGGAAAAGGTGCGCGGGAAGGTGCGCAAACTGACGCCGCCATTGCGCCATGACCTCAAGTTCGACCTGACCGACATCGTGGTCGCCCACGCCCTGGACAGCAGTTGGCAACAGATGATCACCCATGCCGGGGCGATCGTGGTAGAGGAGGGCAGCCGCCAATCCTATGCCGCCCGCCTGGCCGAAGACCTGCACATCCCGGCGCTGGTGGGCGCCACCGGGGCCTTTCAGAATGCGGTGGAAGGCGAGAAGGTGGTGCTCGATCCGGTTCGGGGTATGCTCTATCGCGGCGTCAGCCTGGATGATGTAAGCGCAGCCAAGCTGGCGAATCCGCCGCAACCGAAATAACAGGGTGTTCACGTGAAGGGGTTGCAGCGCTGGTGGCTGCGATTGCGCGGTCATGACTGCTATTCCTGCCAGTTCTGCGAGGTGTTCCGTAGCACCGGCGATGGCCAGGTCAGCCGCCTGCATTCATTCTGCCGGAATCCGCAATCGCCCTATGCCGACCGGCCAATTCCGCTCGACCGGTGGTGTGATTTCTGGCAGCGGGCCGAGGATGGACGAAAAGGCCAGCCGGAAGAACTCAACCGGACAGGATTGACGACGTAGATCGAGCGCGTTCAAACGGACGAAAGTTGACGAAGGAACGACAGTAATCAGTTGAGTTCCGTCACTGAATACCGATCACTGCTTTCGGTCGAACTACTGGCGCACAAAATACCAGACATACCCCAGCCCAATCCACAGGATCGTGGCGATCGCCAGCACGATCTTGAAACTGGCGTGCAGAGTCTTGTGGCGAAATCCGTACATGCCCGCCCAGCCGCCGATGAATCCGCCCGCCAGCGCCGCCCCGTGCAGGACGATTTCGGGCACGCGACCGCCGCCGACCTTCGCCTGCGTTTTATCGTAGCCATAAAGGAAAAAGGTGACAGCGCTGGCAGCCGCAATCCACAAGAGAAAGGGGTCAAGCGATGTGAACCAGGCCAGGGCGAGAAAGGCTGCCAGAGCGAGGCCGACGGCGATAAAAGCAAAGGTGTACTTGGGGGATCGGCGGCGAGCCATGCTCAGTCTCCTTGTGCGAGCAAGCGGCGAATTTCGGAAATGGTCTGTGCTGTGGTTTGGAACTGGATGGCGTGCATGCCCAAGACCTGCGCACCCCGGATGTTTTCCGGCAAGTCATCGATGAATATCGCCTGGTTGGGGTTCACGCCCAGGCGGTCGAGCGTGCGTTGGTAAATCTCAGCGTCCGGTTTGGCGATGCCCTCCTCCGCCGAGATCACCATCAAATCGACCTCCTGATCTAACCCGAATTTAGACGCGAAAGTCGCGCGCGCTTCCGACCAGGCGTTGCTGAGGATGCCGATTTTGTAGCCGGATCGCAACTCACGCATGAGATCGATCATCGCCTCGTCCCGATATTCGCCCAGCCAGAAATCCTGCTGCAATCGTGCCAGATCGGCGGCGTTCAATTCGAAGCGGGCGGCGATCTCATCCCAGATTGCCTGTTCGGGAACCCGACCCAACACCGCCTGCCAGCAGACTTCGCTGTGAAAAACCAGGCGGTCAAGACGACCCGGCTGCAAACCCAGGCGTTGCTCCCATGCCGCCTGCCCCGGCTTGCCATCGAAATGAACCAGCACGCCGCCGAAATCAAAGATGATTGCCTGAATCCCCATCCCTACCTCGCTGTTTTCTGCTCTTCCTCGCTGAATGGCGGCAACTGCTCCTGCCCTGCGCGCGCCAGATAGAAATTCCAGATGATGCGGCTGATGTCGTTCATCAGGGGGTTGCTGTAATCCCATACCACCCAGCCGTGCTGATAGACAAAAATAGCCAGCGAATAGGGCCCCTCCGGCCCGTAGATCAGGGCGACGTCGCCTTGGGTGTCGGTGCCATAGCCATGCTTGTGCGCCACGCGGGTGCCCTTGGGCGTGCCGTATTTGATCAGGAACCCCATCGGGTTTTGCTCCATCCATCCGACCAATTCCTGGCACTCGGCCTGCGTGATCTTCTCGGGATAGGCGGCCAGCAGGTTGCCCTTGCCCTCGGCGCATTGCCCGATCTCGGCCATGAGCACGCCCACATCCTCCGGTGTGGTTTGCATGGCGGGATCGGGGAAGGTATTGTATTCGGGATTGGTGTTGGCCGGGGTGCGGATGGCGGGCGGGGTGATATCGCTGTCGTAGGGTACGGCGATGAAGGTGTTTTGCAGGCCCAATTCGCGACTGAAATCGGTGACGATGCGCGCCCCGGCGATCGTGTCTTCGCCGCCGATGTAATACATCAGGGCATTGGCCGCGGCGTTGCTGGCCGTCTCCGATTTGACCGTGTCGCTGATCCAACGGCTCATGGTGTCGTTGAGCGGCAGATCGTTGTCATAATAGACTCGCAGCAGGATCGGCAGCTTGACCGTGCTCATGCCGGCGAAGGCGGTGTCGGCGTCGACGTCGATCTCAGAGCCGGTATTCAAATCCTGGAAATAGAGGCTGTAAATGCCGGGGAATCGCTCCAGCCGGGCGTTGAGGGCGTCGGCCAGGGTGTCGAAATCAGGCGGCAGGGAGGGCGTTTCGTGCAGGATCATGCGGGCTTCCCGATCGTAGGCATCGGTGAAGGCGGCGATGATGTCGATGGCGCTCTCGTTCAGATCGGTGGTGCGGCCGGGCTGGCCGGGTACAAAGGAGAGGGTGTCGAGATTGCCGCGGGCCGGGGTGGGGTCGTTGTCATACAGTTCGGACTGCTCGTGCAGCCACACGCCCAGTTTGGCCCGGTCATAGTTGTAGCGCAAAGCGACATGCCCGCCCAAAGGCTGTTGCCCGCCCAGATACAGTAAGAAGTCGCGCAGATAGTAAAGCCCTTTGCCGTACTGTTGGGCCTCCTCGATCATGCCCTCGGCGTCGATTGTGAACCCGATCTCCTCCGGCTTGAGCACCAGGCGGCGGTCGCCGTGATAAATAAGGATGGGCGATTCGAATACACTGCGCAGATTGGCCGCCGCCTCGGCGGCATCCGCTCCGCCCACGCTGACCCCGCCCATGATCACGCCCGGCGGAACTGCATCGCGCGAGGCGCGAAAATCCATGTAGCGTGGGCCGAAATAGACGAGGGCGGCGACGAGAAGAATAAAAACGAGGAGACGAACGTATTTCATAGATTGAGCCGACCCACTATTTTACACGATCACGCTCGCCGAAACCGTATTCTATCTTGCGTGTTTCGCACCCAGCCCCTATTCCCACTCAATCGTCCCAGGCGGCTTTGAGGTGATATCGTAAACCACGCGATTGATGCCCTCCACTTCGTTGACGATGCGGTTGGCCATGCGGCCAAGCACATCGTAGGGGATCTTAGCCCAGTCCGCCGTCATGAAATCATCGGTGGTGACCACGCGGATGGCGGCCACATTGGCGTAGGTGCGGTAATCGCCCATCACGCCCACGCTGCGCACGGGCAGCAGCACGGCAAAAGCCTGGGCGGTGGCGCGATAGAGATTGGCCGCCTCCAATTCCTGGATGACGATGGCGTCGGCCTGACGCAGGGTTTCCAGCCGTTCCCAGGTCACATCGCCGAGGATGCGGATGGCAAGGCCGGGGCCGGGAAAAGGGTGTCGCCAGACGATGCGTTCGGGCAGGCCCAATGCCAGGCCCACGCGGCGCACCTCATCTTTGAACAGAAATCGCAACGGTTCGAGCAACTCGAATTCGATGTCGTCGGGCAGGCCGCCTACGTTGTGATGCGTCTTGATCGTGCGGGCGGCTTGCTCGCGGCTGCCGGACGCGCTCTCGATCACGTCGGGGTAAAGAGTGCCCTGAGCGAGGAATCGGTAGGGCTGGCCCGATTCTTCTGAAACCAGGCGGGCGGCCTCGGCCTCGAACACGCGCACGAATCGTCGCCCGATCGCTTTGCGTTTCTCCTCCGGGTCGCTCATCCCGGCCAGGTCTTGTAGGAATTGCTCGGTGGCATTGACCGCTTCCAAGCGGATGCCGTGGGCGCGTTGAAAAGTGTCGATCACTTCGTCGGCTTCACCCAGGCGCAACAGGCCGTGATCGACGAACACGCAGGTAAGCTGGTCGCCGATGGCGCGATGAATCAGCGCCGCCGCCACCGATGAATCGACGCCGCCGCTGAGACCGCAGAGCACGCGGCCATCACCCACTTGTTTGCGAATGGCGGCGACGTTCTCGTCGATGAAATTGCCGGGCGTCCAATCGGCATGCAGTTCGGCCACATCGAACAGGAAATTGCGCAGCAAGTCCAGGCCCTGGTGCGTGTGCTGCACTTCGGGATGAAATTGCACGGCATAGCGGCGGTTGGCGATGTCGCCCATCATGGCGCAGGTATCGCCGCGTGAACGGCCCAACGCCTCCCAACCATCCGGCAAACCCTCGACGTGGTCGCTGTGGCTCATCCACACATGCAGGCTGGCAGGCAAGGCTTCGATCAGGGGGGCGGTTCCGGTCAGATTCACCTCGGTGTGACCGAACTCGCGGGCGCTGGCTGGGGCGACATGGCCGCCAAGGGCATGGGCCAGCGCCTGCATACCATAGCAAATACCCAGCACCGGCCTGCCGCTGACGATCACCGGGTCGGGCAGCCGTGGAGCGTTGGGCTCATAGATGCTGGCGGGGCCGCCGGAGAGGATGAAGGCGTCGGCCTGAGCGAAGTGATCGGCGGGCGCATCCCAGTGCACCAGTTCGCTGTACACGCCCAGGTCGCGCACGCGGCGAGCGATCAGTTGGGCGGTCTGCGAGCCGAAGTCGATGACGATGACAGTGTGGCGGTCAGGCATAGATAACGAAGCGCTAGGGGCGTCCAGAGTGAATCGAGTTCAATGCCGGTATTTTACCTCAACTTCCTTCTGGACGAAGCGTCCGTATCGCAGCGCGGATTGCTCGATCAAATCCTCGACGCCCGATCGAGGCGGATGGAAGAAATCGAGTTCTATCTCCACCTTTTTTGTCCTGATTGTTCGTTTCCAAACTCCCTCGACCTGGGCGTCTATCGCTATCGTCGGCCAGAACACGCCGTTGCTGGATACGGCTCGCTTATGGTTTTCGTGGGGAAGTGCGGCGCTGCGATCTCGATAGCTGATGACGAATTCATCGTATGCGGGCAACAAGTGCGTTGACTCGATCTCTCTGCCTCGCAACGATAGTGAATCGGCAAACCAGTATGTGTGCGATTCGATTGTTTCGGAATCGAGTTCCGCCTGCACCAATTCAAGGGCGCTCCTGGCATCGCCTGCGGACAGGCCCGACCACCAGATAAAATCCTGCACTGTGGCCGGGCCATGGCTTCTGAAGTACGTTCTGGCCAGCTTCGCCAGGGCCTCGTCTCTGGGCAGAGGTGTTGCCTGCGGGACTCTTTCCGCCAACAGCGCATAGGTCTGCTTGCCGTTTTTCATCGGGCCGCTGCAGATGATGCCGTCCAACTCGGCCAGCATGAAAAGATGCGAAGCTCGATTCTCATCGGTAGCGATTTGCGCCTGATTGAGTTGGGCGATTAGCGCCTCGCGCGTCAAAGACTGTGCGTCTTTCAATGCAGCCTCAATGACCCTGGCGCTTTTCGCAACCACATCCCCGGAAAGCCCCAATTGCTTGTGGCGAGATCGGAGGCCTGCTTTGATGTGTGGGGCGGTCAATTCCAGCATCCAGTGGATATCGTCCGCCGCCACGAAATGCCAGGTCGGCCTCAGGACATGCGTTCTGAGAATGTCCCCTTTGTTAAGGGCTGCATTGATTTCAAGCTCGGTGGCATGGGGAAGTCGAACGCCGATCGCCCATTTCGCCATTGCAAAATCCTGGGCCTGCATGGCTCCCATCCAGCCGACGATTTCCCGTGGCGTCGTCAGTGTTGTTCCCGCAATATGCTGTTGTGCAAGTCGTTTGGGGGCAATATCAAGTAATCTCATTCCTCAGTTGAAAACCCAAATTCCGGTGCATCCCCAGCACCAACAAACCAATCTCTAGTAGTACGGTCCGTCAAGAACCTAGACAGACCCGGATATGGATAATCAACACGCTCCGGTCCACGATACTGAGGGCAGTAATCCATGTAACCTAAGATATCGCCGCGACTGACAAGCAGCCGACCGGCATCAATTCGGTACGTAGGAGAGATTTCTTCTCTAACTCGGTCACAAATGTAATTTGCAGCACGCGTTAGTTCAAAAGTTAGATCGTGTAACAAATCAACATGATGCTCGTATCTATCTAAATCTCGAAAATAGAAAGGGTTCCAACCATCTCCTGTATAGAATTTTATGGTCATGTATTCCAAATCATACTTTTCAACATGTCTAAAAAACGTATCTAGTAAATCCGCGAGCACATTGCCGAAGTTGCGAAAGGCATTTTCAATGCTAACATATCTTTGAGGCCAGACGCGCGATAATAACCAGCGTTGCATCTCTACCAAATGATCACAAACTTCTCGATTTATAGATGGTACTGGTGCTAGTAGCCCTGAAGTCCATTCTACCCACGCGTCGAGCGAGGCTTTCTTTTCCCACTCAACTACGTATGCGGCATATATTTCCTCATCCTGCTGCTTCGCTTTGTCATAACCTTCGAGTTTTTCGCGAACCCAAGATTCGTGTTGTTTCTTAAGGTACTGAAGTTTCTTAACTGTATAATCGTTCCGTTGATCATCGACCTGTTTGTGATGATTCTTGCATAACAAAATCAGATTATTGTAGTCATCTCTTCGGTCGACGGGGAGTGACTCTTCACCTCTCGGTCCGCCCTCTTGCCGTGCTACGATGTGACACTCGTCGCCAACAAGAGATTCATCATCTGCTCCAGCTTTTTCAGTTGTAAGTTCAATTCTACAGATGGCGCAACGATTCGCGAGAGTGTAAACTTCGTTCTGTAATTTCAAGGCAGTAGGTCATGGTGTATCCTCTGGTGACCAATCAAATCACTAGCAAGGAGCACAGCCATGACCTACGAGCAGAATTGTACCTTACCATCAGCC
>JAGFJG010000038.1 GCA_024102915.1 Caldilineales bacterium
CGGCAAGCAACGACAACACGGATGACGGAGCGCTGAACTGGACGGACATCACGGGCGCGGGTACGCTGGCTCCGGGTGCGTTCATCGATGTGACTGTGAACATGACGGCGAAAGCCAGCACGCAAGCGTTGGTGAATGACCAGACGATCAACACCGGCACGGTGACGGGTGCGACGGATGAGAACGGCGATACCGCACCGACTGATTCGGATACTGAACCGGTGGAGATCGGCAACCCGCAGGTGTCGGTAGTTAAAACATTGATCACACCCGCGGGTGGGGTGACCGTCGTAAATGGGCAGGTGCAGTGGCGAATCCGTGTGACGAACAACGGCGACACAATTCTGAACACAGTGCCGCTGGCCGACACCTATGATACGACCTATCTGACCTATGGCTTTAGCGGCAGCTTTAGCAGCCCGGCGAGCAACGACAACACGGATGACGGGACGCTGAACTGGACGGACATCACGGGCGCGGGTACGCTGGCTCCGGGTGCGTTTGCCGATGTGATCGTGAACATGACAGCAAAAGCCAGCACGCAAGCTTTGGTGAATGATCAGACGATCAACACCGGCACGGTGACGGGCGCGACGGATGAGAATGGCGAAACCGTTCCGACCGACTCCGATACAGAGCCGGTGGAGATCGCCGAACCTGGCGTGCAGATCGTCAAGATTCTACAGACGCCAGCGGACGGCATCGCCTTTGTGGGGGACCCCGTTTCCTTCGACATCGTAGTGACCAATTCAGGCGATACGGCACTGACGACCGTGGTGCTCACCGATACCTTCGACACCGCCTTTCTCTCCTTCAACAACGCCTCTTCGGCCCCGAACAGCACCACGCCAGCGGGTACGCTGACTTGGAACAATATTGGTTCGATTGCCGCCAATACCAGTGTGACGATCACTGTGAACTTTACGGCAATCGCCAGCACTCTGGGCGAGCCAAACGATGAAACCATCAACTTCACCGGCGTCAGCCAGGTTGAAGATGAGAACGCCAATCAGTTGCCCGATGAGCAGGCGCAAGAACCGGTGCAGATATTCAAGCCGGGCGCCATTGGCGACTATCTCTGGTACGATGTCAACGAAGATGGCATCCAGGATGTGACCGAACCAGGCATTGGCAATGTCACCATCCAGTTGCTGGACGACAACACAGCCGCGGTACTGGCCACAACGCAAACCGATTCTGATGGCGGCTACCTCTTCCCCGGATTACTGCCCGGCGACTATCGCGTGGTCGTCACGGATGCGAATGGCATTCTCTCAGGGCTGGGTCTGGTTCCCTCGCCTGGTCCTCAGAGTCAGATCTCGCCATTCGTCGTGAATTTGTCGCCTGAGGAAATCGAGCGCGACGCTGACTTCGGTTACACCGATCAGTCCGACCCCGACAAGGCAGTCATCGGCGACACCGTGTGGATCGACCAGAATCAGAACGGCATCGTTGATCCCGGCGAACCTGGCCTGCCCGGCGTTGTCGTCGAACTGGTTGACGCTACGACGAATACCCCGACCGGCATCCAGGCGACAACCGACGCCAACGGCATGTACTTGATGATCAACGTCCCGCCAGGAACGTACTACGTGCAGACGGTTTCCGGCGTCCCCAGCGGCGCCACGCCGTCGACCGGCGCACCCGACCCCACCGATACCTTTGTCGTCGGTCCAGGCGACAAATACCTGGATGCGGACATCGGTTTTGTACTGGATGAACCTGGCACGATCGGCGACCTCATTTGGATCGATCTCTCGCCCTTCAATGGCGTGAAAGACGTCAGCGAAAGCGGTGTTGCGGGCGTCAGCGTCAGCCTGATCAACGTCACTACCGGCAATACCATCGCTACCGACACCACCGACGGGAACGGCAACTACTCATTCGCTGGCCTGCTGCCTGGCGTCTATCAGGTGCGTGTAACCGACACGCAGTACGTGTTGGCCGATTATGAACCGACGATCCTGGGCGCGCCCAATACCAACAACAATAGCCAATCTCTACCCTACAATGTGCCTCCAGGCGCTACAGCATCTGCGCCATTTACTGTACTATACGCCGACTTCGGCTTCAAGCGCAGCGGCCCCGGCGGCGATGGCGATCCGGATGGCGTGATCGGCAACCAGGTCTTCTATGATGTCGATGGCGACGGCGTTTACAACCCCGCAGCTGGCGACACAGGCATTGCCGGCGTCACCGTTGAATTGCTCAATGCTGCTGGAACGATTGTGATCACCAGCACCATCACTGGCGCTTCCGGTGATTACGTCTTCACCAGCCTGCCCACCGGAACCTACAGGGTGCGGGTGAGCGATCCGCTCGGCATCCTCGACGGCTATGTGGATACTAAATTCCCAGTCAACCAGACCGCCGACAACAACAATAAGATCCAGTCGTACAGCGTGACATTGCCGACGCCTGGCTCGTTCAACATGACAGCGGACTTCGGCTACACCCGGCCCAGCGCCATCGGCGACTTCGTCTGGTACGACGCCAACAACGACGGCGTCCAGGATGTGGGCGAACCAGGCATCCCCAACGTGACTCTGCAACTGTGGGATGCTGGCATCAATGGCGTGCCCGGAGGCGGCGACGATGTGCTGGTTGATAACACAGTCACCGATGCCGATGGCGGCTATCTGTTCGATGACGTGGAGCCGGGAACCTACTTCGTGCGGGTGACGGACACCAACGACAAGCTGGATGGATTGACCCCCACCACCGGGCCGCAGGCGCAGCCGCATCCTGATTCCAACCCCGTCGTCATTACCCCTGGCACGGTGGAAAAAGATGTCGACTTCGGCTATGTGCTCACTCCGGGCGGTGGCAATGCCATCATCGGCGATACCGTCTTCTTCGATGGTAATAACGACGGCATTCAGCAGCCCGGCGAACCTGGTGCAACTGGCATCACCGTCTGCGCAACGCCTGTCGGCGGCGGTGCACCCATCTGCGCAATCACCGATGCAAATGGCCGTTACTTTATCGAAGTGCCCGCAGGTAACTACAATGTCGCTCCCTCGCCCGGCCCCGCCGGCTACGCGCCCACCACACCGGTTCCGCAAGCGGTTTCTGTGGCGGCGGGTGAACAATACCTGGATGCCGACTTCGGCTACTTCAATGACTCGTTGCTGGGTGAAATCGGCAACCTGGTCTGGGACGACCTCGACAAGGATGGCATCGTGGATGTCGGTGAACCTGGCATCGCCGGCGTCAGCGTCGTCCTGATCCGGGAACTGACTGGTTCCGTCAATGGACAATGGGATCCCGGCGAGCCGATCATCGCCACCGACACCACCGACACGAATGGTCTGTACCAATTCACCGGCGTGCGCGCTGGCAACTACCTGGTGCATGTCAGCGATACCAATTCGGTGCTGCTCGACTACATTAAATCACCCAATGGCCCGGCTGGCGACAATACCAGCAAGCCGGACCCATATCAGGTGATCCTGGCCGCCAACGGCAGTAACCAGACCGCCGACTTCGGCTTCTACAAAGTCAATCGTCCCGAAATCGGCTACCTGGGCAACCAGGTCTGGACCGAGCTTGACTACGACGGCGTCTTCGAAGAGAACAATGTTGGCAGCACCGACAAAGGTCAGGCTGGCGTGACTGTAGACCTGTATCGTAACGGCGTCTACTATGCCACCACGACCACCGGCGCCAGCGGCGACTACGCCTTCCTGGCCTTGCCATCCGGCGTCTACACGGTTACAGTGACGGATACAGCCAACGTGCTGGCCATTTACTCGCCGACGACCTTCCCGGCCAACCAGACCGCCGACAACAACAACAAGGTTCAGCCTTACAGCATCACACTGCCTGTGGCTGGCGAGAACATGACCGCCGACTTCGGATACATCGCCTTTGTCACATTGGGTGACATGGCTTACTTCGACACGAACGGCAACGGCATCCAGGATGGCGGTGAAACGACCGGAGTCCCGAATGTGCCGATTACGGCGACGAACCTTTCGCTCGGCCTTGTGTTCACAACGGTCACTGACGCGACTGGCATCTACACCTTCACCGACATCCCGCCCGGCCAATACCAGATCAGTTCGCCGACCACGGTAGGCATCTTGCAGCGCACCACGCCTGCTGGCAGCCTCCTGCGCTACGTACCGCCAGGAACCACCGACCTCAACTTCGATATCGGCTACATCCCGCCGACCGCCGTCGAGATCGTGCAAATGACGGCCAACGTCGGACTCGATGGCGTCACGCTGGCGTGGATGACGAGCAGCGAGGAACCTGGAGATGGCTTCTACATCTACCGGGCAATCAGCGAAACGGCTGAGCGGACGTTACTGACGCCTGAGGCGATACCGGTCATCGGCAGCCCCACCGGTTCTGGCTACGAGTATCTCGACGCCAGCGCCACGCCGGGTGAGGTATACTACTACTGGCTGGTGACCGATCCGCAGGGCGTTGAATACGGCCCCATCATTGCCGCTTATCTCACACCCGGCAGCGGCAAGCCCATCTACATCCCGCTGGTGGTCAGGTAATCGACCTGGCTCGCTAGCCAAACGCATAACAGCACAATGTGCGGCGGGCGTCCACCCGCCGCACGTTAGCGCTTATCCACCACACACCTTGTAAGGTAATCGTCAATTTCAGCTTGAAACCATTCAGGTTGAGGAGGAAGATTCTCATCATGGACCCACTCACACTTCAAAACCCTCGACGGGCGTCACGCTCAATCCAAATTTTGGCGTCTGTTCTGGCCTTGTTGGCTGTGGCCGCGCTGGTGTGGTTTGCCGCTCCAGCCAGAGCCGGAGATGTCGATAAGGACCTGCAAACCCGCCAATACGGCAGTTGCAGCGGAGAAGATGGATTGGGCGTTATGAGCGTTGGCCTCGGTCTGGATCAAATCACTGGCGCGGCGTTTAACGTCAATTTGCCCGCCTCCGCCACAGTCGCGCAAGCGTGGTTGTATTGGAATGGCGATGATGACGGCAATAACCTCGAAGATGATCCCAATCTATTCGATCCCAACCTGCATGATGGCGATCCCACGGTGACGCTTGACGGAGCCCAGGTTCCAAACCCTGAGCGTATCGGCGGGCCTGCCAACTGGGGGGGCGTTCAAAACACCTACGCCTACGGTTACCGTTCCGACGTCAGCAGCATCGTGACCGGCAATGGCTCCTATGTCTTCGATGGCGTGGATAATTTCTTTGGCGAGCAGGGGTACAACAATGGGGCGGAACTGGTCATCATTTACAGCCAGGCATCCCGAGCACCGCATCACGTGGGTATTGCCGACGGTCTCGATCTGGCTTACGGGACCAACGGCCCCAATGTGGGGCCTGGCACCAAAGCGGCCATGTTCAATTTCGAGCCGGGTAGCGGCAAACGTCAGGCCAATGTTTCCGTCTTTTTGGGGGGAGCCGGCCTGGGCGGCAAGACCGCTCTGTGGTACATGACCGGCTCCGTCCCGCCAGAATTCCCGAACAACGTGCAGATTGCCGGCAAGCCGGGCGCTGTCAAGCTGGCAAATGTCTTCACAGGGCTGCAAAACCAGAACGCTTCGGGCTATTGGGATAGCTATGACTTTTCCGTGACCGTTCCGGCGACGGCCAAATGGTTGGCGGTCCAGATCATTTCCGAGAATGAACAGCCTCGCCCCATTTTGGAATGGGTGGGAGCGACCATGCAGATGGAGATGAACTGTAACTTAGACCTTTTCTTGCCGATGCTTTTGAAATGACGTTCTATTCGTCATTCACCAGCGTCATATAGACGAAGCGCGCAACTCCCCCGCGCTTCGACAATATCTCCCTCAAATCGATTTTCTCAGGTGACATACCTATGTTCGCTCCTTTCTCACTCAGACGAATACGCCTCACTCGCCTGGTGTTTGCACTCGCTCTGCTGGTTGGCATCCTGCTCCCCTGGCCCAAACTGGCCGAGGCAGGGCCGGCCACAGGGACGAGTTACAAGATTAAGACCACAGAAGCTGGCATCTATCAGGTTACTTATGAGCAGCTCACCGCCGCCGGTTTCAATGCGACGGGCGTCGATCCGGCCACTTTTCAATTGTTCAATTTTGGCGAAGAAGTCGCGATTCTGTTGGCGGGCGTTGGGGACAACAGCTTTGATCCTGGCGACTATTTTCTCTTCTACGCAGAGCCACATTTGACGCGTTTCGCTAATTACAACATCTATTGGTTTGTGGCGGGTGAGGCCAGCGGACTGCGGATGCAAACATTCGATGCCACGCCGGGGGGAGCGTCGACGCCGACGAGTTTCTGGCGCACGATCCACTACGAGGATGATACGACCTATAAGAGTGAGGTTCCCCTGACCGGCGACGAGGCCGATCGCTGGTACTGGCGATTTTTCCAGGCGTGCCAGCCGGGCAGCCGCACCTGCCGTGATGCGTTGGGCAACAAGAATGACCGTCACTTCACGTTGGATGTCCCCAATCCAGCCAGCGAGACTTACACAGCGACGCTGACCATGGTTTTGCGCGGCGCATCCAATGAATTCGCCAACCCCGATCATCATGTCGTGAGCAATCTTAACAGCCAGTCGCTTGACAATAGCTATTTCGATGGCGCCGGTCAGTGGATTAGACCAATCGATTTTCCCTCGGCGATCTTGTTGGCAGGTGCGAACGATCTGCAACTCCTTTTCCCCGAAGACCTGGGAACCAGTGTCAGCAACGCCGGCTATGTGAATTATTTTGACCTGCGTTATCGCAGCGCCTTCACTGCGGTGAACGACCGGCTGGCTTTCTCCGGCGATGATAGCGGTCAGGCCCGTTACCAGATTTCCGGTTTCGCAAACCCGACCATCGAAGTCTTCGACATCAGCGATGCCAGGAACCCGCGGCGTGCCGCCAATGTGGCGGTGAGCGGCGGCGGCCCCTATGAAGCCAGTTTGCAAGCGGATAATGGCCCATCCGGCGGCGCGCAATTCTTCGCCGTCTCGAACACAGGGCGAAGAAGCCCATCCAGCATTGTGCTCGACTCGCCATCCAGCCTGCGCTCGCCGGGAAATCAGGCCGATTACATTGTGATCACACATGCCGATTTCATGGCGCAAGCCCAGCAACTGGCAGCCTATCGCCATGCGGCTAATGGGTACAGCACCTATGTGCTCGATGTGCAGGACGCTTACGATGAATTCAACGGCGGCCTGATCGATCCGCAGGCGATCCGCGACTTCATCTTTTATGCCAGCCACTATTGGCAGCAGCCCTATCCCGAATTTGTCGTAACGTTCGGTGACGGCCACTACGATTTCCTGAACAAACTGGGCTCGAACGAAACGGTCTATTTCCCGCCATGGCTGGCCGCCGTCGATCCCTTCCAGGGCGAGACGGCAGCGGATAATCGCTATGTCGATGTGCGTGGCAACGACCAGTTCGATAGCGACGGCGATAATGCCCACACCGCCCGCAACATCGAATTGGCGGATGGCAAAATGGCGTTGCACGTCGATTTTGGCTATATGCCGGCAAGCGCCGCTGCTCAAGCCGCATCAAGCCAATCGCCGCAGTCAGTCGATCTGGTGAAGGCGATAGGCGATAGGGTGTTCGGGGACGAGGATAGAGACGGCATATTCGACTGGGATGAGCAGGGTATGCCCGGCATCACGATGAATCTATGGCGGAACGGCAGCATTGCCTATTCGCAGCAGACCGGGGCCGATGGCAGTTATTATTTCGAGGATATCGCCAGTGGAACCTACCAGTTGGAGGTTGTACCGCCCGCAGGCTGGCAGTTCAGTCCTAAGGATGTCGGCGACGATGACCGCTATGATTCGGACATTTATCCGGATGGCGCTACCAAGGGCTTTAGCGACGATATCATTTATGTCTGGCCTCAACAGGCTCAGGCGGATTGGGATGCGGGCGTTTTCTGGCCGGGCACGATCGGGAATCGGGTGTGGCTGGATGCCGACGGCGACGGCCTGCAGGATGCCAATGAAGGCGGCATCGCCGGGGTCATCGTTGATTTGCTTCAAGGCGGCGTTGTGATCGACAGCCAGGTGACCGACGCCGACGGTTTCTATTTCTTCCACGACAAACCAGCCGGAACTTATGCCGTGCAGATCGATCCGACAAATTTCGACGGCCCTCTGTCCGGGTTAGAACTTTCGCCATGGGATCAGGGATTCGATACCATGCCGGACCTGAAATACGGCCGATTCCCGGTCAGTACGGTGCAGCAGGCGACGGAAATGGTCAATCGTGTCATCCAATACGAAACGAGCAGTCCGACCGGCGTCTGGCAGAAGCGCGCCCTCTTTGTGGCCGACAATCCCGATCCAGCCGGTGATTTCTGGGCGCATTCCAACGAGGTGGCCGATCACATCTGGCCTTACGCGGCGGAATCGCAGAAAATCTACTTCCAGCAGACGCATGCCACCAGCACGGCAATGAAGACTGCGATCAAATCGGGCATCGATCAGGGCGCTCTGTTCGTGACATACAATGGTCATTCCAGCAAAAACACCTGGGGCGATTCCTTTCTCACGACATCCGATATCGATGCGCTGACCAACGTCAGTAATGGCGTCTTCCCCATTTTCCTGCCGATGACCTGTCTCGAAGGGCAATTCCTGAACCCCGGCTTTGTGAGTATGGGCGAGAAGGTTGTGCGTACGATCGGAAAGGGCGGCATCGCCTCATTTTCGCCGACAGGTCTGGGCGTCGCCACCGGCCATCAGTTCCTTTTCAACGCCTTTTTCGAGGCGACGACGAGCGGTGAAACCAATCTGGGTGAACTGACGATCGATGCCAAGCAGGCGCTTTTCCAGAGTCACAGTCTGTTCCGTGATCTGTTGGACACTTATGTGCTATTTGGCGATCCGGGACTACAGGTGCAGATGCCCGATGCCGATGTGGCGGTCAAGGTGACGATGATCCCCGACCTAGTTGAGTTTCTGCCAGGCGCTGAGGTGAAGTTCAAGGTCGAGTACGGTAATATTGGCGGTCTGCCAACAGCCGACGGTTCGCTGGACATCACGCTTTCCGACACGCTGGTGAATCATCAATTTGAGGGCGGGCCGGTTGCAGCAGGTTTGTCGGCGGCGAGTGCGACTGCAACGACCTACAATTGGAATCTGGGGCCGCTCGCCCCCGGCGCTGGCGGCACGATCACAGTAACGACGAATGTCGATCCTGGCTTGCCGGGGCCGTTGCCAATCAAACTGAGCGCCGTCATTGGCTCGTCCAGCGATAATTCGCCTGAGAATAATCAGTCCTCGCAGTCGGCTAATGATGTCACGCTCGGCGGTCTCACCTGGTACGACATCAACGGCAATGGGTTGGCTGACGCCACTGAAATCGGCTCTGGCGTGCCGAATGTGCAAATTTCACTGACGCGGCTGAATGACAACTCGGTCTACAACACGGTTTCGGATGGCTCAGGGCATTGGTCACTCGATTTCATGCCCATCGGCACTTACAGCATATCAGCCCAGGTTCCGACCGGGCTGGGGTTGACTACGCCCAATCCGGTGCAGCGAACGCTGGTGGCGGGCCAGACCGATAACACGATCAACTTCGGCTACGCGTCGCCAACCGCCGTCGAGTTGGCCGACTTCCGGGCTGAGTTGCGTATCGATGGAGCGCATATCCAATGGCAGACCAGTTCGGAGCAGGACTCAGCCGGGTTCTATGTCTGGCGGACGGTTGATCCGGCAGTTCATGGCAAGCGAGTCAGCCCGTTGATCGCCAGCGCTGGGGCGGATGCCGGGGCCAGCTATAGCTATGTGGATGTCGGGGTGAAGAACGGCGTCTGGTATTACTGGCTGGAGGCTGTGGGCGCTGATGGCGATAGTCATTGGTTTGGCCCGATCCTCGCGTCCGTTCCAGATGAGACTACACAGAAACACAAGGTTTTTCTTGGATTCGTCACGCGTTAATAGTTGATTCGCATGCCTTCAAAATTCTTCCCCAGTAAAACTCGATCATACAGAGTAGTTCAGCTCCTCCTTTTCGCCAGCGTGATGGCGCTGGGTCTGGCATTCTTCGCCAACTCGGTTCGGGCTGGCAATGCAGATACGCCCTTGCAGTTGCGCACGCTGGGCGCCTGCGAAGATTCGGGTGAACTCGGAATCCTGGCTATTGGCCTGGGCACGGATGGGACCTCCGCCAATAACGGCACTTTCAATGTGACGGGTCTGCCAGCCGATGCCGTGATCCAGGAGGTCTGGCTATATTGGAATGGGGCGGATACGGGCGACGTGCCAGAAGACAATCCCGCTCTGTTCAATCCCAGCCTGCATGATGGCGATCCCATCGTCAAGCTGAATGGCATCCAGGTGGCCAGCCCCACCCGCATCGGCGGCCCCAGCGAATGGCAACCTCTGCGCTTTGCCTATGCCTACCGCGGCGACGCCTCTGCCATCGTCACAGGCAACGGCAATTATGTGCTCACGCAGATGAACACGCTGGACACGTACAACAACGGCGCCGAACTCGTTATCGTTTACGAACGGCCAACCCTGGTGCGCCGTTATCTGGGCATTGCCGAGGGTCTGGACATGGCGGCAGGCAACAATGCGCCAGCAGCCGGGCCTGGCACCGATCCTGTGATCTATCAATTTGTCGCTTCAGCTTCCGCCCGCACCGCCACCGTGATCGTCATGGTGGGCGGATCGGGCACGGTGCCGGGGATGCAATCGGCTTTCTGGCATGAGTCCGGCAGCGGGGCGATACCGTCAGGCGATATAATCGGCGCAGGCGGGGCGACGTCTGTGTCGAATCCGTTCCCCGGCAATCTCAACCAGAATTCCGCCGGTTATTGGGATAGCTATACGATCAATATCAACATCCCGGCAGGTGCGACCTGGCTGGCCGTGCAGGCGGAATCGAAAGACACGAATTCGGCCGAACTGGAGTGGGTTGGGGTGATGATGAGCATGCCTCTGGCCTGCGCGGCCGTCGGCCCTACGGCAACTCCGACATCGACTCGTACATCCACCCCGACTCGAACCCCGACGGTCACCAATACCCCAACCAATACGCCCACGGCTACCCGGACGCCGACCTCGACAACCACGCCCACACCGACTTCGACGGCGACAGCGACCCGGACGCCTACGTCAACGCCGACCACGTCGAACACCGCAACGCCAACGCCGACTGCCACAACTACGCCGACCTCGACGCCGACGCAC
>JAGFJG010000050.1 GCA_024102915.1 Caldilineales bacterium
GCATGTCTCGCACGAAGCCGATGACGGCGGCGAGGGTGGGGTAATCTCGCAGGCTGAGGTTTTGCTGAACGGGGATATCGAATTCCTCACGGATGGCAGCGAAGGTCTCGGCTTGCTTGACGGTATCGATGCCAAGGTCGGCTTCGAGGTCGAGGTCGAGTTCCAGCATGTATTGGGGATAGCTGGTCTTTTCGGAGACGATGGGGAGGACTTGAGGGGTGATGGGGTCGGAGGACGGAGCGACCGTACTGACTTCTGACTTCTGACCAATGACTTCTACCAAATCCGGTCGCATGTCTCGCACGAAGCCGATGACGGCGGCGAGGGTGGGGTAATCTCGCAGGCTGAGGTTTTGCTGAACGGGGATATCGAATTCCTCACGGATGGCAGCGAAGGTCTCGGCCTGTTTGACGGTGTCAATGCCAAGGTCGGCTTCGAGGTCGAGGTCGAGTTCCAGCATGTCTTGGGGATAGCCGGTCTTTTCGGCGACGATGGCGAGGACTTGCGGTGTGACGGGGTCGGACGATAGACGATGGACGATGGACGATGGTTCGGCGATGACCTGCACCCTGCTATCTGCCACCTGCTCAACTGCGACTTCCGGCTCATCACTGACCACTGTCGACTGCCGACTGATGACCTCCGCCTGCCCACTGATGACTGGCTTCTGACTACTGACCACCACTCCTCGTCCCAACAGATCGGCGATTTCGGCCATCGGGGCGGGACGACTCATCGCAACGGTTCCATCTCCGCCGGCGATCGCTCGCACGGTCGGCCCGGTTCCGTAGCGCCACTGGCTGGCGATGGGCGTGCGGCCCGGCGCGCCTTGCGCCTGCACACGCAACACTCGTTTCACCACCTCGGTCTCCGCCCGGTCGTAGCCGCTGATGTCGGCCAGCCAGCGATCATACAAAGGCTTGTTGTCGATGCGATCCAGTCCGCCGGGGATGCGCCGTGTCAGCGTCAGGGCAATCTGCGAACCAAAGCCAGCGGCCAGATGCAAGGCGAATTGCACGGGATAGCGTCCGCCCCAGCTGAGGTTCAGCACGCCCAGACTGGGGTCGACTTCCTTGAAATTGGGCACGGGCGGCACGATGCCATATTCCAGGCATTTGATGGCGATCACATCTTCCACGCCCACGCCCATAGGATGTCCGGTGAAGCCTTTGGTATTGGTGACGACGATGTCGTTAGTCGCTTCACCGAACGTATTGCGCAATGCCATCACTTCCGCCGCAGCGCTGCCGCCCCGCGCGGGCGTGAAGGTCTCGTGCGACATGAACACCATTTGCTGGGCCATGGCGTAGCGATTCAAGCCAAAACGTCGTTCCGCCGCAGCCACCAGATTTTCCATGACCAGATTGATGTGATCGACATCGAGCCGCGTGCCATGATAGGCGCTGTTGCTGGTTTCGCTGCTCAGGAGTTCGACGATGCCGCGCATGCCGCGCTCGCGCACAGAGTCTTCGCTTTCCACCACCAGCGCACAGGCGCCCATGCCCAGGATCGTGCCGTGGCGGCGGGCGTCGAAGGGCAATGCCGCTTCTTCGACACGATCTTCGGTGGCGGCGGCCCCAACCGAGAGGAACCCGGCCCCGATCCACTCCATCAGCGTGTTGCCGGTGACATCGTCCGCGCCGACCACGATCACCCGGCGACAGCGACCGGAGCGAATCCAGTCCTCGGCGATGGCGACGCCCTGGGCGGTGCTGGCGCAGGCCGCATTCACATGCGTGTTGGGGCCGCGCGCACCAATGTATTCGGCGAACTGGCTGTGACCCATAGCCAGGATGCGGAAGATGAAACGACGGTCGAACGTGTAGGGCTGGCGTCCCATGTCCTCCTGTAATTGATTGATACGGCGGCCGATTTCCTGCAATGTATTGGCATCGGTGGCGTACTGCCGTAAATCCTGCAACATTGCCAACTGTTCGACCCTGTTCATCCACTCATAATAGCGAGCGAACTCATCGGCGAAACGGTCGCCGCCGGGAAAGGCGCTGGCGAAAATCACGCCGGTCTCGTCACGCAGAGCCACGGGCAGCATCCATTTCTCCGGCAGGTAAGTGCCCTTGCTGGTCTGGCGATAAGTTTGCACCAGGGGAATGCCCGCCTCGCGCAAAGCATCGAGACCGGCGGCCATGGCCAACTGCGTCGTGATGTCCAGCGCTTCGACCAGCTTGGCCGGAACGCCGTATTCGGCTTCCAGGTCGAACGAGCCGGGACGGCCTGCCAGCTTGATTACCTCATCCGGATCGGTGATCGTCTCGAAGCTGCCTGAACCGTCCGCGCCCTTGACCAGCCGGGTGATGCGCTTCTCCACCATTTTGCGGCGGAAGCGCTCCGGGATCAGGTCGATGAATTGCTCGCCGCGCAGGATGCGCAAAGCATTGTCCGGGTCCATCACCGGCTTCTCAGCGCCGGGCAGGCCCAGGCCGGTGCCCGAAATAATCACGGAACCGAGGGGGATATCGTTACGGTCGTAGGCTTTGGGTTGCATTGGGGATTGAAGATTGGAGATCGCCTGGGCGAGCGCCTGCATGTCGAACGGCGGGGTTGGGGCAGAAGGTGGATTGGTGTAGCGGCTGGGGTTTGTTGCGACGGTAAGGCCACGGGGGCGGGCGCTTCAACCTGCATCGTTTGACTTTCGACCGCCCCATACCCGGCGGCGTACAGCCCGCACAAAGCCTGATTGAAGGTCGGCAATTCGCCCCATTTGGGATGATTGGTGAACAGGGTGACAACGGCGGGGTCCTCGCCCAGCACGTCGGCGGCGAAGCTGCTCAGCGCCCGCTTGGGGCCGACTTCGATAAAGGTGCGGCAGCCTTCACGGTACAGCGTTTGCAAGCCCTTGACCCACTGCACCGTGGCGGCGACCTGCAATTCCAGGATGTCCTTGACGCCCTCCACGGTTGTGGGATACAGCTCGCCGGTGACGTTGGCAACGAGCGGCAATTGCGGCGCATTGATCTCAAGCTTGTCCAGCACCATGCGCAGCGGCTTACTTGCCGGGGCCACGATTTTGGTGTGAAAAGCGTGGCTGACCGGGATGCGCATCGCCTGCATGCCCTTGTCGTTGAATACCTGGATCGCTTGCTCCACCGCTTTGCTGGCCCCGCCAATGACCACCTGCTTGGTGCTGTTGATATTGGCCGGGATCACATAGCCATCGATTTGTTCCAGCGTGGCCAGGATTTCATCGACCGGCCCGATCACCGCCGCCATCCAGCCGTTGTCTTCCAGATTATTGATCTCCGTCATCTCGCGCCCACGCGCGGCCGAAGCCACCAGCGCATCGTCGAAGTTCATCACGCCGGCGGCGATGAGCGCGCCATATTCGCCCAGCGAATGCCCCATCACCATGTCGGGGTGGATGCCATATTCGGCCAGCAATTTGTACATGGCCGTGTCCAGCGTCAGCATAGCCGGCTGCGTGATCGCCGTCTGCATCAGATCGAAATTAGCCTGCTGCATGGCAGCCGCATCATCCGGGTCGACGAACAGGAAATCGGTCAGAGGCCTGCCCAGGATCGGGGCCATCACCCGGTCGGCTTCAGCCAGGGTTTCGGCCACCACCGGCTGAATCGCCGCTAGCTCTCGGCCCATGTTCACGTACTGACTGCCCTGGCCGGGGAACAGGAATGCGATCTTGCCGAGCGCGTTGCCGCTGCCGCGGAAGATGCCTTGCGCCTGCACCGCTTTCCAGGCGTTTGGATTATCGAATCCCATGACTTTGCGGGCTTTCTGCACGCGCTCCAGCAATTCGTCACGATCGCCGAAATCGATCACCAGCCGTTCGCTCGCTTTCAGATCGGTCGCATCGGGCGTTTGCCGGGGCGGCGTCCATCCGCCCTGGATTTTGTCAAAGGCGGCGTCAAGTTTGTTCTTCAACTCGACCGGCGTGCTGGCCCCCAGCGCCAGAATCCCGCGCACAGGCGCTTTCCCTGATGGCTGGCCGTCGCCCGGCCTTTTGACATCGACGCCGGTGAACAGGCGGTTGCCGTTCGTCTTCAAAGCGCCGGGGATATGCTCTTCGATCACGATATGGAAATTCGTGCCGCCGAAACCGTAGGCGCTGACCCCGGCCCGCCGTGGGACGCCATCAGCCGGTTTCGCCCACTCCTGCAAATCATGATTGACATAAAATGGCGTTTGGGCGAAGTCGATGTTCGGGTTCGGGATTTCGGCATTGAGGGTGGGGGGCAGTATTTTTTCGTGCACAGCCCAAACTGCTTTCAACAGTCCGGCAGCGCCCGCGCCCGCTTTGAGGTGACCGACATTGCTCTTGGCCGAGCCCAGGGCGATGCGATTGCGCGGGGCGGCGCCAAAAACCTCGGACAGGCTCTCGACTTCGACCACATCGCCGACGCGCGTGCTGGTACCGTGCGCTTCGATCATTGTGGCTGTGGCCGGGTCAAGCCCGGCGTTTTGCCAGGCGCGGCTGGCGGCCAGCACCTGGCCGATCGGGTTCGGGGCGGTGATTCCCTTACCCTTGCCGTCTGAGGAACCGCCCACGCCGCGGATGACCGCATAGATTTTGTCGCCATCACGCTCGGCGTCCGCTAACCGCTTGAGCAGGAACGAGGCGCAGCCCTCGCCCATGACAAAGCCGTCGGCGCCGTCGCCAAAGGGCCGGCTGCCGGTGGCGCTCAGCGCCCCGATCTTACAGAATTTAACGAAGGTGCCCGGCCCCATGTTCCGGTCAACGCCGCCGGTGAGAACGGCATCGCAACGATGCTCAATCAACAATTCGACGGCGGCGTTGATGGCAGCAAAACTGGAGGCGCAGGCGGCGTCGGTGATGAAATTCGGCCCGCGCAGGTTCATCACATTGGCCACCCGGCCCGACACGATATTCGGCAATTCGCCGGGCATGCTGTCTTCCGTCACCGGAGGGAAATGGGCGCTGGCACGATCATGCCATTTGCTGAGAATGGTCTCGCGTACGGGCGCGGGTAGTTGATGGAATTCCCCGACCTCTGCCAGCAGGTTGGCGTACTCCGGAAACGAGATGCGCAGATTGGTGGAATAGTGCAATTCGCCGCCCATGGCCGTGCCCAGGATGACGCCCGTGCGCTCGGTGTCCAGAGGTCGGTCGGGATAGCCGTAATCGGCTAGCGCTTCGGCGGCAATCGTCACCGCCCACTGCTGGCCTTCATCCATCGCATCCGCCACTCTGGGCGGGATACGGAACTGCTTCCAATCGAATTCAAATCCCTGAACCCAACCGCCGATCTTGCTGTAGGTTTTGTCCGGGGCCAGGGGGTCGGGGTCGTAATAGTTGGCGATGCTCCAGCGGTCGGCAGGCACCTCCTGGATGCAATAGCGCTTATTTTTGATATTTTGCCAGTAGGCTGGGGCGTTCGGCGCATCAGGCAGGATAGCGCCAAGTCCTACTATGGCAATCGCTCGTTCGGCAGTCATACAATCGCTCCTCGAGTCATACGCTCGATAGTCGAATAATCTTGGTGTGCGTTCATTCCGCCGGGAATGTTGCGACCAGTTTTTGGGCCACGAAATCCATGTCCTCAATCAACCCGGCCTGCGCAGCGTAAATGCCCGGCAAATTCAACGATGCCGCCAGATTGGGATCGGTCTGTCCGGCGCCGGTCGCCCAACGCAGCCCATCGGCGGCTACCTTGAGGGCGGCATCGCGGGCGTGGATGCGCGCCATCGCTTGGCGGGTCTCCACATCCAGCTTGATCGCTTCGGTCGGCTGGTCTTGTACTCGCTCGGAGAAGATGGCGGCGGTCTCAGCGTAGGCGATCAATTCACCCAGCCGGAAGAGCACATGTTGATTGCGGGTGAGGCGGTCGAGGCGGCAGCGCTCCAGGATGACGGCCAGCGCTTTCAAGGCCATCGCCGCCGTATTAGCGCCGTTTTCCGGTTGGCGGGCATGAACTTCGTCCAGCCGCGCCGCCCAATCGGCATAATACGCGCCGCGTGTTTTCAGGTGGAGCTGCCAGCGGTCGCGGGCAATCGTCCACTCCATGATCTCGGAAGTGCCCTCGTAGATCGTGGTGATGCGCACATCCCGTTTGATTTTCTCCACCATGTATTCTTTGGTGTAACCGTATCCGCCCAGGGCTTGAATCGAGTCTTCGGCGGCCTTGTTCCCGGCCTCGGTCGCCAGATATTTCGCCACGGCGCCCTCGGTTTGCAGGTCGGGTTCGCCGCCATCGATACGTTCGGCCACCCATTCGATATAGGCGCGTGCCGCCTCCAGGCGCACAGCGTTGGGCACGATCAGTTTGTGCGTGTAGCCCTGTTTCTGGCTGAGAGGAGCGCCGGCCTGGATGCGCAATTGGGAATAAGGGATGACGCGTTTGAGTGCCGCCCAACCCGCGCCCAGGCCAAAGGCGGCGACCATAAGGCGGGTGTAGCCGAACACGGCCTGCGCCTGCGCCAGTCCCTGACCTTCCACTCCGCCCACCAACCGGTCGGCATCGACATAGACATCTTCCAGGAAGAGGGCGGCGGTATTGCTGGCCCGGATACCGTGCTTGTCCTCCGGCTTGCCCTGGGTAAAACCCTCGGCCCCGCGCTCGACGATGAACCAGGAGGGGCCGCCGGGAGCCAGAGCGAGGAAGGTATACAGCGCTGCCTCGCCGCCGTTGCTGATCCACTGCTTCCGGCCAGTGAGCCTGTACCCGACCACCTTGCCATCCTCGACCACGGGCACAGCCTTGCTCTTCATGGCAGCCAGATCACTGCCTGCCTGCGGCTCGGTAGCCCCATACGCGACCAGCATCCCTTCTTCGGCGATGCGCCCCATCCACAATTCCTTCTGCTCTTCGGTGCCGCCCACTGTGATCGGATCGGTGCCGAGAAAGGTGGCGAGCACACCCGTAGCGATGCCCACATCGATGGCGGCCATCACTTCGGAAACGCGATAGATATCATAAGCGCCGCCGCCCAGCCCGCCGTATTCCTCCGGGATAAAGACCAGATGCAGACCGAACTGCATCGGATCGTACAGTTCCTCCAGCACCTTGCGTGGGAATTCGTCTTTGTGGTCGAGTTCCAGCAAAACGCTGTCGCCGAGGTTATCTTTTGCATATCGCCACAAGGTGTCGAGCACCATGTTACGCGTTTCTTTGTCGAGTCCGGCCATCTATCGAAACCTCCTTGGGCTCACGCTATGCCAGGGTTAGTGTGCGAAGGTGGAATTCGTGGAAAAGAGAAAAGCCGGGGGTTCATGTCACGTCGATTTCACGCTTGAGCGGGACTGCGACGACTTCGTTGATGAAGAACCCTCCGACTTTAAGTTCAAGTATTGTGAACGACATCACGCTATAAGTGTAATACCGTGCTTGGTGCGAGTATATGCGCTAGATCATGCGCGGCGCGTCTTAATCATGGCGCGCCGCGTTAGTCGCATCAATAGGGCGGATGGCACGTTTGCCGGTTCGGCGGAACAAGGCCGATAATCGCAGACATGCGTTTTTCCAGACGAGTCGCCCTTGTCGGCGTGCTGGTTTTTGTCGTCATCTTTTCACTGCTGACCATCGCCATCTGGTGGGTGCAGCGTCCCGTCCAGGTGGACTTAGGCCCGCAGCAGCAAGTTAAGACGCTCAACCCCAAGGCAGGCGTTCACACACGGCTGGACAACGAGGTCGAGCCGTGGAAAATCAAGCGCACGTTGGAAATGGTGCGCGAGATGGGCGCTCCCTGGATTGTGGAATACTTCCCCTGGGCATTCAGCGAGCCCGTCAAAGGCAGGTACGATTGGGAGCACGCCGATCTGGTGATTAACCACGCCAATCGCCAGGGTCTTGAAATGATCGCCCGGCTCGGCTACGTCCCCGAATGGGCGCGCCCGCCCGGCACGACCAGCACGCATCTGGAATCTGACCAATTTGCCGATTTCGCCGAGTATGCCGCCGCCTTTGCCGAGCGATACCGAGACAGGGTGCACTACATCATCATCTGGAATGAGCCCAACCTCAGCCTGGAATGGGGCTATCGGCCCGTTGATCCGGAGGCTTATGTCGAACTGCTTCGCCAGACTGCCACTGCGATCCGTACCGTGAATCCCGACGTCACCATCCTGGCTGGGGCGCTCGCCCCCACAGTCGGCGATCCAACCGGCGAGTTGGGCATGAGCGATCTGGATTTCCTGCAGGCCATGTACGACGCCGGGGCCGCTCCCTATTTCGATGCGCTGGCCGTCCACAGCTACGGGCTGACCTATCCGCCGGATGATCCGCCCGACCCGGAAGTGGTTAATTTCCGCCGCGTGGAGCTGATTCGCCAGGTGATGGAGGCGAATGGCGACGGCGACAAGGATATCCACATCACCGAGGCGGGCTGGAACGATCACCCGCGCTGGACTCGCGCCGTCCGTCCCGCCCAGCGTATCCGCTACACATTGCGCGCCTACGAGATGGCGCTGGACTGGCCCTGGCTGAAATCGCTCTCATTCTGGGCGTTTCGCTATCCCTGGCTGGAGCGGAACCTGCGAGACTATTACACTTTCGTGACCCCCGATTTCGACCCGAAGGCGATCTATCTGGATGTGCAGGATGCCCTGGTCTCGGGAGAATCCGACTGATGACCAATACGTCGGGGTGGCGAAAACGAGTCGCCGCCAGCCACTTTCGATGGATCGCATTCGTCGCACTTCTGGTCGGGATACTGCTCCTGGCTGGGTTGGGCTGGCTGTTCGTACAGGGTCGGGACGCAACCTGGGATCGGTTGTTGCGGGGCGAGGCGCTGCGCGTAGCCATCGACCCCAGCTTTCCGCCGTTCGACAGCCTGAACGAGGACGGCCAACCGGTCGGTTTTGATGTGGAGTTGGCACAGGAATTGGCGCGGCGAATCGGCGTCCCGGTCGAATTCAAGGCCATCGCCTTCGACGGATTGGTCGATGCCATACTGGCCGACAAAGCCGACATGGTCGTCTCCGCCTTTCCGCTCGACGCCCGGCTCACCGAGGACGTGCGCTTTAGCATGCCGTATTTCGATGGCGGTCTGGTGCTGGTCACGCCGCAGTTTTCGCCGCAAAACGCCGCAGCGCTGGCGGGCTTGAAACTGGCGGTGGAATGGGGCAGCGGTGGCGACGCCTGGGCCCGCGCCAACAATCTGGAAATCCTGCGGCAGGAAACAGCCAGCGACGCCCTCATTGCCGTCGCCGAAGGTCGAGCCGATGCCGCCATCGTCGATGCCATCACCGCCGCTTTGCAGTTACCGCCCGGACTGCGCATACTGACTTCGCCGCTCGAATCTGACCCCTATGTCATCGTCATGCCGCTCGGCGCTGCCAAGCTGGCGGCAGCCGTCGACAAAGCCCTATCTGACATGATGCTTGATGGAACCTGGCAACGTCTGGCCGAGAGCTATTTCCCAGCCCCGCCGCCACCGCCAATCACCGAACATGGTTCTAAACTAACATCACAATGAAAACGATACTTTTGTCTGTCAGTTGACGATAGACCATTGACGATGGACGATGGCAAAATGCACTGGCAAACGTGCTCCATCGTCTATCTTCCTCCGTCTATCGTCGAGAACAAAACTATTGGTTTTATCGTGACTTCCGTTTAAATTCACCACATGACTATCCCCGAACCCGTGTTCATTCTGGGCGTTCCCGTGCATCCGCTGACCTATGCGCATTGGCTCGAACTGGTGGGTCAGTTCATCAGCGAGCGCGAGCCGCGGCAGATCTGCACGGCGAACCCCGAATTCGTGATGATGGCGCTGCGCCAGCCGGAATTCATGCGCGTGCTGCTAAACGCCGATCTGGTTTTGGCCGATGGCGCCGGCCTGTTATGGGCGGCTAAAAAACAGGGCACACCGCTGCCCGAACGAGTGACCGGCTCGGATGGCATTTATCTGCTGGCGGAGAGAGCGGCCGCCGCAGGTTGGAGATTATTTCTGCTAGGCGCAGCGCTAGGCGTGGCCGAACGCACAGCCTCGGCGTTGGTCGGGCGCTATCCCGATCTCATCATTTCCGGCGTCTATGCCGGGTCGCCACAGGATGCAGATTTCGCCAATATCGCCGAACGCGTGCGCTCTGCCAGTCCCGACATCCTCCTGGTGGCCTACGGCGCGCCGAAGCAGGATTTTTGGATCGCCCGCCATCGTCAGGAACTTGGCGTGCCGGTCAGCATCGGCGTGGGCGGCGCATTTGACCATGTGGTCGGCGTGCAACGCCGCGCTCCCGCCTGGCTGATTCGCCTCAATCTCGAATGGCTGTGGCGGCTGATCACACAGCCCTGGCGCTGGCGTCGCCAACTCGACCTGCCGCGATTCGTTTGGGCGGTGTGGCGAGGCCGGGGGCGTTGATCTATGAATGAAGTTCTTGTCAGTCTGCTCATAGTCATTGTGGGATTTGCCATCTGGGCTTTGTTGCACAGCGTCCTGGCAATGGATGCGATCAAGCAATGGAGTGAACGCAGGCTGGGCCAGATGGCTGCACGCTGGTACCGGCTGGCTTACAATTTCCTCGCGGTGTTTACATTCTTGCCCTTACTGCCCCTTCTAGCCCTGTTGCCAGAGCGAACCATGTATGCGATTCCACAACCCTGGAACTGGCTATTTCGCCTCGTGCAATTGGCGGGCGCTGTGTTGTTTATTGTGGCACTCTGGCAGACTGATCTGGCCGAGTTTGTGGGATTGCGGCAGGTCGCATCAGGAACAACCACGAATACGGCAATGCTGCGAGTTCGTGGTCTGCAAAAATGGGTGAGACACCCGCTCTATACCACGAGCCTCATGGTGCTATGGTTCGTGTCGGTCATGACGCTATCCTGGCTGGTGGCGTGCATGCTGACGACTCTCTATTTTTACGTCGGCTCGATACACGAAGAGCGTCGCCTTGTGCGGGAATTCGGGCAGCCCTATAACGATTATCGCGAGCGCACGCCCCGCCTGTTTCCCTATCCCCGGCGTCGTCAATCGCCCGACAGCAATTCCTCGCAGGCCATGAGAACGTGATCGACTGCCAGATCGGCCAGGCACGCTCGTTCGGGGCAGCCATTGCGCCACGCCACGGAGTGATTGACATAAGCGCAGGGTGAACAGGAAATGCCCAATCGCACCACGCGACTGGGGCTATGCGGCGTCCACGGAGCCCAGGCCAGATGGTTGGTGGGGCCGAAGATGGCGACGATGGGCGTGCGCATGGCCGCCGCCATGTGCATGACGCCGCTATCTGCACCGACGAAGAGGGCTGCCTGACCGAGCAGGGCGGCGAGTTGCTTCAGGCTGAGTTGTGAGCTGAGATCGACGATGGGACTTGCGGCGGCGGCGATGACGGCGGGGACATTGTCGTCCGCCGTTCCCACCAGAACGCTGGCGATGCCATGCCGCCTTTCGATTTCGGCGGCCAGCGCTGCGAATTTGGGCGCATCCCAGCGGCGGGCGAGTGAAAAGCCGCCAGAGCCCGGATGCATTACGACGAATGGCTGCGACGCCAGCCCGTGTCGAGCCAAAATGTCGGCAACTTCCCGCTCGTCGTCTACGGAAACTGGCAAATCAAGACTCGTATCGCTGGACGAAGCTCCCAGCGTTTGCGCCAAATCCAGCCAGTACTCGACCTCGCGTTTCGCGCCAAATCCGGCGTCGGCGACCGGATGGCTGAACCAGCGACCATGCCCGTTGTCCAGCCCGACCGTCGCCCTCGCCCCGGTGGCGGTGATCAAAATCTGCTGCTTCGCCCGCCCCAGCGGTGTGGTCAGGTGATGGAAATTGATGACCGTATCGTACTCTTGGGCCCTGAGCGACCGGACGTATTTGATCAGCGGGAGCCACGAAGCCGGGTGAAATACACGCCCCCCCTCGAAACTGGTTTTAGGCAATTCGATTACATGATCGATCAATTGTGATCCTGCGAGCAGCGCCGCCGTATGAGGATTGACCAGCAGGTCGATTTGCACCAGCGGAAAGCTCTCACGCAGCGCGCGTAGGGCGGGCGTGACGTTGAGCACATCGCCCAGGTCGGCCAGCTTGATGGCGAGAATGCGCTTGGGTTGAAGATTCGAGGATGAGTCGGTCATCGGGAGCCATTGTAGGTCTGGATGGCGGTCGGGGCAAAGCTGCCAATAAATACTCACGCAAAGGCGCAAAGAGGCCAAGAAGATCGATAACTGCGCGGGTTACTCCGGAAAACCAACAGAGTGATCAATAAATCAGCGTTCATCCGCACAATATCCGCGCCATCCGCGTCTAATTCCCTCAAGTCAGCGGTCAATGCGATTTCCCGCCGCAGCCCGGCCTCCGTGTATAATCAACACATGGCAACCGACAGCCCCCTGACCCCACGAGAGGCCGAAATCCTGGATCTGCTGGCCGAGGGTCTCAGCAACGATGAAATCGCCGCCAGGCTGACCATCAGCCCCAACACGGTGAAGGTGCATGTCCGCAACATCTTTGAGAAGATGGCGGTGCAATCCCGCACCGAAGCGACTATGGAAGCTGTGCGCCGGGGTTGGATCAGTGTGCCGGGGGCAGCCAGCCAGACGGATAACGACGCCGCCAGGCCCGAACCGCCATCCTGGCCCGACCTCAAGTACTCCTGGAAGCCCTGGCAGACGGTGGCACTGGTCATGGCCGTGGCATTCGCATTGTTGATGGTTTTCTGGCCGGGAAAAATGCGGGGAGTGACGGCAGGCGTGGCCGCCGATTTCACCACGGAACAGGGCCAGCAAGCGTTGACAATCGCTCCTCGCGTAGACAGGGCGAGATGGACCGAGCGCGCGGCTATGTTCACGCCTCGCAGTCGGGCGGCTGCGGGCGTGATCGACGGACGGCTCTACGTGGTTGGCGGGGAAACCAGCAGTGACGATACCGATGCCCTGGAGGTGTATGACCCGGAATCGGATTCGTGGCAGAGCCTGCCGCCAAGACCAATCGCAGCGCGTGGGGCCGCCGCCGCCGGGATTGATGGGAATCTTTATGTGGCGGGCGGCTGCTCGGACCACGAACCATTGGATCGGCTGGATCGCTTCGATCCGCAGTCTGGCGAATGGCAGCAGTTGGCATCCCTGCCGGAACCTAGGTGCGGGCTTGCCCTCGTCTCATATAACGGACGGCTTTATGCAGCGGGCGGATGGGATGGCTCGCAGGTCACCGATTCGCTGTTCGTGTATGATATCGCATCCGATCACTGGGAGGAGGGGCGGCGCTTGCCTGCGCCACGTGCCTTCGCCGGTGCGGCGATGCTGAGAGATGTCATCTATCTGGCGGGCGGGCATGATGGCGTCAGCGAGCAGGCTGATTTGTGGGCGTACGATCCGGCAACGGATTCGTGGCAGGCGTTGGAATCGCTACCCGAAGCGCGCAGCGGCATCAGCCTGGCGGCCGAAGGAAACTCGATTTATGCGATTGGCGGGGGAGAGGATGGTGAAGACCACCTGCACGAGCGATACAACCTCACCACAGGCGTGTGGTCGACCATCGATTCCCCACGGACCGGCCCCTGGCGTCATTCCGTGGCCGCCATCATCGGCCCGAACCTGCACATCGTCGGCGGCTGGGCGGGCGATTACCTCAACTCGCAGGAAGTCTATCAGGCGTCACATCTGCTGTTCCTGCCTTTGGGCGCGCAAGGCTCCGAATAGAGCAGTTTTTTCTTTGCCGCCCAATCAGAGACCGGGCCGGGCCAGCTTCTTGATTTTCTCGAAGGTCTCACGCCAGGTGATGGGACTGAGCCCCAGCTTTTCGCGTAGAGCTTCGGGTGAAGCGCCATATCGATACGAGCGGACGGCGCTGGTCCAACGCAGCGCTTCAAACGACGCCCCGCCGGGGATATCGGCGGCTTTGGCCGCATCGGCGAGAATATATTCAAGATTGCGCGCGGTGCATTCAAACAGATTTTCGCTGGGGCGATAGGCGCGTAGGTATTGATTCAGCACGGGCATGAAACCCGGCCCCAGGGCGATCTTGCGTTCTTTGTGCGCCTGGCGTGGATCGGTGTAACGCACATAAAGAACCGGCTCACGGGGGTTTGATGTATCAATATCCTGTACAGTGATGTTCATGACTTCGCTCTTCTTCAACCCCGCCTGTAGCAAGAGCGAAACGAGAAGATAGGGCCGGGCGTCGGGTTTGGTGGGGGAGAATAGTTGATCACGCGTGACTCGCACGAGGCGGTCGATTTCATCATCGTACAAAATGCGGGGAAGCGGAGCCTGCACACTTTCCTGAATCACGGCGGCGGCCGGATCGGCATCGAGTATCTCGTTTTCTGTCAGCCAGCCGAAAAACGCCTTCAGCGTCGTCACCCTGCGCGCATAGGATTTGGGGCTGCACGGGACCAGTTCGCCGTTGGCATTGACTCGCTCGAATCGTAGCCAATACAGGAATTGGTTGAGCGTGTCCGTGCCGATGTCGCCCAACTGCGGATTTTCGTCCTGCAACTTGAAATAGCGTCCGAGCAGTCGCAAGTCCCCCATAAAAGCCTTGACTGTGTTGTCGCTAAAACCGACGCTGCGCATGTGCATTTGGTAGGGGCCCAGAGCGCCGGACAGGGTGCTCTCTTCTGTCAATTCGCTGGGAAACTCGCCGACAGCGGATTCGGACCTCGTGGTCTGTTGCGGCGTCGAACCGTCGTCGAACAGATCAAGTTGTTGCGACATAATCACGCATATCTCCTTCGCGTAGTGATTCGCTATATGATAGGCGCATATGAAAACAAAGTCAAGTCCAAAGAAAAGAGCATGCGCCCCAAAAATCCTGAGAAATCACTCTTTCCACGGCGGTGTGAAACGTCCTGAAATTTTAATTCGCCTTCGCTTAGGCGCTGTTTGTGCACTGTCCGAATTTCCGCTACGATTGCATTATCAATAATCCGCCGTCTCTCAATAGTCGAACGTACGGAGGTTCGATTTGGCGCAGCGAGAAATCGAAATCATCCTGGCCAGACAACTGGCCGAATACCTGGCGATGGCCGTATTCATCGTCGATCCGAATGGCGATCTGTTATTCTACAACGAGCCGGCCGAAATGGTATTGGGCTATCGTTACGAGGAAACCGGCCCGATGACCGCCAGCGAATGGTCGACGATATTCCAGCCGATGGATGAAAATGGCGACCTGTTGCTGCCTGAACAACTGCCGTTGATGATTGCGCTGACTCGACGGCATCCGGCGCACAAGGATTTCTGGATCCGGGGGCTCGATGGCAGTCTGCGCAAGATAGAGGTTACGGCATTTCCTCTGGCTGTCCAGGCGGATCGTTTCCTGGGCGCAATCGCCATTTTTTGGGAGGCGGCCGCGTGAAAGTGACGTTGTGGGGGACGCGTGGCTCTTTAGCCTCGCCGGGGCCGGACACAGTACGGTATGGCGGGAATACTTCCTGCGTCGGTGTGGAGGGTGAAAATGCCACTCTGCTGATTCTGGATGCCGGCACGGGCATTCGGGGTTTGGGGCAAGGCCTGCCGCCTGCCTGTCGCGAGGTTCATGTGCTGCTTACGCACTTGCACATGGATCACGTGCAGGGTTTGCCCTTTTTCAGCCCGCTGCGAAGCTCTGAAGTGAAAGTTCATGTTTGGGGGCCTGCCAGCACCACGCATAGCCTCAGCGCCAGGGTGCTTCGATACCTGTCTCCGCCACTGTTCCCGGTCAGCATCCGGGACCTCTCGCTCGATCTGGAATTTCATGAAACGACCTCAAGTAAATTTGAGGTGCTGGGTTTTAAGGTCACGGCTCAGCTAGTGATTCATCCCAACGCCACCGTCGGTTATCGCATCGAAACTGCGGATGGCATTTTGACCTATTTGCCTGATCACGAACCGGCGCTGGGCAACCATCGTTTTCCCGGTGGAAGTGACTGGACTTCGGGATATGATCTGGCAGAAGGCGCCGATTTTCTCATCCACGACGCCCAATACACAGAGGCGGAGTACCGCAGGAATGTCGGATTCGGCCACAGCAGCATTGGTCAGGCGTACGGCTTCGCCAGGCTGACGGGCGTACGCGCCTTTGCTCCTTTTCATCACGATCCCAGCCACAGCGATGATATGCTGGATGCTGTTTATGCGCGAGCAAACGACGCCTACGAGCCAGACTTTCTGGTGATGCCGGCCAAGGAAGGCATGATATTTGAGATAGGGGGATGATTGGCGATGATAGGGGGAAGTGTCTGAGTGATGAAGTGATAAAGTAAAATGGCTTTCTGACCACTGACTTCATGGGAATTTGTCTTACCAAAACCTGCTATGCTAAAGTGACGGCATTGTAGTCCGTCGCCGCACTCGTTCGCATTGGGTCACTGCCGCCCCAAAATCATGCAAAACCGGGGAACGATCTGACATGATGATAACCCTACTGGCGGCCTCAGTGTTGGCGGCGGCGTTGTTGCAAACGCTCAGCGGTTTCGGTTTCGCTCTGATCGTCATGCCGTTGGCCGTGCACCTGGCGGGGATTCAGATAGCGGCGCCGTTGGTGGCTCTGGTGGCGCTCGTTCTGTATGTCATCAATTTCATCCGCTATCGCCAGTCGCTTGACCTGAGCGAATTCAAACGGTTGGTCATATTGGCGGCGTTGGGGGCGCCGTTGGGCGTTTGGGCGTTATCGACCCTGGATGAAACCTTGATCCAGCGCGGGCTTGGCTTGCTGTTGGCGGGATACGCCGTCTATGCCTTACTCCGCCCCGCCCGCTTGCATCCTATCTCTGGGCGCTGGGCTTACCCCGCTGGATTTGCTGCCGGGATACTGGGGGGAGCCTACAACACGCCCGGCCCGCCGCTGATTTTGTATGGCTCGATGCGGCAGCAACCGCACGCGAATTTCCGGGCGCTTCTGCAAGCCATGTTTCTGATCAACGGCGTGATCGTCGTCAGCAGCCACGCGCTGGTGCGCCATTACGATCCGCAACTCCTGACCGATTTCCTGATGCTCCTTCCCGCCCTCATCGTTGGCATCGTGGCCGGGGCCTGGCTCGACCGACGTATCCAACCCGAACGCCTTCGCACCCTGGTCTTGGCGCTAATTCTTTTGCTCGGCGTGTCGCTTGTAGTTTGATAGCGGGTATTGGATATTGGAGCGCACGGCCGCTACCTGTCTTCCTATGAAAACGATGTATCTCGACATCACCGCCCCCCGGTTCGCCCTGACCAAAGCCCTGGGTCGCGTCAATCGTTCGGCGTACTTCGGCCCGGCATCGCCCCTGGTCCTGGCCGAAATGGATGATCTGCCTTTGCCGCATCCGGCCTGGGTGCGCGTGCGCAATCGCATGTGCGGCATTTGTGGCAGTGACCTCCACCAAATTTATCTTGATGCCGGGCTGGACGTGGCCCCCACCGCCCTGCCCGCGCACAAACGCATCTATCTGGGACACGAAATGGTGGGGGAGATCACGGAAGTCGGGACGGATGTGGTCGGGTTCAATCCGGGCGACAGGGTTGTGCGTTGGGGGCGGGCGGATGATTGCCGGGCGCGCGGGCGCAGCGAACTTTGCCCGGCCTGCGCGCGCGGGCATCGCGTGCTGTGCGAGGTCGCCTCGGAGGAAAAACCCTTCGCTCCGATCGGCGGCGGCTTTGGCGACAGCTTCATCACCCCTGCCGCCACCCTCGTGCCTGTACCCGACCCGGTTTCTGACGAACAGGCTATCTTCACCGAACCGATTGCCGTCGCCATCCATGCCGCCTATCGTTGCCTGCCCCAACCCAACGACCGGGTGTTGGTGCTGGGCTGCGGCACGATCGGGTTCCTGCTCATCCAGGTATTGCGTCTTGTGCAGCCCGACTGCGAAATCAGCGCCGTGGCCGAATTCCCCTGGCAGGCCGACCTGGCCCGATCGTTCGGTGCGACGCATGTTTTCCTTGCCAGCGAGGATGGCTTTGCCCGCGCCGCCGAACTCACCGACGCCCGGCTCTACGAAGGCAGGTCGGGAAATCGTATGCTCATGGGCGGCTTCGACATCGTTTTCGATGTAGTCGGCATCCCCGCCACACTGAACAATGCCCTACGCTGGACGCGCGCTCGCG